>DATFXI010000231.1:0-7767 GCA_035316085.1 Candidatus Angelobacter sp.
AACTTTCAAAGCGGTCGCCGAAATTGTGCACACCGAATGCGGAAATGTTGTGCAGGCAATGCCCGAGAAAATATAGGCCAGTCGCCACTTCCACCACGTACCAATGAAGGTAAATGTTTTCCTGGTAGTGCTTGGCGATTCCGAAGTACTCGTAGATGGCCACCACGGCAATCAGCCCGATGAATCCGCTGTAAAGCCAGTTCGGGGCTTTGAAAAGAATTCCCAGCACCAGCGGTATCAGCACCACGGCGGTAAGGACGCGCTTCATTTGTTGTGGGAATGCCCGTGAGAAGGAGTATGCATGTGAGAGCTGGAATGTGAATGCGTGCCCGGCCCGAGGCCGTGGGGTTCGTTGAGGCCGCCATAGCGGCGCTCGCGCTTCTGGAATTCGCGGATGGCTTCCAGCAGATCCAGGCCGCTGAAGTCGGGCCAGTAAGTCTTGGTGACGTAGATTTCGGCGTAAGCTGCCTGCCACAACAGGAAGTTGCTCAGGCGCATCTCGCCGCTGGTGCGGATCACCAGATCGAGCTCGGGAAGGTTGCGGGTGTAAAGATGGCGGTCTACGGTTTCTTCGTCGATCTTGAGGTGATCGAGCCCGCCATTGTTAGCGGCGACATGGACCATGGCCTTGAACGCGTCCACCAGTTCCGAGCGTGCGCCATAGTTGAGCGCCAGCGTCAGCACGGTGCCGGTGTTGCCGGAAGTTTCTTCCTTGGCCCAGGCCATGCGCTCCTGCACTTCCTGCGGCAGGGAATGGATCCGCCCGATGAAGTTCAGCCGGATGTTGTTGCGCTGCATCAGCGCCAGCTCGTTCTTCAGGTAGCTGTGCAGAAGCTTCATGAGGAACTGAATTTCGGTCGGCGGCCGGCGCAGAAAGTTTTCTGCCGAAAACGCGTAGAGCGTGAGCGCCGGCAGATGGATGCGGGCCGCGGTCTCGACCACGTCGCGCACCGCCTCCACGCCTTTACGGTGCCCGGCAATACGCGGCAGATGACGGCGTTTGGCCCACCGGCCGTTGCCGTCCATGATAATGGCCACGTGCTTGGGGAGCTGGCCCGGGTCCAGCTGGCTGAAGATTTCAGCCTGTTTACGATCCAGCCCGGGAGGAACGGTTGTGCGCAAAACTTGCCTCTCAACGTGAGGAATGCTCGAAGCAGCATTGGGGGTCAATCCAGCGTTGCTGCTTATTACAGCCATCGTACCCCAATTGTCAGCTCTCGACTAGCGGGAGAAGGCCTGAATTCCGGGTTTGGCGGGCGTTTTGTGTCCAGGGCGTACCGCTAGGCAAGGACTAATGCGAGTTGCTGGATAACTGTCAGGGGCGACCAGGCATCCAATCGGGCGGAGAAAATCCCCCTGAACTCAAGAATCGCTTGCGGGAACGCGATGTTGCTCGGTACTTCAGTGTTCGTCGAGGTGGCACCTTTCGGGTACCCTGAGTAGCGGCCGGGCTCTGCTAGAATCATTCGTACGTTAAGCGGCAAATGATCAATAGGGTCCAAGTCGAGTCCAGCCGCGGGATCGCGTGGATGTGCGTCCTGCTTCTGCTGGTGTTTGCCGGGCTGGAAGCCACGCACGCCCATGCCGACGCTCAGCGTCCGGCCAGCTCCTGCGCCATTTGCGTCTCGGCACACGCCAACGCTCCGGCTCTTACGCTCCACCCGTTGCCCACGCTCCGCCCTGTGGCTACGGTGACGGTGCCGCTTGAAACCGAGCGCCCCAGCGCCGCCGTCAAGCTTACGTTCTTCATTCGTCCTCCTCCGGCAGCCTGAAGCCGCCGCGGCATTTCTCTGTTCCTAACCCCAGGGTTGGGACCTTCATTTGTATTTCTTTCTGTCAGGAATGCTGCTGCGGCGATGCTCACTATCGCCGGCCCGGCCAGTGTAAACGGGTTTCCGTTGCCTGGCAGGAGGCCACCCACTGTCGTTGTAAATGGACATGACATGGACATAGAGGAGTTCGCATGAGACGCTTCGAGATCTTTGTAGTCTTGCTGATGGCCTTTGCCGGGAGCGCACGGCTCGCGGCGCAACAGCCCACAGCAACGCCGCCACCGCCCACTGCTCAGGACATGGCCGCCCTGCTCCAGAAAATCACCGACCTGGAAGACCGCGTGGTGATGCTGGAAGGCCAGCTGCGGCAGGTGAAAGCACAAGTGGCGCAGCAACCGGCGGCACCGGCGCCACAAGCGGCAGAAGGCGCGCCAACGACGCAGCCCACCCCTGCCACGCAAGCGCCGCAGGTCACTGCAGGCCAGGTCCCGGCCAACGAACCGCGGCTGGGCGGAGCCGGCGCGGCTGCGTCCAAGGCCTTGAATCCGGACATCAGCATGATCGGAGACTTCATCGCCTCGGCCGGACACAACCCGGTGACTCCCACGCCGTCGTTCCAGATGCACGAGTCCGAACTGGGCATTCAGGCCATCATCGATCCTTACGCCCGCGGCGACTTCTTCCTCTCCTTCGGTGAAGAAGGCGTGGACCTGGAAGAAGGTTACATCACCTTCACTGCGCTGCCTGCGGGCTTCGTGGCCAGGGCCGGCAAGATGCGCGCAGCCTTCGGCGTAGTCAACGCGCTGCACAACCACGTGCTGCCCTGGGTGAATCGGCCGCTGGTAACGACGAACCTGGTGGGCGGAGAGGACGGCATCAACAACGCGGGCTTTTCCGGCAACCACATCATTCCCATGCCGGGGAAACTGTTTCTGGACTTCACCGGGCAGGTGTTTCGCGGCGATTCAGCGGACGTGTTCACGGCCTCCAACAAGGATGACGTGAGCGTAGTTGGCCACCTGCGCGCGTATCGCGACCTCACGGACAATAGCAACGTTACCATCGGCGGATCGTATTCGCGCGGGCACAACCTGTTCGGCACCGACTTTCTCACCAACCTATACGGAATTGACGCCACCTACCGCTGGAAGCCGCTGACGCGTTCGATTTACCGCTCCTTTACGGCGCGCAGCGAATTCATCTGGCGGCAACAAGACCAGCCCGCGACCAACGCCTGCGTCACGCCTGTTTGCCCTGTGTTCTTCGCTCCGGGGTTCCAGCGGGCGTTCGGTTATTACGCCTCCGCAGATTACCAGTTTGCGCGGCGGTGGTTTGTGGGGGCCCGCTACGACAACTCCGACCGGGCGTTTAACGCCCATCTCAACGATAACGGTGGCTCCGTCGTGCTGACCTATTGGCCCAGCGAGTTCTCGCAGATTCGCGGTCAATATCAGGTTACGCAGTACGCCGGGAACAACAAAGTGTCCAACGAGCTGTTTATACAAATACAGTTTGCTCTGGGCGCGCACGGAGCGCACCCCTTTTAATGGAGAGATATGAAATCGCAGTCTAAATTCTATTTTCTTGCGGTGATCGTGCTGCTTGGCGCGGCGCTGCTGGCACCACCGTCCGCCGAAGCCAAGAAACTCAAGGTGATCACCACGCTTACTGATCTGGCGTCGCTAACGCAGGAAGTGGGCGGTGACAAAGTGGACGTGGAAGCTCTGGCCAAAGGCTACCAGGACCCGCACTTTGTCGAACCCAAGCCCAGCTTTCTGCTCAAGCTGCGCAACGCCGACTTATTGATCAGCGTTGGACTGGATCTCGAAATTGGGTGGCTGCCCCCGCTCATCACGCAGAGCGGGAACGGGAGAATCCAGCCCGGCGGGCGGGGTTACCTCGACGCTTCGCAGTTCGCCGAGATCCTGGAAATCCCGCAGGGCAAGCTCACCCGCGCAGAAGGCGACGTGCATCCGCTGGGCAATCCTCACTACTGGCTTGACCCGGACAACGGCCGCCGTATCGCCAAAGGCATTGCCGCCAAACTGAGCGAGATGGACCCGGAAAACGCTGCGTATTTCCAGCAGCGCGAGAAAGACTTTGAAAAGCGCCTGGCGGAAGCCGAGCTAAAGTGGGGCGCGCAGATGGCGCCGTATCGCGGCCGCAAGATCGTCACCTACCACCGCTCCTGGCCCAACTTCGCCAAGCATTTCGGGTTGGACGTGGTGGGCTACATCGAGCCCCGCCCGGGCATTCCGCCCACGCCATCGCACACCGTCGAGTTGGTGAACATGATGAAGCGCGAGGGCATCAAGATCCAGCTGATCGAGCCGTATTTTGACCTGAAGACGCCCAACAGCATCGCCAGCATGACCGGCGGCAAGGTAGTACAGATCATGCCTTCCGTAGGAGGCAAGCCCGAAATCACCGACTATTTCAAGCTGTTCGACTACGACATTGGTATCCTGACGCAAGCATTTCAGGAAACGAAATAACGACATGAAATAATGAAATAAAGGACGCGGATGGAAATTCTTCAATTCTTGGTTCTCCCTTTTCTGGCCAGCCTGATTCTGACCGGCATCCACGCCTACCTCGGTGTGCACGTCGTGGAGCGCGGCGTGATCTTTGTGGACCTGGCGCTGGCGCAAATCGCCGCCCTCGGCGCGACCATGGCCATTCTGTTGGGCATGGACCCGCACGGCAACGGAGCGTACTGGATGAGCCTGGGCTTCACGTTTCTGGGGGCGTTGATTTTTTCCTTCGTGCGCTCGCGGCAAAAACGCATTCCTCTGGAAGCCTTCATTGGCATCTGCTACGCCGTGGCATCGGCGGCGGCCATCATTGCCATGAGCCAGGCCACCGGCGAGACTGAACACCTGAAAGACATGCTGGTGGGCAACATCCTGGCTGTCTCCAAACATGACGTGATCAAGACCGCGCTTCTGTACGGCGCCATCGGCTTATTTCATTTCATCTTTCGCAGGAAGTTTTTGGCCATCTCCATGCAGCACGACGCAGCGGAGAATGCCGGCATCAACGTCCGCTTGTGGGATTTTCTTTTTTACGCGTCGTTCGGGTTCGTGGTGACTTCCTCAGTAGCCATCGCCGGCGTGCTGCTGGTGTTCTGCTATCTCATCGTGCCTTCGGTAGGCGCCATGCTGTTTGCTGACCGCATCGGAACGCGTTTGGCCATCGGCTGGACCATGGGCACACTGGTCTCCGCGCTGGGCTGCTGGATTTCCTGGCGGCTCGACTTCCCCACCGGCGCCACCATCGTTTGTACGTTCGGCGCGGTGCTGGTGCTGATGGCGCTGGCCAAAGCCGTGTTTTTCCGAGTTCGCGAAGAACGTACCCAGGATGCGCAGGTGACGGCCAGGTCGTAGGAGCAAGGCCAGAGAAGAACCGGCGCATTCTTTTATCGGAGGTGGATCGCCAAGCCCAGCAATCCCGACACCAGAATCACGACCGGTTCGGGAACCTTCCACTTCATGAGAACCAGGAAAGTCGCGATCGCGATGGCCGCAGTCCAGGCGTCGTGGATGGAGTGCTTGGCCAGCACAAAGACCGCCCCAGCGATGGCTCCGGTTGCCGCCGCGGTTACGCCCTGGACGAATGCGCGGATTTGCTGGTTCTGAGAAAAGCGCTTGTAGAAAGGCCCCAGGACAACCACGAACAGATACACGGGAAGAAATACGCCCAGCGCGGCAGCGCACGCGCCCACAGGTCCCCCGACAAGATAGCCGATGAAGGCCACGGTAATGACCACCGGCCCCGGTGTAATCATGGCCACCGCCACCGCGTCCAGAAACTGCGTTTCCGTCAGCCAGTGGCGCTCCTGCACCACGCCGCCATGGAGAAAAGGAACGATCGCCAGGCCGCTGCCAAAGACAAACAGGCTGGACTTCACGAAAAAAACAAACAGCGGGCCGGTTGTGCTGAGAACTCCCCAGCCGGACGGCACGAGGGAAAACATGGCTCGGTGGCGGCTCCAAGCGGAGAAATCGGTCCGCGCGAGCAGCACCAAAACTCCGCCGGCCAGGAAAAGCCAGACAATTTCACGCTCCGTGATCGCGGTGGAGACAGCAAGCGCCAAAAACACTGCCCACAGAAGCATGTCTTTTTTGATCGACGTCTTTACCAGCTTCAGCGCGGAGCGGGCAATAACGGCGATGACCGCCGCCCCAATCCCGTAGAACAGCGCGGCGATCACCCGCGTTCCTCCCCAGGTGGTGTAGGCCTTGCCGATGGCCAGAACCATCAAGAAAGAGGGAAGAATAAAGACCACGCCCACGACGGTCGCTCCCAGGAATCCGGCGCGGACAAATCCGAGATACATCGCGAGTTGCGCCGCAAGAGGGCCGGGAGCAAGCTGCGAGAAAGCCAGTCCGTTTAAGTAGTCTTCCTGCGTGATCCACCGCCGCTCTTCGACCAGGTCTTTCTGCATGTAGCCGACAAGCGCAATGGGACCGCCGAAGCCGAAGCATCCCAGCCGAAGGAAATACATCACAAAGTCGGCCAGGGATCCTTGAGGCATGGGAGTTGGGGATTGGGTCGCCATGGCATCAGGGAGTTGTCACAGCCTCGAAGACGGCGATCCGTGCCGCCGGAGCCCCGTTCTCTTCCTGTTCCGGGACATACACCTTGTGGGTCTTTGCGTCGATGGCCAGGCTATGCACCTTCTTTTGCGCCGGCACGTCGCCCAGCTTGCGAAAGTGGGTTGGATCATCTTCTTGAAATACTGAAATGGCGCCGTCGTAGCAGGCCACATAGATGCGTTTCAGGCCAGCATCGAAGGCGATCACGTCGCCGCCTTTCGCCTGCGGAAAGTAAGCGATGGGTTCATGCGTGTCCAGCCGGAAGACGGTCATGAGATCGTTTTCCTCGCAGGAGAGGAAAGCCAGCCGATGATCGCTGTCCAGGGCCATGCCGTGGTTCCCGCGGCACTTGCCGACTGGGTACTCACCGATCTCTTTGTCGGTAGCCGGATCGATTTCACTGACTACATTCTTGTCCTGGAGATTCAGGAAAACGTGCTTCGAAACCGGATCGTATCGCGGGTTGCCGGTCTCGCTCGAAAAATGCAACGTCGTGACGATCTCGTCTCTGTTGACGTCCACCACGGCTTCAGCTTTGGCGCGTTCGTCTGAAACATAGATCTTGTGGAAGGGCGCGGCGTAAGCGATTCCATCGGGTTTGGATTCGGTGGAAATTTTCTTGATCAGCTTCATCTGCTCCAGATCAATCACGCCGATTTTGTTCTCCAACCAATTTGACGTATAGGCTTTCTTGACGTCGGAAGCGATTTCCACGCCTTCAATTCCCGGCAAGTCTCCCAAAGTTTTTACTACCTTGTTGGTGCCGAGATCGATGACATAGAGCAAGCCCGCTCCCAAGTGAGTCGAGAAAAGAAGGTTGCGGGAAGCATCAATCGTCAGGTAGTCGAAGCGCTTGCCCTTGGGCCCCGGCACATCAATGTAGCCGGCTGGTCTCAGAAGCTGAGGAGCCGGACTTGCCGCAGCTGTCCTCCCGTTGCCACTGCTCCCGCCCCGCTCGGTTACCGCCAGGAATACCGTTCCTGCGACGAGAAAAGCCAGCAAAATCGCCGACCTTGCCCATCCAATCATCATTCTCTCGGTTTCGCTATTGTCTCTGTTCCGTTGCATGTGACCTCCGCATCGCCGATGGTTTGCAGGCCGTTTCCCGGAATCCAGGCCATGTTCATTTTTGCGAGTTGGTTTGGTCCAACGCGGCACGCAGCCCTTTGGCAAGTTTCACAGCATCATCGTTGGCCCAAAAGTGCATGAAAAAAAGCCTGGGCTGTTCATCGAGCATGTGGCTGTGTAGCGCCGTTACTGCAATGCCGTTGCTGCGCAGCGTTTTGATCACGGGATTGACCTCCGCTCCGATTAGAACAAAGTCTCCGGTGATGGCCGCTTTCCCACCACCTGTAGGCTGAAAGTTCAAGGCGGTAGAAAGTCCCATGGAATTCGGA
>DATFXI010000232.1:0-3800 GCA_035316085.1 Candidatus Angelobacter sp.
ACCGCTCTCGCCATGGCCTTTCAGCGAAATGTGCTGGGGACACTCCTTCTCTGGGCGATTCAACCCAACGGAGATCTTGACGCCTGGCTGGACGAGACCTTCAAAGATTTCTGGGCTGCGGCGGAGATACGGACCCCACAAAAAGGCAACGAATCCCCCAATAGGCCATCCAAAAGACGTAGCACCAAGACAATTAAGACCGTCAAAGGACTGCAGTCATGAGCGCACAGCAGACCCCCGATGTTGAGCAGCGGCCAGTTCAAGTAGGAATACAGCCACAAGTCACACCGGTTCCGCGGCCTCGCCGTTCTCGGCGCGGAATCATTGTTGCGGTAATGCTGTTGGCGGCTATCGCCGGCGGCTATGCCATCTGGAAGGCATTTTTTTCCGCCCAACCGGTGCCGGACAACGTGGTCATGCTGAGCGGCCGCATTGAAGGCGACGATTCGGCAGTCGCGTCCAAGACTACCGGGCGCATTCTTGAAGTCCGTTATCGAGAAGGCGACTCCGTCAAGGAAGGCGATATCATCGCCGTCCTTGACGATCGCCAGGTGCGGGCAAGAGAGGAGCAGGCCACCTTCGCGCTATCACAGGCTGAGGCGCGGACAAAATCAACGAAAGACCAGATTGCCGTCCTCCAGGCACAACTTCAACAGAGCGAGGCCGAATTATCACAACAGGAAGCCTCGCACAAAATCGCGCTGTTTGACCGGGATGCTTACACGCGGTTGGCCCAAAGCGGAGCGGTATCGGAGAGGCAGGGCAAGCAAGCGGAAGCCACCGCCGAGCAGCAAGGAGCGGCCGTAGCCGCGGCCAAGCGGCGTGTCACGACAGTCCAAATGCAGTTGGCCCAGCAGCAAGCGGAGATCGCCAGCGCTAACGCCAACACGCAGATGGCCAGGGCCCAGCTTGCGGAAGCGCAGGCCAACCGCCAGGATTTGATCGTTCGAGCGCCGTTCAGCGGAACGGTGGCCACGCGCACCGCTGAGCCCGGGGAGGTGATTACCCCCGGCACCGCGGTCATTACTCTAGTCGACCTCAACAGAGTCTATCTGCGTGGATTTGTGCCCGAAGGCCAAATTGGAAAAATCAAGGCAGGCCAGCCGGCGCGGGTGTACCTCGATTCCAATCCCACACAACCGCTCGACGCTTATGTGTCGCGCATTGACCCGCAGGCTACTTTCACTCCGGAGAACACCTATTTCCGTGAAGACCGCGTGAAACAGGTTGTCGGACTCAGACTGCAGCTCAAGACCGGCTTTGGATACGCCAAGCCGGGCATGCCGGCGGATGGAGCGATCCTGACCAGTGGTGACCGTTGGCCGGAGGGCAGATGGCGCAAATGAACACGGCTGTTTCCGTTCCGGCGGTACGCGAGCACTCCGGAGCAGCGTCGGGAGACGCTGCCATTCGCGTCACGAACTTGCGCAAACAGTACGGCTCAGTCGAGGCGGTTCGTGGCATCAGCTTCGATGTGCATCAGGGAGAGATCTTCGGCCTGATCGGCCCTGATGGCGCGGGCAAGACTTCAACCTTTCAGATCCTCGCCGGGGTGATGGAGGCCAGTAGCGGTGACGTTGAAGTCTTCGGCCGCCATGCCCGCGACGCGCGCTCGGAAACCGGTTATCTCACCCAGGCTTTCAGCTTGTACCCCGACCTGAGCGTAATGGAGAACGTCCGCTACGTGGGCGACTTGCGCCTGGTGCCCCGGGACGACATCACTAGCCGGGCGATGTATTACCTGCGCATGTTTGGCATGGAGCGGTTTACCGACCGGCTGGCTGGGCGTTTGAGCGGCGGCATGAAGCAAAAGCTGGCGCTAGTGTGCGCCCTGGTACCGCAGCCGAAGGTATTGCTACTCGATGAGCCCACCACCGGCGTGGATCCAGTATCACGCCGCGAATTCTGGGATGCGCTGGCACATCTGGCCGCCGATGGCTTAACCATTCTTGTCGCTACGCCCTACCTGGATGAAGCTGAGCGCTGCCACCGCATTGCGCTGATCTACCAGGGCGAAATTCATCAGAGCGGTGTGCCGGCGGAGGTCCGCTCCGGCTTGCACGCTCAGCGGCTGGAGCTGCGGACCCCGGAGGTGAGCCGGGCCGAACAGGTGTTGGGTGCACTCAGCGGGCCGGGTCGTCTGCTTCTCGATGTGCAGCGCTTTGGTGATCGCATCGACCTGCTGGCCCGGGATCCCGAGGCGGCCGCGCGTGTGGTCGAAGAGAAACTTCGAAAGGAACGGCTTCCCGTCGATGAGATTCGCGTCGATGAGCCTACGCTGGAGAACACCTTTGTCGCGACCTTGCGCAACCTGCGGCAGCAGGAACACGACGCTCCTTTTCCTGGGCGTCACGACCATCGCCACCTGCGCGGTGAGGTTGCTATCGGCGCAAATCAATTGAGCAAGAATTTTGGCGAGTTTGCGGCCGTACGCAATGTCTCGCTCCAGGTGCGGTACGGGGAGGTCTACGGCCTGCTGGGAGCCAACGGCGCCGGCAAGACCACCACCATCAAGATGCTCTGCGGACTTCTTCCATCGAGTGCAGGTACGATGCAGCTCGCCGGCGAACACGGCGGATTTCGTTCCGTACCCATCCGCCGCCAGATCGGATATCTGTCCCAGAAATTCTCGCTGTACGACGATCTCACGATCCGCGAGAACCTGGAGTTTTTTGCCGGCGTGTATGGCGTTCCGGAGAGCGAGCACGAGGAAAAGATACGCTGGGTGCTCGAGTTCTCGGGCCTGGAGGGCCAGGAGAACAAGATCACGGGTAGCCTCCCCGGCGGCTGGAAGCAGCGCGTAGCTTTTGGCGCCGCGACCATGCACGAGCCTGGAATCCTGTTTCTGGACGAACCCACTTCAGGTGTGGATCCGCTGGCCCGCCGCAGCTTCTGGACGATGATCAACGCTCTTGCCGATGCCGGCTCGGCCATTCTCGTCACTACGCACTATCTGGAAGAGGCTGAGCAGTGCAACCGGCTAGGCATGATGGTTGCCGGTGAGCTGGTGGCGGAAGGCACTCCCAGCGGCATCAAGAGCCGCGAGAAAGGCTACCTCTGGGAGCTGATCGTCGACCAGCCGCAGCGCGCGGCTGATTTATTGCGTGGCCACGTCGAGCGCTGGCGCGTTTCGCTGTTCGGCGACCGGCTGCATGTTGTCACCGACGACAAAAACGGACTTGAAACCACGAAGCAACTGCTTGCCCGAGACGGCATTCGCGTGATCAGTGCGCGCCAGGGACGCTTTTCACTGGAAGACGTGTTTATCAGCATCGTCGAGAAAGCGCGGCAACAGGGTCAATATAGCCTGAGCGAAGACGAGTAGGAGGAAAGAGTATGCGGCGTGTTCTAGCCCAAACCCGAAAAGAGCTGATCCAGATAAAGCGCGACTGGCGAACTCTGGCTCTGGCGTTGGTGCTTCCCCTGGTCCTGCTGATGCTTCTGAGCACCGCGATCTCGCTCACTGTCAATGACCTGCCCATCGTGGTGCAGGACTTTGACAACTCTCCGGCGTCGCGCGAGTTCATCGATGCCTTTCGCGGATCGCTCACCTTTCGGATCGTTTCCTGGCCCACGGACAAACAACCAGGCGAAGCTTTGATCTCCAACCGGGCGCGCGCGGTGCTCATCATACCCAGGCACTTTGGGCGCGACCTGGCCCGCGGCACGGCCTCACCCGTGCAACTGCTGGTGGATGCGTCCGACGCCAACACGGCGAAGCTGACCTCCGGCTATGCCTCGCAAATCACGCGCGCTTACAACCGGCGCATCAGCGGCACAGAGGAAACTCAACCCGTGCA
>DATFXI010000233.1:0-3597 GCA_035316085.1 Candidatus Angelobacter sp.
GAGGCCAGGATGGATTCGCTGTTCTCCTTTCCTGTAGGGCTCTTTCATCCCCTACAACATGCCGGTTTATCCCGGCGCACTACGAGTCGCCGACCACTCGCCCGCTGGCCATCTAATCTACTTGAGCCGTTCGGGCGTTTATCCGGCCAATCTCTGCCCGTTATCCAGCGGGGTTGATTTTGCGGGTTTCGGAGAGGATTTTGGTCAATCGGTTGGAGAGCCGATCAAGGCAGCGTCGAGAAGGGCCGTCTGGCAAGGAGCGCCGGAACATCTCGATGGCGTGTTGAGCGAACAGTAGAGCATCGGCAACACCATCCAGGCCTGCACGCGGCGACATCGCCGGAGCGTTCGGCTGTGGCGCTAGATGCCGGGGATGCGAGCGGGCCAGGAGGAACTCGCGTTGCAGGTCGTCGCCGGCGACTTGGACGTACTTCATCGTCATCTCCGCTTTGACGTGGCCGAGAAGCGTCATCAGTGCAGGCAGACTGACGCCCGCGCGCACCATCTCAGTGGCAAATGTGTGCCGCAGTTGATGCGGAACAATACGCCGGGAAATGCCGACGGAGGCCGTGGCATCGGACAGATATGGGCGCAGTTGTTTCATCAGTGTCTGCTTGCGTTTGTGACGTGCCAGCAGCCGCCCATCGGCAGGGGCGGGATCGAAGGAGCGGAAGAAGCGTAGGCGTTGGACAAGTTCACAGACAAATGAGTCCACCGGGATCATTCGTTCCGTCTTCAGTTTGCCGAGAGGCACGTGAATCGCCCAGCGGTCCGGGCCGACATGGTGAAGGCAATCATAGGAAAGGTCGGCGCATTCACCGATGCGCATACCGGTATGGCGAAGTAGCAGAAACACGTTGGCCGGCAGATCATTGCGGCGCAGTAGTTCCTGCTGGAGTAGTCGATCCTGCTCTACCGTCAACGGGCGGGGCAAGCGTTGAGGAGTACGTGGAAGGTCCTCGCGACGGATCAGATGAGCCAGATCGGGAAGTTGTGCAGTCCGGGCAAGCTCCTCCAGAATGGAGCGCAGAAACAGCAGGTGACGCAGGTAGACGGCCTGCGCCAAAGGCGGGGTGTGTGAGCGCAGATGAGCAAACCAGCCGAGGATGTGGGGATCACGGTGCAACTGATCGAGCGAACAAACGGCGGGATGGTCTTCGCCGAGATAGATCAAGAAGTGGCGCGCCGTGCCGCGGTATTGACGGGCTGAGTCTGGGCTGATGGCGGCAGTGAAGGACTCGATGGCTCGTTGGAACTGGTGAATCAATGGATGGTCCAGCGGAGCGTAGCGGGAGAGCCTCATGACCGCGTTCCCGGTACGGGCCTGATATGCTGGGCCACGGCTCGGGCATACTGCTGGTAGACCTCGAGGGGAGTGATTTGCACATAGACCATAGTGGTTTGAATGTGAGCGTGCCCCATCAGCTGCATGAGCGCGGGCAGGCTAACACCGGCGCGCACCATATCGGAGGCAAAGGTATGGCGGAACCGATGGGGATTGGCCATCTTCACGCCGGTAGTCCGGCGATGATACCGAAACAATGAGCGCAGCCCGGCGGGGGTCATGCGGGCGCCGCGGGCAGGTCCCTTGAGAGAAACAAACAGGGCGTTAGTCGAAGTCTGTGGCCGCTCCAGCCGCAAATAGTGGTCAAGAAGTTGGTTTGCTTCCGGAGCCAGCGGCAGGAAACGCGTCTTGTTGCCTTTGCCGCGCACACGGATCTGCGCTTCGGGCAGCAGAAGGTCGTCGCGATTCAGATCCAGGACTTCTTGTGACCGGAGTCCCTGCAGGAGCATCAATCCCACGATGGCCAGGTCCCGTGAGTTGCGAAAGCTGGACCAAAAGCGCGCCACCTCGTCGACAGACAGAGGCACGATGGTTCGTTTGGGAGTCTTTACTCGCAACCTGCTCAAGGCAGGCCGTGGTTTTCCGATGCCCATGGGTGCTCGCTGCCAGTAGGTCGTCTGTAACGCCGGAGCGGTTTGGAGAGGCGCGTCAGGGAAGATGATCCGCAGGGCACGATCCACGATGGCCACGCGCTGATTGATCGTGGCGCCGGTCAACTCGCGTTTCTGGCCGGACTGGAACCGGACATAGTCCAGCAGAGTTGTTTCGGTGAGGGCGTCTTTGGCGACCACGTCGGTGTGATGAACACTCTCCCACCAGCGGAGAAAGTGCAGCAGTTCGTGCGCATAAGTTCGTAGTGTGGCGTCGGCCAGACGCCGGAGCATTTCGTAGTCGAGGTACTGGTTGATCCATTCGATCTCACGGCCGGTTGACTGCTCGGCAATGCGGTACGGGCAGCGTGCATGGTTGTTCGAGGGCTTGGAAACTACGCGGAAGGTCATTACTGTGCTGCCTCCAGCAGGGACTGGAACTGGCGCGCATCACCGTCCTGGGCGAAGAAGCTGTTCGGGTCATGGTGATCGGGCAGCAAGACTTTGCGAACGTCGATACCTTGCTCTCGGAGCCGGCAGGCAAGCGATTGCGCCGCCTGCTGGCCGCTGCCGTTTCTATCGGAGTCAAAGGCTACATACACGGTTCGCGGACGGTCGCACAGTTGCCGAAACTGGCGTACGTTGAGATGATTTCCCATCGCGCAGGTGACGTTGTGGAAGCCCGCTTGCCATAGGACGGCGTAGTCGAACAGACCCTCGACGAGGATCACCTCCGGACATTGACGGACCTGCTCCCACAAGTACAAGCCACCCTTGGGACCTGGCAAGAAACGGTGGGCTGGCGCCGCGGCTGACAAACTGCGGCCATACAGGTTGGCTTCCAGAGGGAAGACGATACGGTGTATGTAGGCGTCATAGCCGGCGCCGGTCACCAAGCCAGCTTGTCGCAAGATCCCGACCGGGAAGCCTAACTGCGTCAGCCAACCGCGCAAGCAACCACCGGGAGCATAACCGATTCGCATGTGCTCGATGAGTTCCGGTGAGCGGACGCCGCGTTGGTACAAGTAAGCGACGGCCTCGCCATGGCGGTGTAGCTGAATGCGATAAAACTCTGCGGCTTCCCGCAAGATCGGCGGCAATCCGCGCCATCGATGCAGCAAAGCTACAGCCTGTGGGAACTTCACTTGGTGGTACAGTTCGGCGAAGCGAATTATGTCACCGCCGCGGCCACAGCCGTAGCAGTAGAACAGGTTACTGTCAGGGTCCACCAGAAAGCTGGGCTGATGCTCGGCGTGCAGCGGACACAACCCCATCAACCGGCTGCGGCTCAGTCGCCGGGCCGGTTTCCAATCCTGAGTCTGTAGATAGTCCAGAAGCGAGATCTGCTGTTTCAACTCATCGAGAGCCTGACGAGTCACGGACTTCTTGCCTCGAGGGGCAGAATACGGCGGATCGCGTTCCAATCCCAGGCAAGGATGGTGGGAGGCGTCGCGGCACTCCAACCAGCGGCCTGCCAGAGCTTGGTTGTCAGCAGAGTTGCGACGTGCAGCAAGCGTCCGGCCCAGCGTCGCACCGTCGATGGGTCTGGAGACCGCGATGCATCGGCGATGACTGGAATCGATCGTTCCCAGCTACTGCCGGATCGGTACAACAACTCCCAGGCTTGTTGCCGGCAATGGAAGGTGTAGATCCCCGACGGCG
>DATFXI010000234.1:0-12388 GCA_035316085.1 Candidatus Angelobacter sp.
GAACTAGCGGAAAGCGCGCCACCGGAATCCGTACCCGGAGCGTCGGGTTGTTGCCTCATGTTTCCTTGCTGGCTTTCACGATGGTACGGATCATCTCGGCGAATCCGGCTACACAGCCCACCAGGAGCCCGGCCAGCGTGATCCACGAGGTCTTGAGCCAGCGGTCAAGCGCGGCCCCGATCAAAAGGCCAACCACCACAGACGCCGGAAGAATCAGCCCCAGATGGCTGTACCGGCCAATTTGCCGCCACATGTTTCCGCTATCGTTTTCGGGTGGCCGGTCAGGCATATGGTCAGTCTAGCACCAGGATCTTCCAACAATGGTGCTGGCGGAGCTCGGCTATCGCTCGAGGGATTTCATGGCAGCCTGTACCTGCGAAAGTCAGTCAGGTGTGGCACCTGCCGTGCCTGTGCCAAAGCGTCCTTCGCGACGAAGCAAGCACCGGCAGGAGTGCCGGTGCCACACACGACGGTTGGCTATAATCAAATGTTCGGTCTTCGTTCTTTAGGTCTTCATTCTATGGGACAAGCAGCTTCTTATCCGCGGCCGGCAGATCTCCACCCCGCCAGGGGCTTGTACAACGGTGTCGAAACCGTTTTGGACTTTGGCGACCCGGCTGGTGAATTCGCGGCCCTAGGCTCCGGTTGCGGCGTGTTCCGTCCCGCTTGGCGTGCCAAGATCAGCGTGACCGGCAAAGACCACGTGCGCTGGCTCCACAACATGGTCACCAACAACGTTCGCGATCTGCCCGTGAATCGCGGCAACTACAACTTTGTGCTGAACGCGCAGGGCCGAATTCTCGGCGACATCTACATCTTCAATCGTGGCGAATCATTTCTGGTTGACACCGACTACACTCAGGTCGAGCCGTTGCTTACCGCAATGAAGCGATTCATCATCATGGACAAGGTCGAGATGGCTGAAGCCCCGATTCTCCCTCTTTGGGGATTCTGCGGTCCCAAGGCAGAAGAGGGCATGGCCGCAGCCGGAATAAATGCAAAAGACATGGAGCCGCTGGAGATTCGCGAACTGGCAGTCGACAAGCTGATGGTTATGGTCGTGCGCGGCCCGGAGAACAAACCAGGCTGGTATGAAGTCTGGGTGACCGTGCCGGAAGGTGACGGAGGTTTCATCGGCGGCCGTTTTGGGGAGGCAAAGCAGGTGGGCGCGCAAGCCCTGGAGTGGTGGCGTGTCGCGCACGGTATCCCGCACTACGGCCAGGACATCCGCGATCGCGACTTGCCTCAGGAAACCGGACAGACGCAGGCGCTTAATTTCAACAAGGGTTGCTACATCGGTCAGGAAATCGTGGAGCGCATACGCTCGCGCGGCCAGGTGCATCGCAAGTTTACCGGCTTTGAGTTTGAAGGCAGTCTTCCCGCGCTGGGCAAAATTGAGCAGGATGGCCGTACGCTGGCGGAGATCACCAGCGCCGTCGCCATCCCGACGAGCTCGGGGAGCAGAAACATCGGGCTGGGCTACATTCGTCGCGAAGTCGCTGACGCCGGACCGCAGGTAGAATTGGCCGGACTGAAAGCGCGAATCGTGGATCCGCCGTTCGTAATCTAAACCAGGTTGAATTGAGGAATCATGGCCGAGAAAAAGCAAGAAGACTTTGTGGTGAGTGACCGCCGCCGTTTTGCGCCCGAAGGCGAATTGCGCACTGATGTTCCGGTGAGCGAGGAAGAGAAAGACTCGCCGGCGCCTGCAGCGGTGCCACCTGCCCAGCCCGTTACGCCGGGTCCGCAAGCCGCCCCGGTTCCCTCCGCTGCCGAGCGGGAAATGCCGGAGCCTCCCACCGAGGCCGAACAGCAGGAGCAGCATGATGCCTACCGCAGCTCGGGCAAGAAGCTGGAAGAGATGATCGGCAAGTCCGGCGCGCGGCGCGAGAACCTGCCGGAGATGACGTTTGAACGTTTGGTGGAATCGTTCTACATGACCGCGCTCATACAGTTAGGAGCCATCCGCCATGAAAACGAGCCGCCCGCGGTGGACATTCTAGGCGCGCGCCAGACCATCGATTCGCTCACCATTCTGCAGGACAAGACCAAGGGCAACCTCACCGACCGCGAACAGACGTTGCTGCAAAATGTTCTGTTCGAGCTGCGCATGGCCTGGATCGAGATCACTAACGCACTGGCCAGCGCCTCGGCTGCCAAGCCCGGCGCCGGGCCTGGCCTCGACAAGAAATGAAGGCCACGCTCACGGTACTAGGTAGCGGAACGTCCATGGGCGTGCCCACCATCGGGTGCTCGTGCGCCGTCTGTCATTCCAGCGATCCGCGTGACCGCCGCACTCGCCCCTCGATCATGTTGGAGTACGGCGGCCGCTGTGTAGTCATTGACACCACGCCTGACTTTCGCGAGCAGGCCATCCGCGAGAACATTACGCACATCGACGCCATCGTTTATACCCATGCTCACGCCGACCACATCCTGGGTCTCGACGACGTGCGTCCGCTTAGTTTCCGCAGCCAAGAGAAGATCCCGCTGTACGCCTTTGACGCGACTGCGGAAGCCGTGGAGACTGTCTTCAGTTACATTTTTGACGCTACGTACAAGTACGGGGGCATCGCCCGCGTAGAGATGAAGCGGATCAACGGCGCGCTGGACTTGTTCGGAGCGAGGTTTGAGCCGGTGAAAGTCGTCCACGGTAACGCGGAAATCCACGGCTTTCGCTTCGGATCGGCGGCTTACCTCACCGACTTCAGTGAGATTCCGCCGGAGTCCATGGAGCAATTGCGCGGTCTCGACATCCTTTTTCTCGACGCGCTGCGGCACCGGCCCCATCCCACGCACTCGAGCGTCACAAACTCTTTGCGCCTGGTAGATGAACTCAAACCCAAGCGCGCTTTCTTCACCCACATCTCCCACGATCTGCCGCACGAAGCCACCAACCAGACGTTCCCGGACCACATTCGCCTGGCACATGACGGGCTGAAGCTGGAGTTTGAGATCGCATGAAGGTTTTCCGGTCACTTGCGGAAGTCCCCGGCGACCTGGGGCCTACGGTGGTCAGCGTCGGCAATTTTGACGGCGTCCATTGCGGCCATCAGCAGGTGCTGAAGGAGTTGGTGCGACGGGCGCGCGAAACCGGAAGCCGGGCGGTGGCAGTGACGTTCGAGCCGCATCCGCTGCGCGTCCTGCGCCCTGACGTTGCGCCGAAACTGATTACGCCGCCCCCGCGCAAGGAAGCCCTGCTCACCCAAACCGGACTGGATGCGCTGCTGGTGGTTCCCTTTACCCGAGATTTTTCCATGACCACCGCCGCAGATTTCGCCCGCAACATTCTTGCCGGCAAGCTGCGCGCGCTTGAAGTCCATGAGGGCGAGAACTTTCATTTCGGCCATCGAGCCGAAGGCACTACAGGACAATTGGCCGAGCTCGGCCGCGAGTGCGGCTTCGTCGTGAAATCGTATCCGGTGATGACGTTGCGGGGAGAGCCGGTCTCCAGCAGCCACATTCGCAAGCTTTTGATGGACGGCAAGGTCAGCCGCGCCCGCCATCTTCTGGGCCGCGCCTTCTCCATCACCGCCGCCCCCGGCCGCGGCCGCGGCTACGGACACAAATACACCGTGCCCACCATCAACTTGAGCCGCTTTGATGAATTAGTCCCGGGTGACGGCGTTTACTTCACCCGCACGCGCGTGGACCAGGAAACTTTCAACTCCGTCACCAACATCGGCAACCGTCCGACGTTTGGAGCAGACTCCTTCGCCATCGAAACCCACTTGCTCGACTTTCATCCGTTGGACGTAACTGCGCAAACCGAAGTCGAGATCTCCTTTCTTCAGTGGCGGCGCCCGGAGATCAAATTTCCGTCAGTCGAGGCGCTGCGAGAGCAGATTGGGAAGGATGTAGCGCGGGCGAAGAGATATTTTAGGCTGAGAGTGAAGTGACGCCAACGACAACGAGTTCCTTCTGAAACGCCCGAAGCGCAACGAGGGGTCCATACGACCTTGAAGGACCCTTCGTGAATCGAGTACGGTTGCTCGGCGGTAGCGATATGGATCTCTCGCTACGCTCGAGATTTCAGAAGCGGCTTCGCTCGAGACAAGGAAGAAAGCTGATACAATCCCCCAACCCAATGGCCACCGCCGCTACCACCTTCTCTCAGGTCACTCCGGCGCAAAAGCGTACGCTGATCGCCGCCGCGCTTGGCTGGGGACTCGACGGATTCGACGTGCTGCTCTACAGCAACGTTCAGGTTTACGTCATGGCGGCGCTGGGGATTCATTCCAAGGCAATCGCGGGCCTGCCCAACGCCTTCATGCTCCTGGCATCAGGTATTGGGGGTGTGCTCTTCGGTTTCATTGCGGATCGCATCGGCCGGACGAAGGCGCTGATGTTGAGCATCCTGACGTACTCTCTCTGTTCGCTCGGCTCCGGACTCTCGACGTCTCTCGGCGTGCTCATCTTTTTTCGTTTCGTGCTCGGCCTGGGTATGGGCGGCGAGTGGAACACCGGCGCAACGCTGGTTGCGGAGACTTGGCCCATGCATCTGCGGGCACGGGCCCTGGCCCTGGTACAGGGCTCATGGGCCTGGGGACTGGCTGGCGCGGCAGTGACTGCCTGGATCGTGCTAGAGCGGTTGCATCTGAACTGGCGCTACGTGTTTTTTGTCGGTCTGCTGCCGGCGCTGGTGACCATCTGGATCAGAACCAGCGTTCCCGAATCAGAGATGTGGAAGAAGCATCAGATCCAGTCCGAACCAAAGATCCCTTTCTCGGCAATCTTCGCGCCCGGCTTACGGCGGAAGACGATCGTCCTGTTATTGCTGAACGTCTTCGGCCTGTTCGCCTGGTGGGGCCTCTTTAGCTGGATGCCGCCCTACCTGACGCTGCCTGTGGAAAAAGGCGGCCGCGGCATCGGATTGATGAACACGACCTGGCTGCTGGTTACGTTGAACCTGGTAGGCATGTATCCCGGCTATCTTTGCTTCGGTTGGATTGCCGACAGGCTGGGCCGCCGCCGATCGCTGGCCCTGTTTACGCTTTGCGCCGCGTTGTTGATTCCGCTTTACGCGGCTGCGCGCGCCCAGTGGTTGATCCTGATTCTGGGGGCGCTGGTTGGGTTCTTCGGCACCGGATTTTTTTCCGGTTCAGGACTGGTAGGCAGTGAAATCTTCCCTACCGCGGTGCGTGCCCGTGCGCTGGGGTTTACTTATAACGGCGCCCGCGCCCTGAGCTGCGTTGCGCCCTACACCATCGGCCGCGTCGGCGACAGCAAGGGGCTGGGCTGGGCGTTCGTGATTTGCGCGGTTGCTTTTCTGCTCGCGTCATTCATGGCCACGCAGTTGCCGGAGACGAAAGGAAAACAATTGGAATAGCCGCAGATTTGTACCGAGACGCGCAGATCAAACGAAGCTCAGCCGCTAACTAACGCGAAGAGGCGCGATTGGCCCGCGGAGTGAATAGCAATTCTTGTTCATTCGCGTTGATTCGCGGCTATCTCGTGCCCGATCTGCGTGTATCTGCGTGCATCTGCGGCTAGACAAGGCTCGGCGTTGCCGGCACTGCATTCTTCTTCGGCCTTCGGTTGGACTGCAAAACCTTTTTCCGCAGCCGCAGCGACTTAGGCGTGACTTCCACCATTTCGTCGTCGGCGACGAACTCAATGGCCTGCTCCAAGGTGAGCACCTTGTGCGGCACCAGGCGAATGGCGTCGTCGGCAGTAGAGGCGCGCATGTTGGTAAGTTTCTTTTCGCGTACCGCGTTCACATCAAGGTCAACTTCCCGGGCGTTTTCTCCCACAATCATTCCTTCATACAGTTCAACGCCAGGGCCAACGAAAAGCACGCCGCGCTCCTGCAGGCCATAAAGGGCGTACGCAGTCGAAGCACCAGGACGGTCCGCCACCAGCGCGCCGGTCATACGGTGGGGAATCTCGCCCAGCCATTCGGTGTAGCCGTCGAAGAGCGAGTTCATAATCACGGTGCCGCGCGTGTCGGTGAGCAATTCCGAACGCAAGCCGATCATGCCGCGGCTGGGGATGGTGAATTCCATCCGTACCCGGCCGGAGCCGTGGTTGTGCATCTTGATCATCTGGCCTTTGCGCGAGCCGAGTTTTTCGATCACCACGCCGACGAAGCTTTCCGGGATGTCCACCATCAGCTTTTCCTGCGGCTCCATCAGCTTGCCGTCAATTCGCTTGGTGACGATCTCCGGCTTGCCGGCCATAAGCTCGTAGCCTTCGCGGCGCATGGTTTCGATCAGGATGGAGAGCTGCAGCTCGCCGCGCCCCAGCACTTTGAACGAGTCTGTGCTGTCAGTTTCTTCCACGCGCAGCGAGACGTTGGTGAGCAATTCTTTTTGCAGGCGGTCGCGCAGGTTGCGCGAGGTTACGTACGTGCCTTCGCGGCCCGCGAAGGGCGACGTGTTCACCGTGAACTGCATGGCGATGGTCGGCTCGTCAATGACGATATGCGGCAGCGGCGCCGGGTTTTCAACATTGGTGATGGTCTCGCCGATGTTGATGCCCTCAACTCCGGCAATAGCCACGATGTCACCCATCTCGGTCTGGTCAATGTCCACGCGCTTCAGGCCGCTAAAGGAAAACAGTTTGGTGATCTTTACTTTCTGGGACGAACCATCCAGCTTGGCAATCGCAACTTCTTCCCCGGTACGCAGGCTGCCGTTGAAAACCCGGGCAATCGCGAGCCGGCCGAGATAGTCGCTGTAGTCAAGGTTGGCCACCAGAATCTGCAGGGGGTTGACCGCTTCACCCGCGGGCTGAGGTATCGTGGAAAGAATGGCTTCAAACAAGGGCCGCAGGTCTTCGCCGGGAACATCGATGCTGGGCGAGGCCGTACCCGCCTTGGCATTGGTGTACAGCACGGGAAACTCGAGCTGGTCCTCGTGCGCGTCCAGGTCGATGAATAAGTCGTAGAGCTCGTTAAGAACTTCCTGCGGACGTGCGTCAGCACGGTCAATCTTGTTGATCACCACCACCGGCGGCAATCCGGCTTCGAGGGCTTTGCTCAACACATATCGCGTCTGCGGCAGCGGGCCTTCGCTGGCGTCCACCAGCAACATTACGCCGTCCACCATTTTCAATGCGCGCTCCACTTCTCCCCCGAAGTCGCTGTGACCGGGCGTATCTACAATGTTGATCTTCACATCGTGATACAGCACCGCCGTATTCTTGGCGAGAATCGTGATGCCACGCTCACGCTCCAGTTCGTTCGAGTCCATCACGCGCTCCACCACGGCCTCATTGGCGCGAAACGCGCCGCTTTGGCGCAGCATGGCGTCTACCAGCGTGGTTTTTCCATGGTCCACGTGGGCAATAATGGCAATGTTGCGGATTGCGGGATTCAAATCTGTCTCTCAGGTTGGATGATCATCAATGTCTGGATAAGACCATTTTATCCGCAAACCGCTCGCAGCGCGGTCCGGAAACCGACAAAAGCGACAGGCGGCGCGAACGCCGCCTGCCACCTTGTTCTACGGAGTCCCGAGAATCGTTCGACGGGTTTAGCGGGCCAGCGCTTTGCTGATTCTCACGTGGTCGTCAATGCCTACAATCGCGCTCTCGCGAACCGTCTGATAGCCGTCTTTCTGGATGGTGATATCGTAGTTTCCAGCTTCCACTTGAATTTCCACGGGAGTGGTTTTCTGCAGCGGAGTGCCGTTGATGATCACCTGCGCGCCTTTGGGTTCGCTCTTGATCTCAATGCGGGCCCTTCCTTGCCCCGAGTTCCCGCCAAAGATCTTGCCCACGCCCATGCCGCCGCCAACGATCTTGATGTTGTCGGTGCGTCCGGCCACCATCAAAGTGGGCGAATAGCTGGTGGTTTGGCCGGCGGCAAGCTGCAGGTCGCCTCCGGCGTCCAGATATCCGGCTTTACGCAACGTTATGTTGTGGGTTGCGGGATCCAGGATGAGCGTGGCCGGAGTGAGTTTGCCGGAGTCTCTGCCGTCAACGAAAATGTTAGCGCCTGCGGGGGAGCCGGAAACATTCACCCAGCCCTTCACCGCAGTGAGTCTGACGTCCACTCCCACGCGGTTCCCGGCGCTCACTTGGACGTTGCGCACATCGGTGGCATAGCCCGGCTTGCTGACCGTAACTTTGTAGGTCCCAGGCTGGAGCGCGCCGATGGCCTGCGGCGTCTTCCACACCTGCCCTCTGAAACCTTCAATCTCAATCACTGCGTCCGCCGGCACAGAAGAAATAAAGACTTCTCCTTCTTGCGGGGCAGACGGAGTGGTAGCCTTCACGACGCGCGGCGCACGTACGGGCTTGCCTCTCTTGCTGGAAACAACCGGCACAGACGAAACTTCCACTGCCGGTGAGGGCTCGCTCTCCGCGACGACCGGGGCTGGGGCGGGCACCGGAGCGGGCTTAGGCGCGACCGCCTGAGGCTCAACGTTCTCTGGGATCTCTTTCGGCTTGCGCTGAAACAGCGCGGCTACTACGGCGACAATTACCAGGCACGCCACCACGCCCCCGACCAGTTTCCAATGGGTGGCCGATCCGACTTGCACTTTAGGCGCGGGCGGAGGCGTCGCCGGGTGCATTCTTGTCGTGCTCGCCGCCGGCGCCGGAGCCGGGGCGGGAGCGGGTTTGGCGGGGACTGGGGCATACCCCCCGGAATAATTCACACTTTCCACGCCGGAAGCCGAAGCCGGGGCCGGCTTAGGTGCCGCAGCCGGTTTGGGCGCCAGCGCTGCCGGGGGCACTCCTTTCATGGCGTCTTCCAGGGCCAGCACCAATTGCTTTCCGCTCTTGTAGCGCTCGGCCGCGGATTTCGAGAGGGCCTTCAGAATCACCGCCGAAATCGCATGGGGGACACGGGGATGCGCCATGTTCAGCGGATGCGGCTCCACGTCAGTGATGGCGCGGTCCACTTCGCCCAGATGCTTGCCGGCAAACGGGCTTCGGCCGGTATAGAGCTGGTAGAGAATCGCGGCCGCAGTGAACAGATTTCCCGCGGCGGTGACCGGTTTATTCTTCACCTCCTCCGGCGAAAGGTAGGGCTCGTTTTCAAGCTTCTTCGCCGGAGTCTGCGAAAGCAGGTTCTTCTCTTTGACCAAGCCAAAATCCAGGACCTTCAACGTGCCGTCCTTGCGCAACTTAATGTTCGAGGGGTTTAGAAAATGATGGACGACACTTTTTTCCTGGGCGTAATCCAAAGCCGCACAAAGCTGCTTGGCGATGGACAAGATCTCGCCGAGTTCCGGCTGGCGCTCCTCCATCACCTCTTTGAGAGTCTTGCCTTCAACGAACTCCGAGGTCATGAAGACGGTAAATCCCTTGTAGCCGCAGGTGTGAAGCTTGGCGATATTAGGGTGATCGAGGGAGCTAGCGGAACGGGCTTCGGCAAGAATCCGCTTCAGCAGTTCCTCGACATCGTCCAGCCATTCCGGAACTTCAAACTGGCGCAAGGCGATCACGCGGTTGGATTGCGCGTTCTTTGCCTTGTGGACGACCCCGATGCTTCCGCGGGCCATTTCCTTGACCAACTCCAAACGGTCAGTGCGCGGAGCAGCTGCAGGGGTTGGAGCAGTGGCGTTTTCCATGGTTTCCGGCATTTGGTGGCGCACCATGGCAAGCGCCTGGGAGAGGACGAGCGAATCATACCCTAAGGACGGGCTTAGAGTTGTCTGAAAGTGCACGTCCTGCCGGTTACGAAGGTAATGGCTGGATTCTCGCTTCCACCTTTATTTTAAACATCTTACGCCACTTCTCAGCACGACGGCTTGGGCCCTTGACACCGCGCCTGCGCCAGGCGCAAGTTATGAACCGTCATGGACCTCAACGATATCCGCGAGCTCTACGTTTACAACCGCTGGGCCAACCACCGCAGCCTGGCGGCCGCCGCCAAGCTGGACAATGCCACCTTCATCCGTCCCATGGGCAATAGTTTTTCTTCGGTCCGAGATACCCTGGCCCACATCTTGAGCGGCGAGTGGATCTGGCTGGAGCGGTGGAATGGAATCTCACCGACAGCACTGCTGGATGCCGCCGCCTTCCCGACAGTGGAATCGCTCAAAGTGCGCTGGGAGACCGTGGAGCAGGGTTACCACGAATTCCTGCATTCTCTCAGCCTGGCGCGCCTCCAGAAAAACCTCGCTTACATCAACCGGGCCGGGCAACCCTACGAGTATCCTCTGTGGCAGCAGATGGTCCACGTCGTCAACCATTCCAGCTACCATCGCGGACAAGTCACGACGCTTCTGCGCCAGTTGGGCGCGCAGCCCATCGCAACCGACTTTCTCGAGTATTACGACGAGAAGAATGCGTAAGGAGATTTTAAATTTGAAATTTCAAATTTTAAATTTCACGTCTCCTCTCATTTCGGAAGCTTCTTGTTGAAGAAATCCGCCGTCGCTTGATATCCCTTGACCCAACTCTTCCACAGCAGGAAGTCATGGATTTCGTCAGGGAAGATGATCTCTTCAAACGCAACGTTCTGTTTGCGCAGGCGCTGGGCCAGGTCATTGGTCTGTTGGAAGGGCACGTTGCGGTCGTCATCGCCATGGATCAACAAGACCGGCGAGCGCCATTGCACCACGGTCGCGACCGGTGACGAATCATAGGCCAGCTTGACCGCGTCTTTATAGTCCGGCGCTTCGTCGGCGCCGCTGAGCCGCCTGCCCAGCAGGGTTGACCAGTCATGCACGCCGTGAAAGTCTACCCCAGCGGCGAAAATGTCAGAGTTGCGCGAGAGCGCCAGCGCCGTCAGCAGACCGCCGTAAGAGCCTCCCCAGATACCGATGCGCTTGCGATCGACGTAAGCAAGGCTTTGCAGATATTTCGCGCCTGCGAGCACATCTTTGTATTCCGCGGAGCCGCGCCAGCCGCCGTCGGCGGGCTCACGGAAGGCACGGCCGTACATGATGCCCCGCCGAAAGTTCACCGAGAGCACCACATACCCCAGGCTGGCCAGATACTGATTCTCGGCGTAGGCATTGTGGTAGTAGTACATGTAGTGGAAGGCCGGCAGCATCTGCCGTGGCGGGCCGCCGTGCACAAAAATCAGAGCCGGGCTTCGCTTGGTCGCGCTCGCGGCATCAGGTAAGGTGGCGACGCCGCGCGGGATGAAGAGTTGTCCGTGGATTTCCAGGCCATCGTCGCTCTTGAACGTCACGGTTTGCGGCTCGACCAACTGCTGCGAAGGAAAATCCTTGGGAAGAGCTTCTGCGGCAATCATCTCCCGGCCCTTGTCTGTAAGGTGATACGGCATGGCCGGCGACGTGGCGCTGGAACCGAAGGAGACGATGGTTTTGCCGTCGGCCAATACCAGCGGGTGCCACTCGGCCGTAGCGCCACTGGTCAGTGGCACAGGCTTTGTCGGATAGACATTCTTCCCTGATACAAATCTCTGGCGAATCATCCACAGATGGCGCCTCTCGATGTCGCTTTGGTTCGACGTATAAAGAAGCGTTGCGCCGCCAGGCGCCAAGGTGACTTCTTCGACGTCAAAATCTCCCTGAGTTAGCAGTATCGGCGTACCTCCGAAAATCGGCAGCATGTACAGGTGGTTACGACCATCCTGCTCAGAACAAAAAACAACTTGGCTCTCGGCCATGAACTTAAGCGACTCGCCTGCAAACGGGGGCAACGAATCGTTGATCTCTTTACCGCTGTGCCATAATTCCTTCCCTTCGCCGCTCTCGGCGTCGGCCAGCCAGATGGCCCACGGCTGCGGCCGCAACGGAATCAGCGGCAAATGTTGTTCCGATCCCGCCCTTCGAATAAAGACAAGCTGTTTGCCGTCCGGCGACCACCGCGGTGCAAAGTCGCGGTCTGTGCTCGGCGCGAGATAGTGCACGCGCTGAGCTGTCCCCTCGGGAGCCAGATCCAGGATGGCGATGAAGCTGTGGTCTCTTCGGTTCGACGTGAAGGCGATGTGCTTCCCGTCCGGCGACCATTGCGGCTCCGATTCTTCGCCGCGCAGCTCCGTCAATTGCCGTGCCGGCTTGTCACCAGCCACCGGCGCAATCCACAGATGATGCTTTGGTCCCTGCCAGACCGCCCATTGGCCGTCCGGGGAAAGCTGCACGTCTTCGCAATCCTCCTCGTTACACCCCATCTCGCCCAGGAGCCGCGGGGCTCCGGTTCCGACATCGGCGACCCACACTTGCTGCTTGGGCTCCTTCAGTTCACTGGCCGGATTCGCTACGTGCCCCTCGCCGTTGACCTCAGAACCACGAGCAAACACTACCGACTTGCCGTCCGGCGTCAGGCGGAGCGAGACGATGCTCTGGCCATCGTCGCCCTGGTAATGCGTCACTTGGCGCGCCGCAAAGTTGGGTGCATCGGCTACCCAGATGTTGCGCTCGCCTTTGCTGTTGAAAACCCAGGCAATGCGATTGGCTTGGGATGCAGTGGTCAGTCCCGAGGGAAAAGGCGAACTGATCACCTGCTCCAGAGTGAAAGCCTT
>DATFXI010000235.1:0-5893 GCA_035316085.1 Candidatus Angelobacter sp.
CCAACTGGACTACGCCAACATTCTGCGTCTTTCCTCGCAGAGCCAGGTAAAGATCGCCGACTTGTCGCGGACGCGTATCCAGATACAGGTTTCGCAGGGCTACGTGAACTACAGCATGTTCAAGGGCAGCGAAGCCGATGTAGAGATCGATACGCCTAACGTGGCAGTGCATCCCTCGCGGCACGGGCGGTATCTGGTGGAAGTGCTTTCCGACATGGAAACCAACGTGATCGTGCGCGACGGCGAGGCCGAAGTGACTACGCCGCAAGGCAGCACCAGGGTGAAAGAGGGCGAGATGATCGCCGTCCGCGGCGTGGACAATCCTGAGTACAAGATTGCCGAAGCGCCTTCGCGCACCGATTGGGATCGCTGGAACCAGGACCGCGACAACCTGATCAAGGACGCCAACGCTTGGAGGAAGACCAATTCTTATTACACAGGCGCCCATGACCTGGATACCTACGGCCGCTGGGTTTATGTGCCAGGTTACGGCGACGTCTGGCAGCCATATCAGCAGGCCTCCTGGGCGCCGTATCAAGTCGGCCGCTGGGTGTGGGAGCCCTACTGGGGATGGACTTGGGTTTCTTATGAGCCCTGGGGCTGGGCGCCGTATCACTACGGCCGCTGGTTCGTTTGGGGCAGCTCCTGGGTTTGGTGGCCCGGACCAGTCTATCGTCCTTATTATCGGCCCGTGTGGTCGCCGGCTTTCGTAGTGTTCGTCGGCTTCGGTCACGGAGGCGGCTTCGGTTCCATCGGCTGGTTCCCCTGCGGCCCGCATGATTATTTCTATCCCTGGTACGGTCGCGGCTTCAACCGCGTAAACGTGGTAAACGTCACCAACATCAACGTGACCAATGTCAACGTGATCAACCGGACCAACGTGATAGCGCCATTGGGCGGCGCTGGACAGAGACGATTCTCCAACGCCAACCTGGTCCTGACCGATGCTCGCGTGCGCGGATCGGTAACTACCGTCTCCGCTCAAGACTTTGGCCACAATTCCATGAACAACCGGCGCTTTGGCGTGGATGCCGCTGAGATGCGCCAGGGCAGCGTGATGACTGCCAACCTGCCGGTGGTCCCCACGCGGGAGAGCTTGCACGCGGGTGGCGCAGCGGCTGCGGGTATTCCGGCGAGAAACGATGGCCGGTTCTTCACGCACCGCACACCGCCTACGGACCTGCCTGCGTTCCACGATCAGGCTGCCGATGTAGGCAGAGTGGTGCAAGCGCACAACGGAAGCGTCGGGGGCTTTGACAACGCTGGTGGACAAGGCCACGACAGATTCAATCGGGGCCAGGACAACGCTGGTGGAGGTACCAAGTCCATCGCCGGTCCCCTGCCACCGGAGAATAACGGGCGTCCCGTAGAAAATAACGGTCGTCCGGTTGTGCCGGATGGCAACGGCCGCATGTCGCAAGGCGGGGCTGTCGTCAACAATAATCCCACGAAGACCGGGGGATCGTCTGATGGCTGGCGCGGCTTTGGCAACGGACACGGCCACAACAACAATAGCAACGCCGGGCAGGGCCAAGGGTCGGAGGAGATGATGAAAGGTCGTCCGGTTGTGCCGGATAATGGCGCACGCATGTCGCAAGGCGGCGCTCAGACCGGGCAGCCGGCAACCGGGGAAACCAAGGCCATCAGGCCGCTCGGTGGCCCTGACAGGACTAACGGCAGCGACGGTCAGCGCGGCGGATCGTCTGATGGCTGGCGCGGCTTTGGCAATGGCAATGGAAACGGCAACGGACGCACCCAGCAAAACAACAACAATGGTCCCGCGCAGGGTCCGGGGGCCGAGGAGATGATGAAAGGGCGCCCGGTAATTCCGTCGGGCGACAGCAGCAATGGTCCCCGTATGGCGCAGGGCGGTGCGTCCGGCAACAATCCGGTGCGGACCGGAGGCAACGACGCTGCGGGCGGTAATGGTGGACAGAATCGCGACCGCAGTGGTTGGAGCAAGTTCGGCGGACGGCCCGACGGCTCGCCCCAGGGCGGGGGGCAGCAGAACGACAACGGACGTGGTTCGCGGAACGACAGCATCCAGCAGGACCGCGGCGGGCAGCCTCGGGTGAATGACAATCGCGACCGTTTTGATCGCTCTTCGTACAAGCCACCGCTGGAAATGAACAAACCCGTGGTGACGCCGCGCGACGAGCGGCGCATCTCGGCGCCCTCCTACACCCAGGACAGCCGGCACAACAGCTACAGTCCGCCTCCGCCCCCGCGCTCGGAAGTCCATAGCGCGCCACCTTCACACAGCTCGGGCGGCAGTTATGGCGGTGGCGGAGGCAGCCGCAGTTCAGGTGGCGGCGGATCGTCCGGAGGCAGTCATAACTCCGGCTCCTCAGGCGGTAATCACTCGTCGGGCGGGAACAATGGCGGCTCGAAAGATTCCGGGTCCGGAAAACATCAACGGTAGGTCGGAACTGACGGCGGCCAACGTCAGCTCCGTCTAGTGCGACAGAGGCGAGAAGGCAAAAGGGCGGCAGAAAAAAATGCCGCCCTTTGCTGTTTTAGGCAGGAGAAGAGTGGAGCGCAGGTCCGTCGCCTCCGGAAGGTCTGCTATTCGCTTCGCTCACATCTGCTCATTCGCTTCGCTCACCCAGGACTAAAGTTCCTGGGCTGGGGCCCGCCCGCCGCGGCGGGCAAGCGAATCGCTAGACGCTGATACTAGGTAGTGAGTCGGGTTCACCGACTTGACCGTCTGGCTGAAGGCACGTCCCGGCGTGGCCGGGACTAGATGCTGATGCTTAGTCAGTCATCTTCTTTGAAAATGACTGACTACCAAACTCCTTTGTCGCTTCCGGTGATCTTATAGGCTACAGCCGCGGCGGAAGCTAGCGGTGGCAGAAGGCTGAGTCGCAGCGTGGCGGGGACGTTTCCGTGGAACAAAGTTTGCGCCCACTGTCGCAGATAAAGACCGGCACCGTAAGGCATCAGGGGCATGCGCAGGAATCGCGCCCGCGGATAGATCTTCTCAGCGTCGACGGTTGCGTCGGAAAGCACGTCGGCAGGAAGTTGCAGCCTGCGCCCACGGTACTGCTCGACGTAGCCGGAGACGATCTTCAAGAATCCAGCGACGCCAGGCCAGATGCCGGCTTCGAGCGCTGCCCGGCGGAGCTCGGCAAAGTCCAGCGTGCGCGACTCAACCAGGGAGGCTGCGTTCAAAATGTCGCACACGCGAAAATAGAAATGACGGTACATGCGCTGCAGAGTGGCGGCAAAAACGCGTTCTTCCGGCGCGGGCGCAAAGAACTGGCTACCGCCCACGCCGACCCGCACGCGCCTCTGGATGAAGCGCCGGGCCAGAGCGATGTGCTCGCCCATTTGCCCGAGGCGTCCGACGTGGGCCTCAATCGATTCGCGAAGGCCGGGCAAGGCGAAATTCCACTTGTTGGCCAAGCGGTCGCCCCAGCTGCGGGCTTCGATGTGTGAGCCGAAATCCTGCGTGAGGACCCGCAGCAGAATTCGCCGGTCGCCCGTAGAAACCAGGTCAAGATCGTTTCCGAGGTCAGGCCAGTGGTCCAGGGTCTTCATCACTACGGTGCGGCAGCCGGCTGCCTCCAAGGCATCGCAGACTTCCTGCAAGCGAGCGAGCGCGTGGGCAATGCGGGCCCGCTCGGCGGCGAGCACCCCGACCGCCCAGGCCTGGAGCTCGGAAGATCCGCGATTGCCGGCCACCCGGTTGATGACTTCAAAGGCGCGGACTACCACGTGGTTGGAATCGGCCAGCTCGAGAAAGTCCTGGCGCTGCGCCGGCGTCAGCGAGGCCACCAAGGAGAAGACATCGGCGGCCGCGGCCGGACGGAGAGTGAGTTTGAAAAGGGCATCAATGTACAGCTTTTCGCTTTTGATCGCTTGCGCCATGGGGGAAGGAAGCTCCAGGCTTGGTTGTGCTCTGCCGATAAGATGAGAGTTGCAGGCGCGCAGGTTGGCAGAAGATCGAGGCGAGTTTTGCAGCGCGCGGCGCAAGCGACGCTTTATAATCGGCAGTTCTGTTGAGACTGATTTGCGGAGCCGCGAGTGGCCTACAACGACTTGAGAGAGTGGATCGCCGCCCTGGAGAACGCCGGCGAACTGAGACGTATTCGTACTGAAGTGGACCCCGTCCTGGAGATCACCGAGATCGCAGACCGCGTGTCAAAAGGTGCTGCGACAAAATATGGACGGCCCGGCGGTCCGGCGCTGTTGTTCGAAAATGTAAAGGGCGGCGGCATTCCGGTTTTGATCAACCAGTTTGGATCCGAGCGCCGCATGCAGATGGCGCTGGGCGTAGACAAACTGGACGAAATTGCCGAACGCATCCGTCAGTTGCTGAACATGAAGTCACCGGAAGGCTTTTTGGAAAAACTTAAAATGCTGCCCATGCTGGCCGACATGGGAAAGTTTTTCCCCAAACTTGTTCCCAGCGGGCCGTGTAAGGAAGTCATCAAGAAGAAGGACTTTTCGCTGCTCGACCTGCCCGTGCTGCAGTGTTGGCCGAAGGACGGCGGACGCTTCATCACTTTGCCCTGCGTCATCACCCGCGATCCGAAAACAGGGAAACGTAATGTGGGCATGTATCGCATGCAGATTTATGACGCCACCTGCGCGGGCATGCACTGGCAGCGGCAAAAAGTGGCGGCAGAGCATTACCGCGAAATGTTGCGTGCTGGGGCGCAGCCGCCGTCGGAACAAAGCAAGAGCGCGGCGGTGGACATCATGGCGCGCTCCGGCGGCGGGTCGACTCTGGCCCCAGGCGAACGTCCCAGCGGCAAGATGGAAGTGGCTGTGGCCATCGGCACTGAACCTGCGCTGACGTTTTCCGCGATTGTGCCTGCGCCACCGGAAGTCGAAGAATTCATGGTTGCGGGTTTTCTGCGGCAGAAACCCGTGGAACTGGTCAAGTGCGAGACCGTGAACCTGGAGGTGCCAGCGTCGGCGGAAATCGTGCTGGAAGGCTACGTGAACCTGGACGAACTGAAGACGGAAGGCCCGTTTGGCGACCACACTGGCTTTTATTCGCTCGAGGACGAGTATCCCGTATTTCACCTGACCGGCATCACGCACCGCAAGGACCCGATCTACGCGACCACTATCGTGGGCAAGCCACCTATGGAAGACGGTTTCATGGGCAAAGCCGTGGAGCGAATTTTCCTGCCGTTGATGAAGTTGACGTTGCCGGAGATCGTGGACGTGAACCTGCCGGTCGAGGGCATTTTCCACAACTTAATGATCGTTTCGATCCGCAAGTCGTACGCCGGCCATGCAAGGAAGGTGATGAACGGAATCTGGGCGCTGGGCCAGGCCATGTTCACCAAATGCATAGTAGTGGTCGACGAAGACGTGGACGTGCAGAACATCGGCGACGTGGTGCTCAAAGTATTCAACCACATCGATCCGGAGCGCGACATCCAGTTCACGCTCGGTCCCGTGGATTCCCTCGACCACGCCTCACGCCTGCCCAACTTCGGCTCGAAGATGGGCATTGACGCCACGCGTAAATGGCCGGCGGAAGGCTTTATCCGTCCCTGGCCGGACGAGATTCTGATGGACGACAAAACGAAGGCGACGGTCGATAAGAAGTGGAAAGACCTTGGAATCGAATAGGCGGCCTCTAATTCCCAGGATTGCGCCCAGACTCACCTTGATGTTTTTTGCACCCAGTTGAACCATCTTCTGAGGAACTGTTTCTAAGAGTGTGGAGTGCGGCAGGCATGAAGACTACGGGAAGGACGCGGAGAAGTGGTTTCCGATCGCGCGACCAGTTAACAATTTGATCGAATATTCATACTCTGCTTCCCGGAAATCCATGTTTGCCCAGCAAACTACGTAATGATCCCAATTTGAAACGCTTTGCGGTTTTGTCGCACCAGGTAACAGCGCGGCTAGCAGGCCCCGGAAGGTTATG
>DATFXI010000236.1:0-2073 GCA_035316085.1 Candidatus Angelobacter sp.
GGCGCCAGCGATGTCTTGACCCACGGCTTGCGCTCGAGACCTTTTTCGACAGCCTTCTTCGCCAGCAAGCCCGCGGCCATCATGACCGACGGGTTCGACGTATTGGTGCAACTGGTAATGGCGGCAATGACCACCGAACCATCGTGCAGTTCTTCGAAAACGTCATTGCCGATGGTTTTCTCCGCTGCCGGAGCGTGCGGATCTTCCAGAGCGATAGCCGTAGTGCCGCCCTCTCCCTCTAGCCGCGCGATTTGTTGCGGCGCGGCTTTGTTCCCATTTTTCGCAGGTCGCGGTCCGATCAAGCTGGGCAACGCCGTCTCAAACGATTCTTTGGCTTTCGACAACGGCGCGCGGTCCTGCGGACGCCGCGGTCCGGCCACGCTCGGCTCCACCGTTCCGAGATCGAGCTCTACTACTTGTGTGTACTCCGAGTCTGCGCTCTTGGCGGTGCGGAACAGACCTTGCTCCTTGCAATAGGCTTCCACCAGCGCGATCTGCTGCTTGTCGCGGCCGGTGGTACGCAGATAGCCGAGAGTGATTTCGTCCACCGGAAAGAATCCACAAGTGGCGCCGTACTCGGGCGACATGTTGGCGATGGTGGCGCGGTCGGCCAGCGGCAGATAATCCAGTCCCGGGCCGAAGAACTCGACAAACTTACCTACTACCCCGGTCTTGCGCAGCATCTCCGTCACCGTGAGTACCAAGTCGGTTGCGGTGGCGCCTTCGCGCAACGCGCCCGTCAGTTTGAATCCGACGACTTGCGGCAACAACATGGAAACCGGCTGGCCCAGCATCGCAGCTTCGGCTTCAATGCCGCCCACGCCCCAGCCCAGCACGCCCAGACCATTGATCATCGTGGTGTGTGAGTCAGTGCCGACCAGCGTGTCGGGATACGCCAACGTTGTTCCATCCTTCTTCTCCGCGAAAACCACTCGTGCCAGATACTCCAGATTTACCTGGTGGACGATGCCCATATCGGGGGGCACGACTTTGAAATTGCGGAAGGCTGATTGCCCCCAGCGCAGAAAAGCGTAGCGCTCCTGGTTGCGGTCGAACTCCAGTCGCGCATTGATGCCCAGGGCGTTCGACGTGGCAAACTCGTCCACCTGCACGGAGTGGTCAATCACCAGCTCGGCCGGCTGCAACGGATTGATCAAGGTGGCGTTGCCACCCATCTTTTTCATGGCGTCGCGCATTGCGGCCAGGTCAACTACGGCAGGTACGCCGGTGAAGTCCTGCATGAGCACGCGGGCGGGCGTGAAGGCGATTTCTTTGTCAGGAACGGCCTGCGGTTTCCATTCACCGACGGAGCGGATATCATCCGCAGTCACGCTGCGGCCGTTTTCGGTGCGCAGCAGGTTCTCGAGCAAGATTCGCAAAGAATAAGGAAGGCGATGCGGCGGGCAGCCATGCCGCTCAAGCGCGTCAAGACGGTAAATCTCGTAGTCCTGATTATTCACGCGCAATTTGGAGCGGCTGGCAAATGTGTTCATCAAATTGTCCTCACTTTTTTGATTCGCGCACGCCGGCGACAGCTGCAAAATCCGCGGCTCTCGCTGCCGGTCAGAACTCGCCGCCGAATTGCTGATACAGCAAGAGCACGTTCAGGGCGACGATGACGGCGGTGACCACGTAGGCCAACGCGTTGGTCCGCCGGTTGTTGACCAGGTCTCCCATCACCGATTCGCGCCGCGTCAGCAGGATCAGCGGCACCAGCGCAAAGGGGAGCGCGAAGCTGAGCACAACCTGAGATAGTATCAAAATCTTCAGCGTATCGAGTTTCAACCCGATCACCAGCAGCGCGGGAATGATGGTGATCAATCGGCGCAGAAAGACGTTGAACTTGATATCGAGAAAGCCTTCGATGATCACCTGGCCGGCCATGGTGCCGACCGTAGACGAAGACAATCCTGAGAAAAGCAGGGCAAGAGCAAACGCTGTGGCGGAAAGTCCCCCCAGCAACGGCTTGAGCGTGAGATGCGCCTGCTGAATGGTGCTCACGGCCAAACCGCCCCGGTAGAACGCCGCAGCTGCCATCACGATCATGGCGGAGTTGATCAGCCAGGCGCCGTT
>DATFXI010000237.1:0-14747 GCA_035316085.1 Candidatus Angelobacter sp.
CCAGAAAGTCGGCAATGCGGTGCCGGAACGAAACGAAAGCGATCACCAGCCCGGTGGCCACGGCAATGCCGGCTTCGGTCCAGCCGGTGGGCCAGCGCATGGCCCAGAGCATCGCGGCCATCAGCAACAACAGGCGTCCGCGGCCGATGAGCCCGATCCTGTATTGAAAAACGAAAACTCCGATCAGAAACATCGGCAGGGTGTGAAACACAACCCGGTCGCTGGTGCAAAGAAAATACAAGACCATCGCAGTGGCGACCGGTATGAACCGCAGGAATGCGTTGCGCGTCACCAGCAGCCCGAAAAACAGCCCGGCCAGAACGTACCATTGCCACTCGATGGCCAGCGTCCAATAGACCACGTTCACCCAGGGCACTCCGGCGAGATCGTTGATAAAGATCAAGTGATAAAACAACTGCCGCGCGCTGGTGTGGATAGCTGGTCCGGCGTGCATCGGCGCCAGCACAAAGTTGGCTGCGAACAAACTGATGGGAATCGAGAGCAGATACGGCGGATACAGCCGTATGGCGCGCTTGGCCAGGAATCGCCCGAAGTTCCGCAGTGTGTACTCGCTGCGGTACAAGCTGTAAGGAATGATGAACCCGTAAATAACGAAGAAAATGTAAACGCCGGTGTAGCCGTAATGGCCCGTCCAGTCGAGCCACTTGCCCTGCCCGCCGGCAAAGTGTCCCCAGGCGACGTACATTGCCGCAAACGCGCGCAGGGCATTCACGATGTCAATTCGGTCGCGGGGAGGGCTGGAGGGCATGAACGAGCATGGTAAATGATTTGTCAGAGTTCGGGCACGGGGATTGCGGCGAACAAACGTTGTTTTCCTCAATCGAATTGGTTCGTATCAGGCTGCGAGCTCCAGTCGTGCTAGATCGCTCCAGTCCCGCTATGCGGGACGGCTGATAATAGCCCGGCACGCCGAGCGGGGGTGCTCAAGTGCCGGGTCAGAATCGAAAAGAAGACTTCCTTGCTGCCGCAGGCCCCCGCGCAGCGAAGCGGAGTGTGAATTTCTGTGCCCAGCCGATTTTTCAGTCGTCCGGCTGAAGCCGGACTCTCATTTTTGGGGGAAGCTTACCCGGCACTTACGCCTCAGCGCGCGAAGCGCGCCTCGGCGACGTGCCGGGCTATTTTCATTCGTCCCTACGGGACTGGCTTATCGCTAACCTTGCTGTACCGTCGCGCACAAACTCAATCAATACTCTTCCGGCCCGCCCTCCATCGCCAAATTCTCAAACCTTGTCGATCGTTTGATGAACGCCAGCTTCACGTTGCCCGTGGGCCCGTTGCGTTGCTTGGCAATGATCAGCTCGGCTTTGCCTTCGAGGTCCGGATCGTCGGGCCTATAAACTTCCTCGCGGAAGATAAACGCCACCACGTCGGCATCCTGCTCGATCGCTCCCGATTCGCGCAGATCGGCGAGCTGCGGACGGTTATTGCCGGCGCGGTTTTCCGGAGCGCGGCTCAACTGGGAAAGCGCCACCACCGGGCATCGCATCTCTTTGGCCATGGCTTTCAGGCCACGCGAAATGGCCGACACTTCCTGCGTGCGGTTTTCATAGCGGCGGGCGCTGCCCATGGGCGATCCCGCTACCAGCTGCAGGTAGTCCACCACGATCATCTCCAGCCGTCCCTGGGCTTGCTGGAGGCGGCGGCACTTGGCGCGCATCTCCGAAAGCGAAATGGAAGGCGTGTCGTCAATGAAGATGGGCGCATCCATCAGCGCGGCCAGCCCGGCCGCCAGCTTGCCGTAGTCTTCGCGCGCCAGAAATCCGGTGCGCAGGCGGTGCGAATCCACCAGCGACTGCGAGCACAACATGCGCAACAGCAAAGATTCGCGTGACATTTCGAGCGAAAAGATCCCGACAACTTTCTTGTCGCGCACCGCGGCGTTTTCCGCAATGTTGATGGCAAACGCGGTCTTGCCCATCGAGGGCCGCCCGGCGATGATGATCAGATCTGATTTCTGCAGGCCGCTGGTCTTCTCGTCAAAATCCTCGAAGTGGGTGGCCAGCCCGGTGATGCGCTGGCCGCGCTCGTAGAGCTTGTCGAGCGAGCCGAACGATCCTTTCACGATCTCCTGCACGCCCATGAAGCCCTGGCCCATGCGGTTTTCCGCGATCTGGAAGATGGCCGACTCGGCGGCGTCAATGATCTCTTCCGCCGGGGCGTCCTGCTCGTAAGCCTTCTGCACCGCGTTCGACGCAGCGTGGATCAGCCCGCGTAGCAGGGCTTTGTCCTTGACGATGCGCACGTACTGCTCGATGTTCTTGACTCGCGGCAGGCCGTCGGTCAGCGAAGTCACGTAGGCTACGCCGCCCACTGATTCGATTTCCTTGTGCAGGCCCAGCTGCTCGGTGAGCGTGACGAAATCGATGGCGCGGCCGGATTCGGCCAGCTCCATCATCCGCAGGTAGATGCGGCGGTGGGAGTCTAGAGAAAAATCTTCCGCGCGAAGATACTCAGCGGCCTGGGAGTATGAAGTGTTGTCGAGAAGGATTGCGCCGAGGATGGCGCGTTCAGCTTCTGCGCTGGCCGGCAATCCGCGATCGAGACTGTAATCGGTTGACGCCATTCCCCGGGCTCGCCCTCACCATCAGGCATTCTCTCGCAATCCAGGTACAAAGAAAAGACTTTGCTGGCGAAAACCACGAGAAGCGCGCCTCAGACACACCAGCCCACATGCGTAGTAGGTATAAAACCCCTATTCGCGCGGGCGTTTGAATGAAGTTGAAAGCTTCGCTTCAGGTGTTCGCGCCCGGCAGGACTAGACTCCCGCGCCTGCCGCCAAAAAATTGAAGCCCGGCCTGTACCAGCCATACGGGCCGGGCTTGCGGGGTGAGATGTTCGCTATGGCCGCGTGTTGCCGCGCGGCGCTTCATCGATTCTCGCAAGCCCCTCTCGCGCTCGCCCTGCTATCAGCGGGCGAGACATGCATTCGTCGCCGAAGCTAACGAAGCCAGCGCAGATTGAGCTCCAACCCAGCTCTAAGAGAGTGTGTCCCCGGCCTTGCCGGCCGGACGATCCTCGCATACGAACATCGCACGCTTAGTGCGAGCAATATCTATGAAAGCGCCGACAAGCTGCAATAGAAGAAAAGCGAATTCGGGAGATTTCGGTGGAAATTGCTGTGGAGATTGCCGAATTCTGTGGAAACCCGGTGGAAAACTGAGAGAGCGGGCCAAGCATCGGCTTTGCAGGCCTACTTTTTCGGCTTGGCTGCCGGCTCGTCATCATCCGGCTGGGCCAGAAATTTGAACTCAACCTCGCGCGAGCGGCTGCTGACTCGCCTCTCCGGATCCATCGTGTACTCGGTCAGCGTTCCTCGTAGAACATAGTATCCATCCTGAGATTTGGTCTTTCCCGGACCGCGGTCAAACTTCCCCTTGAACTCAAACCAAACACCGTGCACCTGCCGCGTGATGAACGTAACCGCATGTCCTTGCACAGTGGCCTTGGTGAAAAAGTGGTCGAGAAACGAGCCGCGGTCGCTCTCCAGGTCGCCCATGCGCGAGACGTACCCCGTGACCCCGTCTTTGTCCAGATTGATCTGCAGCAGTTCGCCTTCTTTGAGAAAACTGTACGTGCCGGAAATGTCTTCCGCGGGGGGCTGGGATTTCGCGCTATCTGATTGATTTCTTGGTGGTTGTTTGGCTGCAGGGGTAGTTTGCGCCGTCAGCGCCAGCGCGCCTGACAGAGCCAGGCACAAAACGATCCTGAGAATAGCCATGCTTCTCGTCATTCTAACGTGGTTCTACGGCGGTTCCTCCACATTTCCATCTATAATCTTTCGTGCTACTCTCGTCGACCCAGCCTGTTCATGACGTCACAGCCCAACGCGTTGCTCGTCCGGCCAGCAGCGGCTCCACGGCATGGTTTTCGCCTGGTGGTGGAGCCGGAACCGTGGCTGCGGAGCTTCTGGCGCAATTTGGCGGACTGCTTTCGTTCCGCACCTCCTCCGCTGCGCACCACTTCTCCGCCGGGCAGATATTGGGCGGACGCACTGGTGCATCGTCCGGTGGCGTGGAAGCAAATGGGGCAATCGCTTTTCGCGCACACCGTGGTCGTGGCCGCAATCGTAACGGTGGACTGGCTTGGATTGTTGGAGCAGCCGCGCGTAGCGGTTGACGAGCAGCAAAGAACAACTTCTATCTTGCAATACCAGGTTTCCGAATACCTGCCTGAGGTTCGCCCTCGCGAGAAACAAGATCAGCCACCAGTCCGCCACACAGCGCAAGCGGCAGATCCGGAGTATTCGCCGCAGAAAATCGTTTCCCTGAACCCGGAACATGACAGCATCCGGCAAACCATCATTCAACCCGATCCAAACATTCTGCGCCAGGACGTACCCCTGCCCAACCTGGTGATATGGACTCCGGCGCCGGGAGCTCCCCTAGCATCACGCAATCGTTTTGAACAGCTGCCCGCCGGAACACCACAAGTCGTGCCGCCGGCGCAGGCTGTCGCCGAGCACAGCCCGCTGGTCTTTCCGCTGGCGCGGCAACCGGTAGTTGCGCCTCCGACTCCTGTGTCTGGCGATCGCGCAACACAAGTCATGCTCGCGATGAATTCTCCTGTCGTGATCCCGCCTGCGTCTGAAATGGCGGCTAGCGATCCTTCGCGGCTCCAGCTTCCTCTGCAGGCGCCGCAAGCCGTGGCTGGCCCACCATCCACCGTCGCTTCCGGACACGTGCTGGGCCAGGCGCTTCCCAACTCAGACCAGCCGGAAGTCGTTCCACCCGCGCAGGGAACAGGTCAGCGCAATCTGGCGGCTATCGCGATGCCAGGACTAGACCCTGCCGCCGTGCCGCCGGCGCAGCCCGCGAGTGGCGGAATGGGGCAGACGCACTCGCGCGAAGTGGGCCAGTTGCTGGCTCTGAACGCGCGTCCCACGCAGCCGGTAGGACCTCTCACTGTTCCGGCGGGAAATCGTCGTGGCGAGTTCACTGCCGGTCCTGAAGGACGCGTGGGGGCCTCCGGCGCGCCGCAAACTGTGGCCGGCGACCCGGCCATCGCCGGCCGTGCCGGAAGCGGTAGCGGACTGCCGGACAGCGGTGGCAGCATCTCCGTTTCGGCGCCGCCGCGCAAAGTCATCTCCGGGATGGTAATCGCCGGCGCACCCGAGCCGCCGCGCCCAGCGCTTCTGCTGCCGAACAACGACAACCACGACATTCCCTCTTCCGGAAAGATCGAGGACGAAGTCTTTGCCGGACGCCGCCAGCACAACATGTACATCAACATGCCCAATCTGACTTCGGCCATGGGAAGCTGGGCGGTACGCTTCGCAGAGATGAAGTCGGAAGATGAAGTGCCCGGAGAGCTGACTTCGCCGGAAGCCGTGCGCAAAGTTGATCCCGCTTATCCTGCATCGTTGCTGCGCGATCGCATTGAGGGCGTGGTGATTCTCCACGCTGTGATTCACCGTGACGGCAGTGTCGGCGATGTGAGCGTGCTGGAAGGCTGCAATGAACAGCTCGATGCCAACGCCCGCACCGCATTGCTGCAATGGCGCTTCCGCCCAGGCTTGAAGAACGGTGTCCCGGTGGACGTGGAAGCCGTGATCCGCGTGCCGTTCCGCGTGCCGAGAGTTGGATTCTGAGACGGAATCATCGCGTAGAGACGTGGCACCGCCACGTCTCTCTGCCTACCCATACGAAGCGTGCCCCTTGCGGGTGAATTTTCGTTCGCCATGTTCCCCTGAACAGCGTGATGCGGTTGAATGTGAGACGCGGCAATGCCGCGTCTCTACGTCCGAGGTACCGTTTTTCTACGGCTTGATCTCCACCCTGGTCCCGTTCGGCACCAGCGACCAGATCTCTTCGATCTCCGCGTCGGTCACCGCGATGCACCCGAGCGTCCAATCCGTCTGCCGGTGCAGAGACCCAAGGTACGCGAAGGCCGGAGGCAGGCCATGGATCATGATGTCGCCGCCCGGGTTGACGCCCAGCTTGCTGGAGCGGGCGCGGTCGGCGGCGTTGGGATAGGAAATATGCAACGAAAGATGGAACGAACTGTGCGCGTTGCGGGCGTCTATGATGTATTCGCCTTCCGGCGTTCGGTTGTCGCCACGCTGGGTCTTGCGGCCTTCCGGCTCGTGCCCTAGAGCGACTTTGTATGTCTTGAGCACCTGGCCCTCACGCATCAAGGTCAGTGTACGCGCAGACTTCACGATGACGATGCGATCGGCCCGAACCACGTCGCGTTTCTTGGCGTTCGAAATTTGGACGCACCACACCAGAAGGCAAACAGCGGCAACGGTTTGTCTGCGACGAAAGTGCATGTCCATTCAGCTCAGCTTCAGCTTAGCTGGATTTGGTTTCGAGCGGAAGTGTCTCACCGGGCGGTAGCGGCCTGCGTCTGCGCGCTCTCAATGGCTGCGTAAATCTGCGGGTTCACACAGACCTCATAGTAATGCTGGTTGGTCAGCTGCTTCAGGGCGAAATTGTGGGGATCGACGTGAGCAATGCGGCCCTGGCGCACCACAATCCGGTGGAACAGGCCTCCGCCCAGCGGCACCGAGCCGCTGTATACGCGCACCGTGGCGGTGTTCCAGATCATGGGCACCTCCAGGTCGAAAGCCTGCAGTGAAATCTCCGTCCGCAGCTTTTCGAACGCGGCTTCATTGATGTGGATGCCGCCCACGTTGTAGCGCAGCAGAAATTCGCTGGCTTCACCGCCGGTTTCGCTGTCCTCGACCGTTTTGAAAGAGAACACGTTGAACAGCAGCTCCCGCGATTCCAGAATCTGGCGCAAGCCTTTGCTGCAGGAGGAGAGCCGGTCGCTTTCGTTGATGGCTTTGGAAATCATGATCTGCCGCGTGCCGTCCATGAGGTACATGGGCGCGGAATCTTGATACGAGATTCCAATTCCCAGGTCCAGGCTGGGCAGCCCGCTGGCCAGCGAGCGGTCGTTGTAGGCGGTGACGATTTCGATGATCTCCTTGGCCAGGACGCAGGTCTGCGCCACGCCCAGCGCGGGCTCTCCCTCGCGCTCGAACAAGGCCAGGATGATGGCATCGCCCTCAATGAACACCTTGCGGGCCTCATACTTCGGAATCAATTTGTTGATGGGATCGTAAAAATTCAAGCTGAAATACGAAGCCGGGTTCAGGCCGCGCTCAGAAAGCGTGCGGGTAAGCGTAGTGGATTCGCGAATGTCGGCCTTCAAGATCACGTGATGAACAACTTTTTCTTCTTCCGCGGGGCGCTGCTCCTCCGGCAGGAGAAATTCGTAGAGCGTGTTGTTGATGGCCGAGAGTTCGCGGAAACGGTCTGTGTTGATGATGTTGACGCTGTCGGTGGCGGAGAGCACCGCTTCCATGCGGCGCAAGTCGCGATGGTAGCGCGTGAAATCGGCCAGGAAACGCCCTGCCAGCTTGGCGCGTTCCGGCGGCCTGTAACTCGCAGTCTTACGCACTGCGGCATGCAAGTTCTCCGGTGAGAATTTGCCTTGCTCATCCAGCAGCGCCTCCACTCGCTTCAGCTCAGCCCGCGAAATCAGCGCGTTTTTGAGTTGCTGCGGATTGATGGGCGGCGAATACTCGGCCAGCAGCGGCACGACTTCATAGGACGCCACCACGCACTCCATCACGCCTTCCCGCTCCAGCAGGTCTACCCAGGCGGTAAGCAATGCTTTCTGGGTTTTGCCTTTGGCAGTGGTTTCCTCGGGCGTGCCGCCGGCGAACATCTCCTGCGCATTTTCCGGGACGTTGAGCATGGTATCGACCAGCGGATCGTCCAGGTCAGCCGTGAAACCCAGCATTTTCAGGTACTGGCCGCTGACTTCATGCATGGTCTGGAAGCGGTCCCGATCACGATCATAGTTGCCCAGCATCACGTAATGCTCGGCGTTGAGATAGTTGTCCTGGCCGTCTTCCGAGAAGAGCAGGCGGTTCACGAAAAGATCGTAGGCAGCGGCGGCCGTCTCGCCGAAGAGCGACCGGCGTGTCTTGCTCAGCTTCTCCTTCTCCACGTCGCGAATGGTCGCGAACAGGTCCTGGCCGGCGCGGCGTAACACCGCTTTTTTGTTGATTTGCAGGTGCACGAAACGCTCGCGCATTTCCACCGTGCGGGCCATTCCCGACTGCCGCGGCCCTTCCATCTGCTTGATGCGGGAGCGGCAGCGCTCTAGCACCAGGTTGTATTGGTTCAACAGTTCCGCGCGCTGGAACTTGAGCGACGCCAGATAGAACAGGAGATCCAGACAAACGTTGCTTGCTGCCTTGGCGCGGCTGAGCGCCACCATGTGAAGCTCGGCGAGCTGGCGTTTGAAATCAGACTGGTCAAAGGGCTTAGGCGCCTGGGTGCGGTGCCCGCGCGCCCTGGTCTGTGCATTGCCCGGTGAAACCGGTGACACCTCGGCCGCGGCCAGATCTTCCACATTGCCGTGCTTGGCAATCAATTTGAAGATGTGCAGCCGCGCGACTTCACAAAGTTTGGGACTGAGAAAGACGTCGTGGCGAACGTTGTCGATCCCCGTAACCAGGTTCTCCAGGCCGAGAACCGGCTCGTAGCTGGTCAGCGAAAGCTGACGGGCGTGGTCAGTCAAGTTCCCGCGTTGCAGAAAGGAAAAGGGCATTGCCGGCTGTTTATAGCGGGGGAAAAGCGATTCTATATCAGCTTCCCGAAAGGACTTACGTTACTATAGGCACCCGGAAACCACCCTAGAGGCTTAGAAACCCGTTTTGGCCTGCTGCGAGCTTTTGCGGGCCTTTTCGAACTCGTCGCCAGGCTGCCAGCCCGCGAGTTCCGGCTGGCCTGCCACCAGCCAGCCCAGGGCAAAGCCGAACCTGGCCATCTTGGCATCGCCCGTGAAGTCCATGTCTGCGCGGTACTCATCGGAAGGCTGATGGTAGCGGTGCGTCACGTAATCTTTCTCTTTTTCTTCACCCCAGGCCAGATCATGGCCCTTGAATAACGCTCCCTGATTCACGCTGAATGCCGGAACGCCGACGCGCGCCATGCTGAAATGATCAGACCGGTAGTAATGGCCGGCTTCAGGATGATCGTCTGGCTGGATGGAAAGATGGAAGGCTTGCGCCACTTTTTCAACCAGAGGGCTTACGGTCGTTCGCTCCGCGCCGGAGACCACGGCTTGTTCCGGGTCGCCGAAGGGCTGCACGTCGTCGTAATTCAGGTCCAGGGAGATGTCGCGTGCCGGAACCGGGGGATGTTGGCCCAGATACCTCGATCCCAGCAATCCCTGTTCTTCTGCTGTGACTGCGGCAAATAGTATGGTCCGCGGCGGCTTCTGTTGTGCTTCAGCGTAGGCGCGCGCCAGTTCCAGCAGGATTCCGCACCCTGTCGCGTTGTCAGCCGCACCGTTGTAAATGTTGTCGCCAGGCTCGTTGGGATGGATGCCGAGATGATCGTAATGCGCCGTGTAGAGAACCGCTTGGCCTCTCAGCGTTGGATCGGAACCGGGAACTTTCGCGAGCACGTTGCGTGACGCGAACGAACGCACTTTAGTGACGATGGTCTCTTTCAGGCGGACTCCCAGCTCCACCGGCTTGAAGCCGCGCGAGTTGGCGTCGTTCAGCATCTGGTCCAGGTCCAGCCCCGCGGACTGCGCCAGTTTGCGCGCCACGTCAAGCTGCACCCAGCCTGCGGACTTCAGCTTGGGCTCTTTCTCGTCCTGGAGCAGCGACGTTTCCCCTCCCCACGAATTGCGAACTACTTCCCAGGGATAACTGGCCATCTCCGTTTTGTGGACCAGGATCACCGCGACAGCGCCGCGGCGCGCTGCTTCTTCGTACTTGTATGTCCAGCGGCCGTAATAGGTGAGCGCGCGGCCTTTAAAGAAATTTGGATCGTCAGACGGCGGCTCGTTCACCAGCATGAGCAGGGCCTTCCCTTTCAGGTCAGCGCCCTTGTAGTCGTCCCAGTTGTATTCGGGTGCGTTGATGCCGTACCCCACGAACACAATCGGCGCGTCGATTTCCGATTTGTCCGAATGCGTTTGGTCCGTGGCCACGTAATCGTCGGCGAATTTCAACACTGTCTCATTTCCTGACTTGGACACGAAGGCCAAACGCGTTTGCTTCTGATCTGTGGTAACTCCGTAGAAATTCACATTCTGAAAATACGTGCCATGATCGCCCGCCGGCACCAGCCCGTACTTCTTGAATTGCTCCGCGATCCAGTCGGCGGCTTTGTCGCCGCCTTTTTGTCCGGTGCCGCGTCCTTCCAGAGCATCGTCGGCAAGATACTTCACCGTAGCGCGGATCTTCTCCGCATCAATCGCGTTCATGGCCCGCTCTGCCGCGGGCGGCAGCGCAGTCTGGCCTTGCACGGTAAGGAAAGAACTAACAGTAACTAGAGCCAGTGTGTACAGCTTTTTCATATGCATCAACCTTGGCAATCAGCAGTCAGCATTCAGTACTCAGCCCAGAGACATTCTCCCAGAAGCCCGGAGCGAGATTGCCCAAGGGGTGAATGCTGATTGCTAATTGCTGATTGCTTCTTCATCCGCGCCCGCGGATCAGTTCCTCGACTCTCAACCGGGTTTGAAGTCCGGAACATTCTCTCGTGGAGTAAAAATCTGGACTGGCCCGGCATTGCTCAATGCGGCCAGCTTGTGGTTTAGTTCCGCCATCTCGGACTTCGACCATCCCACCGTGGTGGACTCAATCTCGCCCTGCGGCGAGATCACAAAAACCGTTGGGACGTTGGTCAAGCCGTAAGCGTTCGAAACCGGATACGTGTTCTTCTCATCCAGCAGCACGGGAAAAGTCACACCAAACTGGCGATTGAAGGCGGCGGCGTCAGCGGCGCTGTCCTGCGATACACCAACCAAAGTAAAACTGCCGCTCTTGCTGTACGCCTTAAAAATCCGCTCGAGATAAGGAAATGCCAACTGGCATACCGGGCAACTCCCTTTGAAAAACGCCACTACGACCGGCCCGCGAGTGCGCGCCGCGGACAGTGAGAACTTGCGGCCATCCAGAGCCGTTAGTTCGATTTCCGGCGCATGGACGCCGCTCTCAAGTGCAGGCATGAACCCTCCCGGGCACGTTACTATTGTAAACAAAACGATGGGAAAGCATCGCCCATCAGGGCAAGACCTTACGTGCAGCCACGTCCTGAAGAAATTGCCTCACTTGGCGGAGGCAACGCAAGGCCCCGCGTGGTTGTCCTTAAGGTCTTTGCGCGGCTTGCCCTGCTCGTCCACGTTGCCAAAGAAGCAATTCTGCGATTGCCGCGAGGGCGCATAGAAGGCTGCCTTCAGGCTCGAATCAATGCGGTTTGATTGGTAAATGTTGTCCTGATTGGCGCCGGTGTGACGGCCGTCGGAGTAGTTCTTGATGGCCAGAGAGTTCCCCCCTGCCGACCGTTCAGCTGTAAGCGTGTTGTCCTCGACCACCGACTTCGTCACATTCCCTTGGAACACGATGCCGGTGACTCCCCCGTCTTTGATCTGCACCGTATTCTTGAATATGTGAAAACGGGTGTAAGTTCCACCGCCGCCGATCACAAAGCCGTATTTTCTTGGCGCGATGATCTGGTTGGATTCAATCTTCACTCCGTCGTTTTTCAGGCTGTCGATATTGAATCCGTACTCCGTGCGAATCGCCACGTTGTCGTGGAACCATACTTCCCCCATCGACCATCCCCCATAGCCTATCTGGTATCCATCCACGTAGTTGTTTCGCACTTCTCCCAGCGCATTGGCCACGGCTATTGCTGTACACAAGCCCCCATGAAACTGGCTCATGGTCACGTTTTCAATCAAGTTGCCGTTGTTCTGTGCCGGGTTGGTGTTGGATACCGAGACAATCCACACCGGAAATATTTCAAACGTCCCGAACTTCCCGCCGACCTCGCCCGACGTGTTGATCACGTTAACGTGATGGATCCAGTTGCCGCCTTCGTTGGCGCGCAAGTGAATAGCTTCGAGATTCACAGCCTTGATTCCCTGCTGCTTGGCCTGAGCTTTAAGCTGCGGATAGTTTGCGTCCACGGTCAAGTCAGAGATTTCAATGCCCGATGCGTCATCGGAATTTGTGCTGAACACCACGCCGTGGGCAGTGGCTGCGGGAAGCGTCTCCGGGTCCTTTGGCTCAACCGAGCGCCGGTAGTCGCTGAGTTGCAGGGTTGTCTTTGTGACGCCGGAGCCGTGGATCTTCCATCCCTTCCCGATGGTAAAGCCTTGTTGGCTCGTGTGTGGGACGCCGATGAGAAAATCGTATTGGCCCTTGGTTTGGAAAATTCCCGGTCCGATGCAGACGATCAGTTTCTCAGTCTTGGGCACGGCCTTTTCGCCATGACTCGCCTGACAGCCTTCCGAGAGACAGCGCAAGACCGTGTCAAAGCTTGCCGCAGTGCTTCCGTCGCGGGCATCACTCCAGGAATGTCCTGTACCGTCTTTGCCGTCCCGTTGCGCGATATAAACGCGGCTGTAACCCTTGGGAAGGTGAGTGGCATCCTCCGTACAGTCGGCGGTGCCCTTCGCTGACGGAGCACTGGAGCCGGCTGCGGCTCCCTGAGGTTGTCCGTGAAGAAACACGGATGCGAGCAAAATGGCAAATGCAAGAGTCGCAATGCGCATAAAAGTCACAAATCGTGCAACCCAGAACCACCGGCGAACCAGAACATTTTATCCTGCCGGCGAGGGCAACAGTTCCAGACGGTTGAGAATTTTGCGGGCCAACCCAGTGAGCGCCATCCGCTCCGCGCTGCGCAAAGGTAGCCACCGGCCTCCGGCCACCTGCCGGCCTCGATCAGCGAATACAAACACGTCGTAGTCAGTCGTGGTAATGGAATGCCGCAGTTTGAGTGTGGGTCCAGTCTCCGGCGGTGCCGCCAGCGTTGGCAGTTCCCACATCAGGGGCATCAGCGAACTGGACGACGGACGCTGTGCGAGAAGCACGCTGCCGTTCCGGCGCGCCAGCGCGAAGTTCAAGACCGCCTTGCGCCGCGGTGACTGCTTGCGCCTCTCTCCTGGTCCGCGTGAAGCGCAGGCGCTCGCGACCGGGCATTCTTCGCACAAAGGCCGCGTGGGCAGGCAAACCAACGCTCCAAGTTCCATCATGGCCTGATTGAAATCGCCAGGACGACCGGCATCGAGAAGCTCAGCCGCAGTTTGCCAACACTCTTGGTTCAAAAGTTCGCGCTTCACCAGCCGCCGCAGAACACGCTGGACATTGCCATCCACCACAGGCACCGGCTCGTCAAAGGCGATGCTGGCAACGGCCGACGCTGTATAGCGGCCCACCCCCGGCAGCTCGGCAAGCTGTGCCTGAGTCTGCGGAAATCTGCCCAGGCGCGCGATCTCCTTCGCTGCAGCCTGCAAAGCTCTGGCCCGGCGATAGTAGCCGAGCCCACTCCACGCAGCCAGCACGGTCTGTTCACGAGCACGCGCCAGCCGCTCGACACTCGGGAACCGGCGCAGAAATTTCGGGTAACGGTCCTTCACCACCGCCACGCGCGTCTGCTGCAGCATGACTTCGGAGACCAGAATGTAGTAGGGATCACTTTCGCCGCGCCAAGGCAGTCTGCGCTGTTCGCGGCTAAACCAGCCCAGCAGCTGCCTGCGAAACTGCCGGATTCGCTTTTCTCCGAAGGATCGCGCGCTCAGCGGCATGATGTCAGCGATTGTAAAGCATCCCGGGACGTGCAAGTTTCCTTACAGGATCGGTTGTGCCAGGTGTTCTCTCAAGCTAGGTCCGCGGCGAGGCCCGAGGGGCCGCCGAGCCCGGGGTCCCCGGCACGCGCGGTTTTCGTGTGCTGGGGTGGGAGTCGCGTGCCTCAGGAGCAGAAGGGAAGTATGCCGAAGCGCGTCGCTGAAGCGGTTTGGAACGCAGCGACAGGATTAAAAGAAAAAACCAGCCGAGGCCGGCTGGTTTTTCTCTGAAAGGTTCCGTTCGGGAGGGTGACAGCAAACCCTAAAAACCTTCAGGGCCAATGCTGGATTGCATTGTCTTACATCGTTCTTTGCAGCGTGTCCTGCCCACGACTTGCTGAGGAGGACCCGGCTTGCCGGCAGAGCTTCGTATCCGTGACGGAACTTGAAACCCGCACTCTGATTTTGTGATACGCGTCGCTCACTTACCGCGACTGCCTGCTGGACACCCTGTGTGATACTGCTTAATTCTCGAACTTCGTTTTTGGTTGTACTCAGCGGCACAACTCCGCTGAGATCAGATCACTTGCAGCGCGCCGTGGCTGCCGTTTGCCTTGCGCAAAACGCAAACAGCTGCGCATCGGTAAGCGCACCGACCTTTGAACGGGGAGACCTTGGTAAACGCCCTGAATTGTAGCGGTTGAGGCCGCCTGGCGGAGAGATGACAGAAGTCGCAATCGGTGACCGCCGGTTGGCCGAACTCATTTCTGCATTGGTGCTAGGGGGGTCATGGCCGTTGTGGTAAGGAGCCAGCCATGCTTAATCTGCTGCCAGACCGACACCACGCGCAAGCCCGCGCCAGACGCAGCTGGCGCGCTCAGGTTACCGCTGCCTTGAAAAATATAGGTAACCACCATGTCTGCTCCCTGGGGTTGCACCGAAACCTCTGCCAGAGAGAAATCCTTGAGCTGCACACTCTTCCAATGCGCAATCCAGGCAGCCCGGTCCAATGCCTGCCCGCTCGGGGTCACGCCGACGAACGTAGGGGCCAGGTGGTACTCGGCGTCGTTCCAGTCTTTGTCGCGGATCGCTTGCCACATCAGGCGCTCGTATTGCTCGGCGCCGGTGGCGTTTTTCCAGGAAGGATGCTTAGGAGCGCGCCCGATCGTGCAACCGGT
>DATFXI010000238.1:0-10961 GCA_035316085.1 Candidatus Angelobacter sp.
TCGCGTTGATACGCCAGCAAGCTTGAATAATTCGACGGCACGGAGAAGAACAGAGTCGGCTTGGAGCGCTCGATGACCGAGTAGATGTTGGGCGGCGAAGGCGAGCCCGGCCAGAGAATGCTCGTGCCGCCTACGGCCAGAGAGAAGTAAAGCCCGTTGCCCAGGCCGTAAGCAAAGAAAAGTTTGGCCACGCTGAAGAAGCGGTCGTTTTCCGTGACGTTCAGGATGGCTTTGGCGTAGTACTCCGCGCACACCACCATGTCGTGGTGCAAATGCACGCAGCCCTTGGGACGGCCGGTGCTGCCGGAAGAATAAAGCCAGAATGCGGCGTCGTCTTTATTGGTTGGCCTGGCGACAAGTTCGCGCGAGCTCCCTGACAGCAGTTGAAAAAGTGAATCGTCGCCGGAGGCCGGGCCGGAAACGACGATCTTCTCCATGTACCGCAGGTTTTCCCTTGGGATTTCCTGGATCTTGGATAGTAGCGCTTCGCTCACCACGACTACGCGTGCCCGGCAATCGTTCAGCATGTACTCATACTCTGCCGGCGAGAGCATGGTGTTCATGGGCACGGCAACGCCGCCAATCTTAATGGCGCCGAAAAAGCAGTATGCGAAGTCGGGGGTGTCCAATAGAAGCAAAGCTATGCGTTCTTCGTCGCGGACCCCCAACTTGCGGAAGGCATTGCCAGCCTCATTCACGCGCTCAAACAACTGGCGATAGGTCACACGATCATCGCCGCACTCAAAGGCGACCTTCGTATCGCGACCTTCGCTCATGTGGCGGTCAACAAAATGACTGGCGACGTTGAAGACGGCAGGCAGTTGTACAGGCTTCATGGCTGTGTGCTTCTTGACAGAGTCAAGTACATCTAGTAACTAGCCGCATTTGTAATAAGTTACATAGCTTTTATAAAGCACTACTGCAATCCCAGCGCGGTCTGCACGGGAACTTTCCCCGCCAGGCGGCGTACTCTGGTTCAGCACCGAACGCATGGGCGCTTTTGTCGCAGCGTTCCGTTAAGAACGAGGCTCTTCTCTCGTCCTGGTAGATCAGAGGAGCACCGTACTAAATTGCAAGCCACAATGCAAATCACGCAAGCAAACATGGCGGCTCTGGCAGAGAGGGAAGTCGGCCCTGGGCTGGAGCAGGTATTTCTCGAGCACAAAGACCGGATATTCCGCGCGGCGTATCGCATCACGGGCAATCCCGGTGACGCAGAGGACGCTCTGCAGACGGTTTTTTTGCGGCTGGCGCGGCAGGAGAATCTTCCTGACGTCGGCAACCTGGCGGCGTATCTCCACCGCTCGGCGGTGAACGCATCGCTGGACCTGCTTCGGCGCAGGAGAGACGCGCGGACTTCGTCGCTCGACGACGAAGATAATCCGATCGAGGTAGCGTCGCCGGACACTGCCGGGCCTTCCACGGAAATCCGTGACTGGCTGCGGCGGGCGCTGGGCCGGCTCAATCCGCGCTGGGCGGAGATGTTTGTGCTGCGTTTCATTGAGGACTACAGCAACCGTGAGATCGCCGGTATGATGAATACTTCGCCGGCCGTCGTTGCCGTGTTGCTGCATCGTACGCGTGCTCAGCTCAAGAAAGACTACAGGGAACAGGCGAGGGGAAGACGATGAAGCATCAGGAAAAGACTCCAAATGAGATTCTGGACCAGGCGGTGAAAGACCTGCGTGCCGAGCAGCCGGAGCCGGAAGTGTTGCGCGCCGCCGGCCAGAGAGTGTGGCAGCGCTTAAGTGAAGCGACCCGCGAGGGAGCCGCGGCGGTGAACTCCATCCGCAGTTGCGCTGACGTGCGTGCTCTACTCCCCCAATACCGTAACGGAAAGCTCGCTGAGGCGCGCCGGCTGCTGGTGGAAGCTCACCTGCATGAATGCGTGGTTTGCCGTCGCCAGGCCGAAACTGCAAAGCCTGCCTCGCCTGCATTGCTGCCCTGGCAACACGAATTGCCGCGGGCGCACGCCGGACAATTCCGCTGGGTGATGGCTGGGGCGGCGGTCGTGGTTTTAGGAGTGAGCGCCTACTTTATTCAAGCCTGGATTTTCTCCGGTCCTCCCGGCATGCGCGCTCGTGTGGAATCCCAGGACGGCGGGCTGTACCGCGTGAGTCTTAAAGGTGAAAGCCTGCTGAAGGCGGGCGACGAACTAGTGGAAGGCGAACGGGTACGTACGGGTGGAGCTTCCCGTGCCATCCTACGCTTGCGTGATGGCTCGACCGTGGAAATGAACGAGCGGGCGGAGTTTGGCGTTTCCATGCATCGTCAGGACACCAGCATCGAGCTGGAGCGTGGCAACATCATTGTGCAGGCGGCCAAGCGCCGCGAGGGGCACCTTTACGTTGCCGCCAGGGACTGCCGAGTCTCGGTGACGGGTACGGTGTTTTCGGTTCATAGCGGCATGAAGGGCTCGCGTGTTTCAGTGATCGAAGGCGAAGTGCGCGTGGCTCATTCCGGAGCCACCAGCGTTTTGCATCCCGGTGACCAGCTTTCCACCAATGCCGCCGTGGGCGCGGTGCCTGTGCAGCAGGAGATCGCCTGGAGCCAGGACCGCGACAAGCATCTGGCGCTGCTCGCTGAGTTCATCCGGCTGGAGAACAAGCTGAGCGAAGTGCGGATGCCGGACCTGCGCTACCAGAGCAAAATTCTGCCTGCGTTGCCCGCCAATACCGTGGTGTACGCCAGCATCCCCAACCTAGGCGACGCCGCGCAGCAGGCCAATCAGCTCTTTCAGCAAGAACTTGAGGAGAGCCAAGTGCTGCGCGAATGGTGGGAACAGGCCCAGGCGCGGCGGAAGGGACCGTCTCTTACCGATGTCATTGCCGAAGTGCATGCCTTTGGCGAGTACCTGGGCGATGAGATCGTTTTCTCGGTAGCCTTGGACGGAACTCACGGAGCGCCGCTGGTGGTGGCGCCTATCCAGCGGCCCGGCCTTGACCAATTCATTGCCGGAGAACTGGCGCGTCACGGTCACGCCGCCGATTCTCACGTGTATGTCCTTAACCAAGCGCAGTTGAGAGCTTTGTCCGGGCGGAGCGAGAAAGAGCTGCTGATCCTGGTGCGTCCGGACTTTGTGGCTGCGAGCGGCGACGTGGCCGCGCTCGAGCGGTTCAATGCGGCGTTAAACCGGGGAACCGGCGGTTTTGCTGAAACGCCCTTTGGCCGCCGCATGGGCGTTGCCTACCAAAAGGGCGCAGGCATGCTGTTTGGGGCCAATCTTCAGGCCATCGCGGCACACCACGCCGCAGCCCACCCGTCACAACAACATGAGCAGGTGATGGAGCAAGCCGGTTTGGCCGACGTGCAATTCCTGGTGGCGGAGCGCAAGGGAAGCGGCAATCAGATCCAGAATCAGGCCGAACTCAGCTTCACCGGCCCTCGCCGCGGACTTGCCTCTTGGCTGGCGGCGCCGGCGCCCATGGGCGGGCTGGACTTCGTCTCCAAAGACGCGGGCGCGGCGGCCGCGTTCGTGTCCAAGAACCCGAAGGACATGCTTGACGATATCCTGAACATCGCGTCGCTGCAAAATCCTAACGTGGAAGCCAACTACGCGAAGGGCGAATCCGAACTGAGAATCCGTTTTCATCAGGATCTGGTGGACACGCTGGGCGGCGAAATCACTCTAGCCCTGGACGGGCCGGTGCTGCCGACTCCGTCGTGGAAAGTCATTGTCGAAGTCAATGATTCAGGCCGGCTACAGGCAACGATTCAGCAACTAGTGGCCGACGCCAACGAGCACAATAGCGGCCATCCGGAACGGCAGGCGTCCGTCACGCACAGTACGGCGAACGGACTCACTTATTACGCCGTCAATCTCCAGGGTGGGACGAAGGTCACTGAGATTGACTACACGTTCGTTGACGGCTACATGATCATTGCTCCCAGCCGGGCGCTGGTAATGCAGGCCGTGAACACTCATCGAAGCGGGAATTCTCTGGCGCGCTCCAACAGCTTCAGGGCCTTGTTGCCGCAGGATGAGCACGCCGATGTCTCCGCGCTGGTATACCAGAACCTGGCGCCGGTGGTGGGTCCGGTCTTGCGACAGCTTCCTCCGTCCCAGCAGCAGTCATTTCAGCAACTGGCGGCGGAGAGCAAGCCCAGCGTGGTCTGCGCTTATGGCGAGGGTAACGCCATCCGCGTGGCCAGCAACAGCCGCTTCTTCGGCTTGGATCTGAACACCGTCGCGCTCTCGACGCTGATGAGGTTGGCCCAGCCGCGGGGTGCTGTCCGCGCCAATTGAAAGGGAACATTGCAGGTGCCGATGGCGTACTTAGATAACGAATGGCAAAGGTGATCGAGCTCGATAACCTTCTAGTGCGGCTGGGCGGTCGCGTCATCCTGGACCGCCTGGCCGCATCGCTCTCCGGGAAATGCATTGGCTTGCTCGGACCGAACGGCTCAGGCAAGTCCACGCTCATCAACACAATGCTCGGTTTTTACCCTCCGGAAGGCGGCACCTTGCGCATTTTCGGCAAGGACGTGCAGCGCAACCTGCGCGAGCTGCGGGCGCAGATCGGCTACATGCCGGAGAGCGACGCCTTTATTGCCGACATGACCGGCGTCCGCTTTGTCCGCTATATGGCGGAGATTTCCGGGTTGCCGTCGCGGGAAGCGATGGAGCGCGCCCACGAAGCTTTTTTTTACGTCGGGCTGGGCGAAGCGCGCTATCGCAAGGTCGGCACGTATTCGCTGGGCATGAAGCAACTCGCTAAGTTAGCGCAAGCCATCGTGCACGGCCCGCGGCTTCTGCTGCTCGATGAGCCCACCAACGGCCTCGATCCGGAAGCGCGGCAGCGCATGCTGCATCTGGTGAGGGAAATCCGCGATACCGGCGAAGTCAACCTTCTCATCTCGTCGCATTTGTTGCGCGACATAGAAGAGTGCTGTGATGAGGTAATTATCCTGAAAGAGGGAAGAATTGCCGCTGTGTGCAACCTGGAAGAGGAGCGAAAAGCCAACCTGAAGTTTCTGGAGCTCGAGGTTACCCAGGGCAACGGTTTTCTGGAGTCGGTGCGCGCGCTGGGTTGCGAGTGCGCCAGCTTTGGCGCGGGGACGCTTAAGGTGGTGCTGCCAGACAACATTGAGGTGCGCCAGCTCTACCGTCTGGCCGCGGAACATTCGGTGCAGATACGCCGCATGAACTACCGCCGTGATTCTCTGGAAGACATCTTCCTGAAGGCCATGTCCGGCGGCGCCACCACGACGGCGGCACCTCCGCCACCACCGCCAAGGAGCGTCCATGGCAGTCTATAAACGCACCTACAAAGCGTATCGAGGGCCGCTGACGCCGGCCTGGTCGCGTTTCATGGTGCTCTCGCGTTACGGGTTTTCCACGTTGTTTGAATCTCGGCCCTTCACTGCCTACGTGGTCCTATGCATGCTGCCCTTTCTGGTGGGATTGGTTTTCATCTACGTAGTGCATAGCACCGCCATACAGTCGCTGCTGAATGTTCGGTTCGGCCGCACGCCGCTCATCAACAACTTCTGGTTTTTAGCGTTCCTGTCGTTTGAGGCTTGGATGGGTTTTCTCCTCACCGCCTGGGCTGCGCCCGGGATGATCAGTAAGGACTTCGCCAACCAGTCGGTTCAGTTGTACTTGAGCCGGCCGCTTTCGCGCGCAGAATACCTGCTCGGCAAGGTCTCGGTGATGGCTGGACTGCTCTCCTGTACCACATGGATTCCGGCGCTGATTCTGTTCTTCGTGCAGGCACAACTGGAAGGACATGGTTGGGGATGGGACAATCTTTGGCTCGCCGGGTCGATTTTTATCGGCGCAATGATGTGGATCGCGTTGATCTCCCTGCTGGCCATGGCGCTAGCGGTTTGGGTGCGCTGGCGGATCGCGGCCACGGCGCTAATGATGGCGATATTCTTCGTGCTCCCCGGCTTCGGCGTAGTGGTGAACGCAATTTTGCGCACGCGCTGGGGATCACTCTTGAATCTCTCCTACCTGATCACAAACGTGTGGTGGCACTTGTTTCGGATTCCTGTTGCAGATGGGCCGACCGATCGACTTACGAGATTGGGTCAGGTGCCGTTGTGGGCAGCTTGGGGGACCTTGCTCGCGGTTTGCGCGCTGTGCGTCTGGGTCCTGAACCGGAAACTCAAGGCACGTGAGGTGGTTAGAGGATGACCCCAGCCAACAACAGGATCGTCTTCGAGAACGTCTCCAAGTTTTACGGTGAAGTTCTGGGCGTGAACCGCGTGAATCTTTCGCTTCCACCCGGCGTCACCAGCCTGGTAGGACCCAACGGATCGGGCAAGACCACGCTGATGAATCTGATGACCGGCCTGGTCCGCCCCACGCAAGGGACTGTGAGCGTCCTGGGGCTCACGCCCGACCAACCGGAGGAGTTCTTCCGGCACGTTGGGTATTGCACCCAGTTCGATTCCTTCCCCAAAGGGGTGACTGGTTACGAATTCATCTACCAGTCGCTGACCTTGCGGGGAATCACCCGGCAGGAGGCACAACGCTTGGCGTGCGAGGCCATCGAACGGCTGGGCATGGGGGAGGCCGCGGGACGCAAAGTCGCGGGATATAGCAAAGGCATGCGGCAGCGGATTCGCCTGGCGCAGGCGATCGCTCACCATCCCACCGTCCTGGTGCTCGATGAGCCTCTGAACGGACTTGATCCCATGGCCCGGGCTGAGTCCATCGCGTTGTTCGAAGCCCTGGGAAGAGAAGGATTGCACGTGATCGTTTCCAGCCACGTGCTGCATGAAGTGGATAAGATTTCCGACCAGGTAGTGCTGATGAGCTACGGTTACGTTGTGGCGGAAGGTCAAATCCACGGAGTGCGCAGCGAGGTGAAGGAGCATCCCATGCAAATCCTGGTACGCTGCGGCAATCCCAACCGCCTGGCGGCGCGCCTGTTCTCGCAGGACCACGTGGTCGAAGCCAAACTCAACAGCGACGGCAAAGGAGTTCTGGTGCGCACCCGCGATGCCGGACAGTTCTACGGATTGCTGAACCGCATCGTTGTAGAAGAGGACTTCGCGCTGGAAGCAGTAGCCCCCGCCGATGACGATGTGAATTCTCTGTATCAATATCTGATCGGGGCCAGCGGGGGCAGAGTATGAGTGCGATAGTGTCCATCCGCAGATTCCTCCGCGAAGCGCCATGGCAGCTGTGGACGGCGCAGCTGATCGCGGTTGTGCGCATTGAACTCAGGAAGGCTTTGTGGATGCGGCGCAGCATATGGATTTACCTGCTGGCCCTCTCGCCCGCATTCATCATTGCTCTGCACGGCTTGAATAGTCCCTTGGGCCGCAATTGCACGCTGGCGGAAGACACCAACATTCTTGCCGGTATCTTCCAACTCTTCTACTTGCGCCTGGGAATCTTTTTCGGATGCATGGGGCTGTTCACCTGGCTGTTTCGGGGCGAAGTAGTGGAAAAGAGCCTGCACTATTACTTTCTGGCACCGCTGCGGCGGGAAGTCCTGGTGGCAGGGAAGTTTCTGGCCGGCGTGACAGCGTCGGGGTTTATTTTCGGACTGTCCGTCTTCCTCTCCTTCACATTCATGTACGCGCATTTCGGGGCACCGGGCCGGGCTTTCGTATTCGACGGTCCAGGACTCAGCCAGTTAGCGGCATATCTTGGCGTCACGTTGCTGGCCTGCGTCGGTTACGGATCGCTTTTCCTTGCCTTCAGCCTGGTGGTGAAGAACCCGATCTTACCGGGGATCTTCGTGCTGGGCTGGGAAACGTTTCATGCCGTCTTGCCGTCGCTGCTGCAGAAACTCAGCGTGATGTTCTACCTGAAGCAACTGTGCCCGGTTTCGATCCCCTCAGACGGAATTATGGCGCTGTTCACGGTAGTCGCCGAGCCCGTTCCCGCGTGGATCGCGGTTCCCGGACTGCTGACGCTCTGTGCTGCCATTCTAGTCCTGGCCTGCTTCCGCATTCGCAGGACGGAAATCAGCTATCTCGCGGACTGATTGCCTAACGGCGGCGCTCCATTTACTTCTGAAGGAACGGGTTTGTCTCGCGCTCTTCGCCAATGGTTGTTCCAGGGCCGTGGCCAGGAACCACTTGGGTCTCATCCGGCAGCGCCAGCAGGCGCGTATGCAGAGAGCGGATGATCTTTTCGAAGTTTCCGCCAGGCAGGTCGGTGCGCCCGATGCTGCCGGCAAAGAGCGTGTCACCGGCAATCAGCTTTTTTTCTTCCGGGAGATGGAGGCAAATGCTGCCTTCCGTGTGGCCGGGCGTGTGGATCACATTCAAAGGGATCGCGCCGATCTTGAGCACGCGGCCTTCACTCAGCGCTTCGTCTACTTTTACGTCTCCTGGCGGACGCATCCCGACCCAGGCAGCCTGCATGTCCAGCATCTTCAACAACGCGTAGTCATCCTGGTTCATCAGGATGGGCGCGCCGGTAGCGCCCTTCAGTTTCGTCGCACCGCCAACGTGATCAATGTGCGCGTGGGTGATGACAATTTGCTTCAGCGTAAGCCGCTCGCGGCGCAGAATGTCGAGAATGTCCTCGATCTGGTCGCCCGGATCGATAACCATGGCCTCCCGGGTCTGCTCGTCGCCGATGATCGAACAGTTGCATTGCAGGGGACCAACCGGAAGGATTTTGTGGATCATGTTTTCTGAAATCCCGAACTCTGAGCTTGTCGAAGGGGGAGGGAACCCTACGTTCTTCCAAGACGGATCCCCTCACGAGAATTGTATCGTTCGAGGCATCAAAAGGCTGCCTGTTGCGCCTGGAGACTACTGTCTCGACAGGGGTCCCTCACATGCGTTCGGGATTTCAGCGAAAAGCTATTTTTTCGCCGGTGCGCTCTGCGGAGTCTTTACCTTGTCCATGATGGATTCCGGATGGCTCCTGGTGGCGAAGATGGTCAGGGCGATGGAAGTCAGCATGAAGATAATGGCGCACGCAGTCGTCGCCTTGGAGAGAACCGTGGCGGTACCGCGCGGGCCGAAGGCCGTCTGGCTGCCCATCCCGCCAAAGGTAGCGGCGATTTCCGCGCTCTTGCCGTGCTGCAAGAGCACCACAATGATCAGCACGGCGCAAACGAACACATGGACAACCGTAATTAAACCGTAAATCATTCTTCCAAAAGTCCTTTCCAGCTAATTATATGGTGCGGAAGGGAGATTAACAACAGTTACTTCCGGTAAGCCCGTCAGTCGCCCGCGACACAAAACTCAATCAGCGGCGCAAAACGCTGCAGAAAGTAGCTGACGCGCTTGTATCAGTCATTTATGCTTGCCCGCAGGCGTTCCGTCGGACCAATCCGCCACCATGACTAAGAACACAAGAATCGGTGGCAGCCCTTTCATTTGGGATGGTTCCTTCGACGAGAAGAACCAATAGGGGGACGACATGACCGGCGAGCCCGCCGCGCCAGAACCCCAATCCTTAGCGTCTGCAAGCGCGGTATACCACATCAGATGAGGAATGTTGTGATGGCCCTCGTCGGTCAGATAGGCCGATTTCGACATCATGTAGCACATCGCGCCGCCCTCGAGGCCCGGCAGTTGTCTGTTATCGAACGCCGTTTTGATGGCCGAAAGGATCTCCGCCTTGGAACGACCGGCCATCACCATCCTGCTGCGTAGAGAAGCGATCGGCACTATCGAACGTGCAGCCTGGGGGTTCAGACATCCGGCGCCTCTCACCTTCGGGTTCCAGAATTCGGGCCAGTCGAACGCAGCCATCCAACCTCTATCCACCATGCAAACAAACCCGTTCTTGCCTTCAACGGCTGTCTCGTATCCCTGCCGTCCCAGAACCAGGATGGTCGCGTCGCGGGATATGGAATCGGGAGCGGCACTTCGCGCCAATTGAATCTCGGCGTTTTTTTCCATCAGGTATTGGCCGACGGGCGCCATTTTCGGATACTTATCCGACTGTGCTGCGGCATTCGACACACAACAGCCCATGACGATGACCAGCGCCAAACCAATCGTAAGCTCAGATTTTCGGCTCATATCTCCTCCTGCTTCTTTCAGGCCGCCTTCAGCGTGCAGTCTTCTTCCGCCGTCGCTGCTCACTTGCCTTCATGATTTCGTTCATGTCCCCCGCTGGCCGAATCTCGAAAATGTTGCCGAACGTGAGCGCTGGATGCTGGCCGATGAGCTGTACAGCATGATTCATGTCCCGCGCCTCAAGGACGAGAATGCCGCCGAGTTGTTCCTTGGTTTCCGCGTAGGGGCCGTCGGTGGTTGCCACCGTGCCGTTCTTCCAAGACAGGGTCAAGGCGGTTTCCTGACCCTGAAGCGCTTCGCCACCACTCCAGTGCCCCTTGGCGCGAAGATGGTCGTCGTAGTCAAAGCATGCGTCGAACATGGCGTTTCGTTCGGTCTCAGTCATGGCATCAAATTTGCCCTTGTCGTAGTAACCCAAACAGATGTATTTCATCGTTCTTCTCCTATAGCGGATTGGCGGAATCGGCAGCAGGTGCGTACAGATGCTAATGATGATGCCCGGCGGCTTCGCCAGCCTGGGTTCCGTCTGACCACCGTTGCACGCCAACCGCGAACGTGGTCAGTTGCTCCCGGGTGTCGGTCATGGCCAGGACGGGAGAACCCGGCAGACCCGCTCCCCAGGTTGCGGGGTCGGTCTGCGAATAGAAAAACATGAGGTGAGGAGGCCAGTGTTCGATGCTGTCGCCGCCGTATCCTTGCTTCGACATCATGTAGCACATCGCCCCGGGTGCCATTGCCGGCAGTTCTTTTTTGTCGACGGCGGCCACGATGGCCTCGTCCGTCTGAGTTTTGGTGCGTCCCGCCAGGATCAGGTTGGTCCTTTTAATGTTGCGTGGAAGGAAGGAATGCGCGGCTGCCGGGTTATAACAAATCGGGGTCCGCACTTTTGGATTCCAAAAGTCAGCGTCGGGTGCGGAAGTCCACGAACGTTCCACGATACACACGAAACCGTTTTTGCCTTTGACCGTGGTGTCGAAACCGTGACGTCCAAGAACCAGGACCTCTGCATCGCG
>DATFXI010000239.1:0-7400 GCA_035316085.1 Candidatus Angelobacter sp.
ACATTTCAGCGACGATCCGGATACCACGCGCGATGGCAACTTCTGCAGCCAGACCATTCCCGTAGGCCTGTGGCGCACCAAGGGCCTCCGCCATGTGGCGGAAACTGCGCCCTACTTCCGCGACGGTCAAGCCGCCACGCTTGATGACGTGATTGACTTCTACGATCGCGGTGGCGACCCGGTAGGCACATTTCTGGGTGGACCAAAGCAGATTCGTCCGCTGAACCTCTCCGGCCCTGAGAAGGCATGGCTCAAGGAGTTCTTGAGGACACTGACCGGCGAACCGGTTCCAGAAAGGTTCCTCCGCGACCTGCACAATCGCTGAGCTGAAACCAAACCTTTTAACCACAGAGGACACACGGAAAAGTTGGTAATTTAGTAATTTGGTAAGTTGCTTATTTAGCAACCCAAAAGCGGCTTTTGGCTCTTAGCTTGCTTCATGTCTTCCCCTTTGTGTCCTTCGTGGTTAAAGGTTTTGCGGTTGATTTTGCTTTTGCTCTTCCCTGTCACTTGTGGCCTATTGCCTGTTGCCTACTCCTGTTGACATTCGACAAAAGAACCACTATTCTTGTCGACATTCGAGGGGAGACTTATGGGCGAGCAGCTTGACCTCTTACAGGGAACACTCGACTTACTCATCCTGAAAACGCTGGCGCTTGAACCCATGCATGGCTGGGGCATAGGCCAGCGCATCCAGCAGATATCAAAAGAAGTTTTGCAGGTGGGCCAGGGATCTCTGTACCCCGCGCTGCACCGCCTGGAGAGCCGCGGCTGGATCGCCTCCGAGTGGAGCACCTCAGACAACAATCGTCGGGCTAAGTTCTATTCCCTCACCGCCGCCGGGCGCAAACAACTGACCAAAGAGCTGGGCGAATGGGAGAAGCTCTCTTCCGCCATCGCCCTGGTATTGCAGCACGAATAGCAGGAGGAGTGAAGCCATGCGCTCGCCCAAAAATTGGTTGGCAATCCTGTTGAAGCCGTTCCGCAAACATCGCGCCGAGCAGGAACTGGATGAGGAGCTGCGCTTTCATCTGGAAAAGCAGGTTGAGCTGAACATCGCCGCGGGGATGTCGCCCGACGCCGCCCGACGCCAGGCATTGGTTGAGTTCGGCGGAGTCCAGCAGACCAAAGAACGCGTTCGTGAAATCTCCTGGGGCTACCCTCTTGAGGCGCTGCTCCAGGATGTCCGCTACGGTCTGCGCATGCTGCGCAAGAATCCCGTGTTCACTGCAATCGCCGTGCTCACGCTGGGGCTGGGCATCGGCATGAACACCTCCATCTTCAGCTTGATCGACTCCATTCTCTTCCGCAGTTTGCCCGCGAGCCGTCCGGAAGACCTGGTCCTGCTGCGCTGGCACGCTCATCATCAGCCAAAGCTGCACGGCCACAGTTCCTATGGCGATTGTCCCAACAATCGGAGTGCAAATAATCCCAATCCCAATGGCTGTTCTTTTTCTCTTCCCTTTTTCACCATTGCGCGGTCGCAAACCAATTTGTTCAGTGGGATAACAGCGTTTGCGCACGCGCCCCAACTGGACCTGAGCGGAAACGGGGCTGCCACCATTGTCAACAATGCGCAGTTTGTCTCCGGAGAGTTCTTTTCAACTCTCGGGATAAAGGCCGCGCTTGGCCGCATGCTGGAACCTGCCGACGATACACCCGCCTCCGCATCGGCAGTGGTGTTGAGTTACGGATATTGGCAAAGCGCCTTTGGCGGATCGCGCACTGCTGTCGGGCGGACAATCCGTCTGAACGGCCTGCCCTTCACCATTGTTGGCGTCGCCCAGCAGGGATTTTCCGGATTAAGTCCGGGCAGCCAGTTCGACCTGTGGGTGCCTCTCGCCACCAGACCTCACCTGACTCCGCGCTGGATGCCCAAAGATGACGGTGGAGGTTCGTGGTGGCTCATCTTGGTGGCTCGAACCAAGCCAGGCGTCTCCGTACAGCAAGCACAGACAGCGGTGAGTTTGCTGTACCGAAATGAAACTCTACATGAGGAGAAACCTCTTTATGCTGAAGCAGACGCTCCCGGCGTTGACGTAGTACCGGCACAGCAAGGCTTGGAAGGATTCCGGCGCACGGCGCTCCCACCGCTTTACATTCTTATGCTGGCGGTTGCGCTGGTTCTGCTGATCGCCTGCGCCAATATCGCCGGCCTGCTGTTGGCCCGCGCTGTCGGACGAAGCAAAGAGATCGCCGTGCGTCTGATGCTCGGCGCCAGACGCTCACGCCTGGTGGCCCAGCTTCTCGTTGAAAGCCTGCTGCTCTCCTTTGCCGGAGGCGCGCTGGGGCTGCTGCTCGCCCGCTGGGGCACATATGGCCTGATGGTAATAGCCACGCGCTTCAATTCCGGCCCGCCTCCCTTCAATCCTCAGCTCGATGGCCGCGTGTTGGCCTTTACCGCGGGCACCGCCATTCTCACAGGGCTGTTCTTTGGCCTGATTCCCGCTCTGCGAAGTCTTCGACTCGATCTCACGCCTGCCCTCAAGACCGGCTCCGGCGCGTCCACGGCAGGCATCTCCGGCAGCAAGTGGTACAGCCTGGGGAACGCGCTGGTTGTCGCCCAGGTGTCTTTAGCAATCGTGGCGCTCATTACTGCAGGACTGCTAGTGCGTACACTGAGAAACCTCGAGAAGGTAAATCTTGGCTTTGATGCCCACAACGTTCTGGTCTTTGGCCTCAATCCCACCCTTGCAGGCTACAAGGGCACGCAACTTGATCCTCTCTATAGGGATCTGCAGGAAAAGTTTGCGGCAGTTCCGAGTGTGACTTCCGTCAGCTACTCGTGGATGGCTCTGCTGACCGGCGGCGAATGGGACACGGACATCCATATACCCGGAACGCCCGAGAGTGAACGCGTGGATTCTGACTTTATGCCCGTGGGACCCAGGTTCTTTGAGACCTTGCGCATTCCTTTGCTGGCAGGCCGCGATTTTTCCGGAGCCGATTTTTCCGCTGCTTCATTGCGTTCCGCGCGTCCGCCGGATTCGCCCCCCGATCCCGCCGCAGCTCCCATCCCGGTCATCATCAACGAAACTTTTGCCCGACGCTTTTTTCCCAATATAAACCCGCTGGGCAGGCACGTTGACGAAGCGATGACAGAAGACAAGACCCGGCCGCGAGGCCCGGGCTGGGATGTTGTTGGCGTGGTTGGCAATACCAAATATGAAGGACTGCGGCGCGAGATCAGTCCAACCATGTACGTCGCGAGTGGCGGAAATGGCTGGTTCACCATCCGCACTGCCGGCGATCCCATGCAGATCGTTCCTGCGATTCGCGACATCATCAATCGCCGCGACAACAATCTTGCCATGTTTCGCGTCGCCACCGAATCTCAGCAGATTGATAAGCTGGTTTTCTTTGACCGTTTGCTCGCGCGCTTCTCTACTGCTTTTGGATTGCTGGCCGTGGCCCTGGCCTGCATCGGTCTCTACGGCCTGCTTTCCTATGAAGTCACGCGCCGAACCCGCGAGATTGGCATCCGTGTAGCCATTGGAGCGCAACGCAGCAACGTGATTCGAATGGTGGTTGTTCCTGGCTTGCTGCTGGCGACTACAGGCGCCGCCGTGGGCACCGGGGCATCATTGGGTGTGAGCCGGCTTTTGTCCAGCACACTCTATGAGGTCAATCCCGGTGATCCAGTCACGCTGGTTGGCTCGGCCATTGTTCTGATCGTGGTAGCCCTGGCCGCCTGTTACTTCCCCGCCCGGCGTGCCACACGCGTGGATCCATTGGTAGCGTTGAGATACGAATGAGAGCTGGCTTGACCGGCATGGTGTACCGACAAGGCGGCCGTTACACGCCGGTAATGCTGCGCACAAGTGTGACAATGACTAAGGAGTTCACGGAAGAGTCGAGGGTTTCCTCGGCCCGCCTGCGCCGCCAATCTGGTCACAGCTTCGTGATATTTGTTTGACGCCAAAGCTATTTCTCGTAGCAGCGAGCTACACTCCGCACAAATCACCTGTGTCCCGTCATTCCGTTTTTTCAGCAAGGAGACCGGGCGTTTTGCCTGGGGGAAAGAAATCAGTTTTCGATCGTCCACATAGAAGGTGATGCGACCAGAGGGACCCAAGTTGTCTCTCTGCCCGAAAGGTCCCGGCAAGCCCTGGTCGCCTGTTATGTGCCCGCCCGCCGCTTGGGGATAGTTTCGATGTATTGTCGGTCGTCCGGCCCCACACCAAGCGCTTTTCTTAAGACGGAAATATGGGAAGTGAGGGTACCTTCCTCGACGATGACATCCGCCCACACTCTCTGGAGCAGCTCGTCTTTTGTTACGGGACGACCCTGCGCCTCTACGAGGAGGGTGAGGATCTCAATGGCTTTGGGGGTCAAGGGCAGACGCTCGCTATGGTGAAATAGCACGCCGCCACGGGGATCCAGACGGAAAGAGCCAAATTGGTACTGTCGCTCCGCGAAATTAACCGTTTCGGCGTGAAATGAATCCCATTTCCATCAACGTTTTGAAGTCAAGAGTGATCCACGTGCGTGCTGACGCATGCACAGGGGGAATTAACCATGAGCCTGCCTGATGAAAAATCAGCCGCGCTTGCCGAAGCGCTTGAAACAGCACAACAGATCGCGAAGAAAAAGATCCCTGTACCTGGTTTGGACAGTTTGAAGACCCTGGTGCCGATTCTGCAAGACGGCAAAGAGTTTGCGGCGGCGTGCGCCGTGCTCCAACGCGCCCGTAATGAGGCTTCCGACCCATGGATCACAGAGCGGCTGGCAACCGGCTACGCCCTCGGGAGGCCATGCAGAGCGTAGTGGCCAAGACTACTCTTGCCTTTGCCGGATTCATCTTCTCGAACCTGCATCTGTGGACCTTTGACAAACTCTTTTTGCGCCATGGAAGGCTGAAGAGATTATTGCGCTTGCCGTGAACCCAGGCATGAATGCCTGCTCCACCATTACATGCTAAGGGTCCGTAACCAAGCTAAGGTCCGCAGCCGAGGGCGGCTGCGCTCCACTCTTCTTCTTATTATTCATACCTCAATGCCAGCATTGGATCCACCTTCGTTGCACGCTTGGCGGGAAGATAGCCGGCTAACAGAGCGACTGCGGTCAACGCTACCGTCAGCGCGATGAAGACGATTGCGCTGAAGGCAATCACGCCATACAGCAGGTTCTCGATCAGGCGCACCAGCAGATAGGCCGACGGAAGACCGATCAGCAGGCCTATGGCGCACAGCTTCCAGGATTGGCCGATCACCAGCCGCAGCACGTCGCCGCGCTGGGCGCCGAGAGCCATGCGAATGCCAAACTCGTGTGTCCTCTGGGCAACAGAGTGCGCGAGCAGGCCATAGATGCCCAGAGCCGACAGCGCGATCGATACAGCTCCAAATACCACCATCAGAATCCCAAGAATGCGGATGGGCGCGAGGGAGTCTGAAACTTCAGAGTCCATGGTGCTCAGCGAGAAGGAAATGCCGGGGTCGAGTGCCCGGCCCGCATCGCGGACAGCAGGAGCAGCGTTGTGGGGATCGAACGAGGTGCGGATGGCAAAATTGATCCAGCGCTTTGGCGCCTGGGCGAACGGCCGGTAAATCACCGGGCGGGCAGCACTGTCCCACCAGTTCTGTTTTACGTCCTCGACCACGCCCACAATGGTGATCCAGTTCGCTTGAGAGCCGGGGGAACCGAGCTTGATTCGCTGGCCGATAGCTGACGCGCCAGGCCAGAAGCGCGCGGCCATGGTGCGGCTGATTACGGCCACCAGGGGCGCTCCGTCGCTGTCGTGATCGGTTACGTCCCGGCCCTGGAGCAGAGGAATGCGCAGCGAGCGGAAGAAATCCGGGCTTACGGACTGAAGATCGGCCGAAGGCGCATCACTTTGGCGCAGAATGGCCTGGCCTTCGATCAAGAAAAGTGAGCGAGCACTGTCCACGTTGCTGGCTGGAGGGTTGGTGACCGTTCCCACGGCCTGGACACCGGGCAAGGCCGCGACGCGCTCCAGAAACTGCTGGTGGAAGGCGCGGAGCCTGGCATCGTCGTCATAACGCTGCTCCGGCAGTGTGACTTCCATGGTGAGAACGTTGCCGGGATCGAATGTTTTGTAAACTCGGGCCAGACGGAAGAAACCCTGGACCATGAGTCCGGCCCCGGCCAGGAGCACGGCGGCAAAAGCAATCTGCGCGGTCACCAGGACTCCGCGCAGGCGTCCTCGGCGCTGGCCGGCCGCTCGAGTGCCTTGCTTCAGCACGTGATTCAGATCGGGTGCGCCGCTGCGCCATGAAGCACCCACGGCAAACAATATGCCGACAACCAGAGTCAGAATGAAAGCAAATTCGATCACGCTCCAATCAAGGTGTATGGAATCCCATCCGGCAATCCACTTGGTGTAGTCCTGGGGAATGCTGGTGCGAATGAAATTGACCGCCACATACGATCCCATCAAGGCGATGCCACCGCCGATCAAGGCCAGCGAGACGGTCTCTCCCATGTAGAGCTGCATGAGCCGCGATTTGCTCGCGCCCAGCGCCGTGCGGACAGCCACGTCCTTCTGGCGGTCGATCAGGCGGGCCAGCAGCAGATTGAAGAGATTGGCGGCGGCCAGCAACAGCACAAACAGCGCTGCCGCCTGCAAGGTCAGGAACAGTGGCGCGGAGAAGGCGTACTGTTCCCTGCGCAGAAGAAGCAAGGAAAGACTTCTGTCACTGTGAGTGTCGGGAAACTGCCGCTGCAGGCAGGCGGCAAAGGCCTGGACCTCAGATTCAGCGCGGTTGAGAGAGACTTCAGGACGAAGCCGGGCCAGCACCTGAATTGCCCGCCCCGGCACCGCTTGCGCGTTGCGCTCCGCATTCATTTGCGGCGTGAGCACCAGTGGCATCCACATATCGGTGGCGACGGGATATCGAAAATCTTTGGGCATGACGCCGACGATGGTCATTTTGCGGCCATCGAGTTCGATGCTGCTTCCGAGAACGTTGCGATCGCCGCTGAAGCGGCGTTGCCAGAAACCGTAGTTCAGGATGACCACGGCATCACGCCCAGCTTCTGTCTCCTCCACGGCGAATTGGCGGCCTAGTTGCGGCTGAACGCCAATCAGGTCGAAGTAATTTGGCGAAACGGCCGCGGTGACGACGGCCTGTGTGTCGCCCGATCCAGTCAAGTTGGAGTCGCCTTGGCGAAATGCGGCGAGGCCCTGGAAGATGGAAGTCTCACGCTGAAGATCGAGGAAGTCGGCTGGCGCAATCCGCACCTCACTCACTACCTTGGGCCCAGCAGCGCGAAGCAAGACCAGGCGGTCGAGTTCTGGGAAGCTGTACGGATGCAGGATGAGCGCGTTGACAATACTGAAGACAGCCACGTTGGCGCCGATGCCCAGCGCCAGCGTGAGAACGGCGGTCACGGCAAAGCCGGGCTTCTTGCGCAGTGCGCGTACACCGAAGCGGAAGTCG
>DATFXI010000240.1:0-6433 GCA_035316085.1 Candidatus Angelobacter sp.
TCGAGCCAGCCGCCCAGCATTTGCATGGTGAGATAGCCGTCGTTGGTCACGCGGCGGATGACCCCACCCAACTCGTCCATGTGCGCGTCCACCATGATGCGCGGGCCAGTGCTGCCTTGCACGGCGATGACCGAGCCCAGGCCATCGTAGCTGAGCTTGTCCGAAAGCGGCTTCATGCGGTCCACCATGATTTTTCGCACCGGCTCTTCGAAACCCGAAGGCCCATGAGCGTCGGCCAGCACCTGCAGGAGTTGGACGGTCTCGTCGTTCGCGGAGGGTGCTGTTGCGGGACGAGTCTGGGCTGAGAGTGCGGCGGCAGCAAGGAAAAGAAACCAGGCGCAGGATTTCATAGCGAAGGAATCGTACACAGCGGTTGCGCCGGACGCAATCTCATGTCTTCCTTCTGACGGGCCGACAGATTCTTAGAATAGCTTTTCGGAATCCAGCAGGATCGTCACTGGCCCCGCATTCACCAGCTCAACGTCCATCATGGCCTGGAACACGCCGGTTTCGCAGCGCACGCCGGCGGCGCGGACTTTTGCGACGAAATATTCGTAAAGGCGTTTGGCTTCCGCAGGGCGTGCTGCGGCGTCGAACGACGGCCGCTTGCCCCGCCGGACATCGCCGTAAAGAGTGAACTGCGAGACCACCAGCACTTCACCGCGTTTGTCCTCGACTGACAGGTTCATCTTGCCTTCGGCGTCTTCAAAAATCCGCAGGCCAAGAGTCTTCTCTGCAAGGTAGTCAGCCGCAGCTTCGGTGTCGGTTTTGCTGATGCCCAGCAGCACCAGCAGCCCGGTTCCGATTTCGCCCACCACTTTGTCTTCCACCAGCACACGGCACCGGCTTACGCGTTGCGCTACCGCCCTCATGGAACTCCGGCCACCCGGCTTCGTCGTTCCATCAGCGTCACGTCGCGCCAGCGGCCGTTCATGCAGCCGATGCGCTCGCGCGTACCCACCACGAGAAAACCGTGCCGCTTGTGCAGCGCGATGCTGGCGGTGTTTTCCGGAAAGATGCCGGCATTCAATGTCCAGATTCCCGCACGCTCTGACGCTGCCACCAGCTCCGACAAGAGACGCGAGCCGATCTTCTTTCCCCGGGCCCGCTCCGTCACGTACACGCTTACTTCAGCCACACCCGCATACACCTTGCGGGCGGACACCGGGCTCAACGCCGCCCAGCCCAGCAGCTGGTTTCCATCGCGCGCAACCAGCCGGCAGCTTGCAAGATGGCCGGTATCCCATTTTTCCCATGTGGGCGCGGACTGCTCGAAGGTCGCGTCCCCGGTTGAGATTCCTTCTTCGTAGATAGCTCGGACCGCGTTCCAGTCGTCTGCAGTCATCTTCTCAATCGAGATTGCGGACGCAGCCGGTGGGTTCATGGGCCGATTATACAAACCGCAGTGGGTCAGTTTCGGCTGAAATGACACACTTGCAAGGCATTGACTCTCCGCCTGATGCCTCTTAGAATCGCGTCTCGTCTTTCCATCCAAAGGAGACCTCCATGGCGCGTCGCTTTCATTCGCGGGCCATGCTGATGTCGCTGCTTTGTGTGCTGGGCCCGCTCGCCGTGGCGCAGACTTCAAAGACGGCGCCGCAGCCAGGCCCGGCCGCAAGAAATCTTCTCAGTCCTGACGACTCTGTTTCCACGTCAACTCCCGTCGCTCAGAATGACGTGGTGATTCGCGGCGGCACGATTCTGACCATCACGCACGGCAAGATCGAAAACGGCAGCGTTTATATCCACAACGGCAAGATCGCTGCGGTCGGCAAGACAGTGAACGCGCCGGCGAGCGCCACGGTGATTGACGCAACGGGCAAGTTCGTGACGCCGGGTCTTATCGATTCGCACTCGCACATTGCGCTCGATGATGACGTGAATGAAGCCACCAGCCCGGTCACACCCCACATGATGATGAAAGACGCTTTCGATTACGACGACAAAGGGATTTATCGCGCACTGGCCGGCGGGGTCACCACGTCGTTGTTGCTGCACGGCTCCGCCAACATGATCGGTGGACAAGCCGTGGTCATCAAGCACAAGTACGGCTTGGGCCGCGATGAACTGCTTTTCCCGGGCGCCCCACAGTCCATCAAGTTCGCCAGCGGCGAAAACCCCAAGCGGGTTTATGGGGGCAAAAACCAGGTGCCGTCCACGCGCATGGGCAACTTTGCCGTGATGCGCCAGGCGTTCATTGAGGCCCGCGAGTACATGCGCTCCTGGGACGACTACGAAGCCAAAGTCAAAAAGGGCGACAAAGACGCAACCCCGCCCAAGAAAGATTTGAAGCTTGAAGCCTTGGCTGACGTGCTGCGCGGCAAGTTGCTGGTGCAGATCCACTGCTATCGCGCCGATGAGTTTTTGACGGAGATGGCCCTAGCCAAGGAATTCGGCTACAAGATCCGCGCGTTTCACCACGCGCTTGAAGCCTACAAAGTGGCCGACAAAATCGCGGCCAACGGAGTAGCCATTGCCACCTGGCCGGATTGGTGGGGATTCAAGTACGAAGCCTGGGACGGCATTCCCTGGAACGCCGTCATCTCACTGCACAAAGGCGTACGTGTGGCGCTGAAGAGCGATTCCGGGGACGTCACTCGCCGCCTGAATCAGGAAGCCGGGAAGATCATCCACTACGGCGTGGGTGAAGAAGACGCGCTGAAGATGATCACGCTGAACCCGGCGTGGATTATCGGCGTGGAGGACCGCGTGGGTTCGATCGACGTCGGCAAAGACGCAGATATCGCGATTTGGAACAGCTATCCGCTTTCGTCTACCGCGCTGGTGGACAAAGTGCTCATAGATGGTGACGTTTACTTTGATCGTTCGCTGCCAGGCCTGGGCTTGACCCACTACAAGGAGGGCCAGTAAGCCATGCTGAAAAGATTCTTTGTTGCTCTCGCACTTTTATCAGCGGCTTGCGCCCAGCAAAACCAGGCCAAACCAGCTCCGCAAAAAAATGAGACTGTCGCGCTGCGCGGCGGCAAGCTGCTGACGGTGAGCCACGGCGTGATTGAAAATGGCGTGGTCGTCATGCAGAACGGCAGGATCACCGCCGTCGGTCCGGCTTCCACCGCGATTCCGGCCGGCGCCAAAGTCATCGACGTGACTGGGATGACCGTGTATCCCGGCCTGATTGACGCTGAGACCCGCCTCGGCCTTACCGAAGTCCAGGCTGATCGCATGACAGACGACACTCTGGAACCGAGTGACGAGATCATGCCACATATGCACGTCTTTGACGCGTTTCACGCCGAGACCGCGCTGATTCCCGTGGCCCGCATGAACGGCATCACTAACGCCGTGGTTGCGCCTGGCGCTGGTGACACGCTGCCCGGCCAGGACGCTTTCATCCAGCTTGCGGGAAAATCGTCGGACGAAATGCTCCTGGTACGTGACGTAGCTCTGCCCTTGAACTTTACCGGGCGCCAGCGGCGCAATGAGAGCTTCGCTACGGCAAAGTTTCCGCAGACGCGCATGGGCATGGCGGCGCAACTACGCCAGGCTTTCATCGACGCCCAGGACTACGAGGCGAAACTCGCAGCCTACGACAAGAAAAGAGCTGCCGATCCCGACAAAGCCGGCGCTCCGCCCAAGCGTGATTTGAAACTGGAAGCATTGCTTCCTTATCTCCACGGGCAAAAGCCGATGGTGCTGGCTGCGGAGGAACCGAACGATTTGCAAACGATCCTGGACATGGCTAAGGAATATCACCTGAAAGTGATTCTGAACCATCTGGCGCACTCATCAGAAGTGCTGGACAAAGTTGCTGCCAGCGGGTTCCCGGTGATCGTCGGGCCGATCTACGAGCAGCCGAAAGATTGGGAGCGGTATGACGCGGTTTACCGTTTGCCGGCGGAGATGGCCAAGCGCGGCATCAAAATCGCTTTCGCCACTTACGACGCCCACAACGCACGCAACTTGCCCTACGCAGCTGGTTACGCTGTCGGCTTCGGCTTGCCCGCGGATGAGGCTTTGAAAGCAATTACTCTCTACCCCGCGCAGATGTTTGGCGTGGACAAAGACCTGGGCTCGCTGGATGCCGGAAAGATGGCCAACGTGGTGGTCGCAAATGGCGATCCGCTCGACGTGAAGACCGATGTGAAGCACGTTTTCATCGCCGGGCAGGAGATTCCGCTGGTTAGCAAGCAGACGGAATTACGGGACCAGTACTGGAAGTAACAGAGCCTACCGGTAGAGACGCGGCACTGCCGCGTCTCTTTTTTCTTGCCATCCTCCAAACCAGTTGGAGACTCGCTTACAGCTAGAATATTTCTATGACCGGGCTGGGCAAGCTGCTGCTTTTTCTGGGCGGCATCATCGTGGCCATTGGCGCCGTGCTGCTCATCGCCGGCCGATTCAACCTGCCTCTCGGTCGTCTGCCGGGCGATTTTGTTTATCGCAACGGGCGCACAGTCGTTTACATTCCTCTCGGCACTTGCCTTCTGCTTAGCATCATCCTCTCACTGGGTTTTTGGTTGTACCACCGCATCCGCTAAATTGCGCCCACGCCCGCTAAACACATCAACAGGGATCCTTCGACTCCGCGCCTGACAGCGCTCCGCTCAGGATTTCGGCAGGAGGCTCCTGCTCCTCACCCCAACACGCGAAAACCGCGCGTGTTGGGGACCCCGCTCCGCTCACGCCTCCTGAGCGCCTCAACCTGCTAGACTTCGGCTGATGACTCCTCTGCCGGACGATCAGCTCGGTTTCGCCTTCACAAGCGCGCCGGCGCGCCGCATCTGGCGCGTCGCCGATCTGGTCAGCGCTGTGCGCACTACAGTGGAGCGCAGCTATACCGACGTGTGGGTGGAAGGCGAAGTTTCCAACTTCCGTCCCGCCGACTCCGGCCATCTCTATTTCACGCTCAAGGACGGTGACGCTCAGCTCCGCGTGGTGATGTTCCGCTCCCAGGCACGGCTGCTGCGCTTCCGACCTGACAACGGGCTCAAGATCATCGCCCGCGGCCGCGTGACCATCTACGACGTTCGCGGCGAGCTGCAACTCTCCGCCGAATTCCTGGAGCCCCTTGGCGCCGGCGCTTTGCAGGTGGCGTTCGAGCAACTCAAAGTGCGGCTCGGCGAGGAAGGCCTGTTCGAAGCTTCGCGCAAGAAGCCGCTGCCGATGCTGCCCCGGCGCATCGGCATCGTCACTTCGCCGCGCGGCGCGGCGCTGCACGACATGCTCAGCATTCTGGCGCGACGGCATGAGAACGCAGGGATCCTCATCTATCCGGCGCAGGTGCAGGGCGAATCGGCATCAGCCGAAGTCGCCGCCGGCGTGAAGTACTTTAACCGCGCGAAGAATGTTGATGTCATCGTCATCGCCCGCGGCGGTGGATCGCTCGAGGATCTGGCTGCATTCAACAACGAAGGTCTGGCCCGGATTATCGCGGCTTCCGCCTTGCCGATCATTTCTGCTGTGGGCCACGAAACTGATTTCACCATCGCGGATTTTGTCGCTGACCTTCGCGCGCCTACGCCTTCTGCCGCGGCTGAGCTGGTGATCGAATCTAAGCATCGCCTGGCGGAACATCTGGCGCATCTCGAGCAACGCCTGGCCCGCGCTGCTCGGTACCGGCTGCTCATGGCCAAGAACCGGCTTTCCGAACTTGCCCAGCATGGCGCCTTTGCCCGTATCCAGGACGTGCTGGCGCGCCGCGCCCAGCGCCTGGACGAAATTGTTTTCCGCCTGGCGGCCAACTACCAGGGTCTTTTGCGGGACTATCATCGCCGCCTTGACGTTGCCGCGGCGCGTATCCGTCATTTCGATTTTCGCCGTTCGCTGGCCGCTACCCGGACGCAGCTTGACTCGGGCACGCTCGCACTGGTGCACGCCATGCGTGCCCACATCACCGGCCATCGCGCGCGGCTGAACCAGCTTGCCGCCAAGCTGGGCGCGCTTTCGCCCCTCAACATCCTCGACCGCGGTTACGCCCTGGTCTTCGATGCCTCAGGCGCGCTGATCACCGACGCCGCGAGGCTCAAAACCGGACAGGAAGTCTCCGCGCGCGTGGCGCGAGGAAGCTTTACCGCGGAAGTGAAAAAGACAAGCAATCACTAACCGCCTTTTCAGATCACCCGATCACCCGATCGTCAGATCACCCGATCTTCCGCGGCCTCTATGTCCTCTGTGGTAAAAAAGAACCAAGGTGAAAAAACTCTTCGGCACTGACGGAATTCGCGGCGTGGCTGGGGAATATCCCCTGGACACAAAGACCGTGCGCGCCATTGGGCGGGCACTCGGGGACCATCTGCCGCAGGAACCAAAGCGCGTGGTGATTGGCCAGGATACGCGCGAATCCAGTGAGTGGATCGCCGACGATCTGGCCGCAGGCATGCTGGAAGCAGGCGTACACGTGGAAAGCGCCGGTGTGATCACTACGCCGGGCGTGGCTTATCTGGCGCGATCGCAAGGGTTTTCTGCGGGCGTG
>DATFXI010000241.1:0-4298 GCA_035316085.1 Candidatus Angelobacter sp.
CCCCAGGTACCCAAGATCGGATCCTAATAACGCCGGAACAGCACAAGTCAATTGGATCCCGGAGAAGAATTTACTTACGTAGAGAACGGTTGAGCCCAGGCCGATAAAGGTAACTACGAGACTTGCCGGACTAGTGCCCAGGCATACGCGTGTTGCCAAAATCAGGTGTGAATACCCGGAAAAGGCGTGGCTGAACGCTCGGGCCTTGAGTAAGCGCGACCACCAGGTAAGAGTCTTATAAGAGGGGCTCGATGAGATGTATGTTTATCGACTATCGAACTGACTTCGGTTCGATTCTCGCCGAAAAGCTTGGCAAAGACTTCGAAGTGGAAAACCGTCCTGCGGACTCTTCGGCGAAGGGCTACAACGTGATCATGGTTGGAGTTCCCACCACCATGGATCCGGCCTTCCAAAAACAGCTGTGCGCGCTCGCTGGGGCAGCGCGCAATACCGCAGGCGCCCCCGTGGTGGCGCTGTTGCCGGCCTCGGACCGGGCGCTGATTCTCCGGGCATTTTCGGCGGGCGCTTATGACTGCTTCGTCGAGGCCGGCAGCCTTGAAGAACTTCGCATCGTTTTGCGCCGCGCTGCCCACTTCCACGAGCTCTCCAAGGAGGTTGAACTGTTGCGCGCCGGCTATGAGCGGCGGCAGGGACTGGAGAGGATCACAACCTCCAATCCCCGGATGAGATCGGTGTGTACACTCCTGGGACGAGTGGCCGAGACTTCGGCCACGGTGCTGCTGACGGGAGAAAGCGGAACCGGCAAGGGGCTGCTAGCGAGCGAAGTCCACAAGGCCAGCCCCAGGCACCCCCACCCCTTCGTCGCCCTCTCCTGCGCCTCCCTTCCCGAACACCTTATTGAAGCGGAGCTGTTCGGCCACGAGAAGGGCGCGTTTACCGGAGCCATTACGGCCCGTCGGGGAAGGTTTGAAGCCGCCGGACAAGGAACCATCTTTCTGGATGAGATCGGTGATCTCCCGCCGAGCATTCAGGTGAAGCTTCTCCGTGTCTTACAGGAGCGGACCTTTGAGCGGCTGGGCAGCAACGAACCCAGGGCCATGGAGGCTCGCGTAATTTGCGCGACGCATCGTCCTCTGAAAAGCCTGGTGCAGACCGGTGCCTTTCGCGCGGATCTTTACTACAGGATCAGTACGGTGGAAGTTGAAGTTCCCGCCTTGCGCGAGCGGCGGAGCGACATCCTGGTCATGGCCCACGCGTTTTTGCGAAAGTTCGCCCAGAGCCACGGGCGGCCCGCAACCCGCTTTTCCGCGGTCGCCATGGCCGCGTTGCAGGAACACGCGTGGCCCGGTAATGTGCGCGAACTGCAAAACGTGATCGAAAGGGCCGTGGTCCTGTGCGATGGGGCTGAAATCGGAATCGCCAACCTGCCACCCGAGCTGAGCGAGGCCGTCATCGGCACCTCGGTATTTTCCTTCGACCAGGAAGTACGCGAGTTCAAAGGCCGGCTCATTCAGCGGGCGCTCACCCAGACCGGCTATAACAAGGTCCAGGCCGCGCAACTGTTGGGAATTGCCCGATCATCGCTCCATCGGCTGATTGATGAACTGCAGATTCAAGGCACAACATCCGTGACCGCCGACCGTTCAGCCGATAGGATGGTACAGTTTGCGGTGCCGTCTCAGTCTTGAGTCGGAGCGGGTGGTCCACCTTGCCAATTTTGTTGTGTCGCATCTTGTTCCGTCCGTCGAGAGGGTGGAGCAGGCCTTCAGGCCTGCGGTAATTGCGTGGCAGAGACCGGCTTTAGCCACTGCGGTAACCCTTCAAGTTGAAGAAGGCATTCAAGCTTTACCTCAGCGGCTAAAGCCGGTAATTTTTGTACCTTTACCGCAGGCCTGAAGGCCTGCTCCACCCGGTCGTGCTTGTAAACTCTAATGGAACCGTCCGTTCGAAGATGACTGCGGTTTCGTCTTCATGGATCACGCGCCAGTCGGGCACTGCCTTCAGGGCGTTGGCCAAGGAAGAGTCACAGGGCGCCAGCACCCAATTGACCTGGTTCCCGTCGAGCAGGTTGCGCCATCCCGGCCCTACCTGGAGCATGGTCAGGTAGTCGCGGACAAACGGAGCGCCGTAGAAGTCGTGGCGATCGTCCACCATCAGCCGAACATTTGGATACAGGCGGTAGATCAGGTAGCCTCCCCAAAAGTCGGGGCTGAAGAAGTGGTCACGAATGTTGTGGCCGGCCATATACTCCACTGCCCTGGCGGGCACCTGTTTGTCGTTGAAAGCAATCATCGTGGCTTTCCGTGAAGATGCCGCCGGGGCGGTGAATATCAGTAAGCCGAGGATCATGGCGGGCCATGCGTGCCCGGCCAGACGTTCTTCCATCGCGCCCATCCGCGCCGAAAGTCCGTCGGCCTTCCCTGCCAGTCTGCGCCAGGCAATTGCGATATCGGTGCGTCCGGGCATACGGCGAAGCGCCGCTCCCAGCCAGGGCGAAATCGTAATTGTCAGGAGAATCGCGGCCAGCGGGATGTTGCGGGCTGCGTACAATCCCGCCCACGCGGCAAAGGCTACGATCACGATATCGAGCATCCGGACTGTTCGGCCGGTTAGCGCCACAGCCATCAAAACCACCATCAGCAATAAGGCAAACGCCTTGACCTGGAACAGATGGAAGTTCGGAGAGAGAAACTCCAGAATGTGATCCATTAAATAGGTGTCGCCCAGATACCCGTGGAGATGAAGATAAAGCCGGTATCCGTAGGGCGTTATCAGTGTGGCCGCCAGGGTGAGCAAAAGCACCACACTCAAGTGGCGTAGGCGTCGCCGGGCGAGACTACGCCGTAACTGAGAAGAGGTTGTGACCGACGTCCACAGGTTGGCGGCGAGAAACAGCGCTTGCAAAACAATGCCGATCAGAAATCCACCGTGCAAGTTGGCCCATACGGGCATGAGCAAGGGCAACGCCAGCAAGTGTCTTGCTTGGCCGCGCTGAAAGTTGTTCAGCCGGTCGAACCATATCAGCGTGAACAGCCAGGTAAGCAAATGGGGCCGCGCCAGCAGATGAATCGAAGCCGCGGCAGCAGCAAGCAAGGTAAGACAGAAAGCTAAAGGTACTGACCTGCTGCCCCTCCACGCCAGGCGAAACAGGAGCGTAAAAGTAAAAGCAAAGATGGCCGCGCTGAAAAGCACCACGCCGTTCAATCCTGCCAGGTGATGGATGCCGGCGATGATGGCGTCATAGAGCCACTCCCAGGCGTACCATGGGCGCCCGGTCATGGTGTAAGAAAAGTAGTCGGCTTGGGGCACCGAGCCTGTTGCAAACATATGCTCGCCGTTGCGGATATGCCATCCAATGTCGGAATCGGCGAGCAGGCGCTGTCCCAAAATGCCATAGGTAGCGCAAAGCAGGCTAAGGAAGAGAATGTCGGTAAGCGAAGGCAACAGAATCCGGATCATTCCTCCGGAGCGCTCGCGGCCCGGCAAGGCAACGATGCCCGCGCGTGCCGCAACCTTTTCAGAAGGGGCCGCCGTCGTCATACGTGTGCCCCCGCCTTCGCTCTCGGATCGGCGGCGTCTGCAGGCGCCGTGACGCTCAAGGGACGTCGCCTTAACAAACGGGGAACAAACCGCCCGACTCGACGCCTGTAGGCTTCGTACTCGGGAAAGACGGCGGCAAGAACGCGCTCTTCAAACGAAACTCGTACGATCACCGCTGTGAGCCAGGCCAGGAAGACCGCCACCGTCGCCGGATTTGAGTGAGACAGGGCCACGCCTGCGTACTGCAACAGGTAGCTCGCGTACACGGGGTGGCGGACGATGCGGTAAGGACCGTCGGTCACCAGCGCTCGCGCCTGAGGAACAATGCTGAAGGATCGACGCAGGGTCAGCAAGCTCCACAAACCCACATACGCGCCCACATTCCACAAAAGTACGCCCGCCATGAACAGTGCCGGGCCCGAAGGCATCATCCAATTGGGCTGCCACAGGCTGGAGACGAAGCAGAATGCCGGAAACACAAAAGTTGCCGCATAGGCGGTGGCACGTGGAGCCCATCCTTCGGACTGCCTCACCAGAGGCCTGCGAATTAAAAAAGCCACGGCGATCAACGCTTCGTGCGCAAAGGTCGGCGCCAGAAACAGCGCAACCATTGGCGCCCGCCGGAAAAGCCCAATGGCCAGTACGGCGTTGATGAGCATCCAGCCTGAAAACCAGACGAAACCTATCCAATCGGTTCTCCGGTCCCCGGGTCGCGGAATAGAAATGAAGGTATGCATAGGCGTTGGCAGCGTTATCGAATGAGAAGTGACGCGCAAGTCGCGGGTATCAAACGGGTG
>DATFXI010000242.1:0-5139 GCA_035316085.1 Candidatus Angelobacter sp.
GTAATGTCCTTTCCCATCACCCGTCTTCGCCGCATGCGCCAGTCTGAGTTGTTGCGCGCGCTGGTGCGCGAGACGCGCCTCGAGCCGGTGAACTTCATCTATCCGCTGTTCGTCTGCCCGGGCGAGCGTGTGCGTAAAGAGATCAGCTCCATGCCCGGGGTGTTCAATCTCTCGGTAGATGAAGCAGTGAAAGAAGCCCGCGAAGCGAAATCCCTGGGTCTGGGCGGCATTATTCTCTTCGGCCTGCCGGAGAAGAAAGACGAAGTCGCAACCGGCGCCTGGACCGACGACGGGATCGTACAGCGGGCGGCGCGCGCCATAAAAAAGGAAGTGCGTGGACTGGTGGTGATCGGCGACGTCTGTCTCTGCGAGTACATGTCGCACGGCCACTGCGGAATCGTGAAGCAGAAGCCGGTGGCAGGGGCATCTTCCCCATCAGGCAAGAGCGGCGCTGCCGCGCAAGCCGCCACCGACGCCGAGTACGAGGTCCTCAACGATCCCACGCTCGAGATTCTGGCCAAGACGGCGGTTTCGCTCACGCGCGCCGGCATCGACATCATTGCCCCTTCGGACATGATGGATGGCCGCGTGGCCGCCATCCGCAAAGCGCTGGACTCGGCCGGGTTCATTAACACCCCCATCCTTTCCTATGCGGCGAAGTTTGCCTCAGGATTTTATGGGCCGTTCCGGGAAGCCGCCGACTCGGCGCCGCAGTTTGGCGACCGCCGTTCCTACCAGATGGACGGAGCCAACCTGCGCGAAGCCATGCGCGAGATTTCGCTCGACATCAAAGAGGGCGCGGACATGATCATGGTCAAGCCGGCTATGCCGTATCTGGACGTGATCGCGGAAGCTCGCCGCCGTTTTGATGTCCCCATCGCCGCCTACCAGGTCTCGGGCGAGTACGCCATGCTGCAAGCTGCCATCGGCAAAGGATGGCTCGACCGCGATCGCGTGATTCTGGAATCACTGACGTCCATTCGCCGCGCCGGCGCACAGACCATCCTGACGTATTTCGCCAAGGACGCGGCGAAAATGCTCAAGTAACGTCCTGAAACCGGAGATCCCTCACTTCGTTCGGGATTTCGGCAGCGGGCTCGGCTGTTAGCCTGCCCTGAGCGAGCGGAGCGAGTCGAACGGGCCCGCTAGCGCCTCAATTTCGCCAAGGACGCGGCACGGCTGCTGGGCTGATTGCCTTTCCTACATTCAGCCGACTTATCTCTTCCTGATCTTCCGCGAGAGCCAGATCAGCACGATCGCGCCTAGAGTCGCCACCAGAATAGAAGGAATGAGGCCGCCGGAAGAGTAGAAGCCGAGCAGGTGCACGATCCAGCCCCCGACTACGGCGCCGACCATTCCCAACAGGATGTCCGCAATCGCGCCATAGCCCGAGCCTTTCATGATCTTGCCCGCAAGCCATCCGGCTATTAGCCCGATGACGATCCACGAGATCAATGCACCGATCATTTTGTTTCCTCGTGCGGCAGAGCCATTCCATCATGCTCGTCTTCTTCGCCGCTGTCCTCCGCCGCCAGCTTCAACTGGTGCACGCGCTTTACCGCACCCACCGTCAGCGCCACCACACCGATCATGAGCAGCCCGGCCAGCGGATACGACAACCAGAGCCAGCGCGGGTTTATGGAAACACCGGCAACTGCCCTGGCGGCATTGTTTTGCGCGCTTTCGCTGGCAAACAGGAACCCGGTCGTATCTACGGAAAGGTAGGGATCGAAAAAGTGCTCAGGGAATGGCTGGCCTGCCGGAACTTTCTGGCGTGCTTCCACCATGGGCTGCACCGTCTGGTCATACCATTTCTTCGCCTCCGCGGCCAAGTTCACCAGGATAGGATCGCGTTGCCCATTGATCTCTTGCTGCGCCAGTTGCTCAAGACTGTTTCTCGGCCGCGCCATGAGCTGCAAAACGCTGCGATCGCCACGCAGCAGGTAGAGATTAAATATCTCCTCCATCTGATTTACGTCTTGTAGTGCCAGATTTCTTGCTTGGTATTGCAAAGTCGCCTTCTCATACGCGGTGACGGCGTCGTCCAGTTGGTTCAGCCGGTGGCCGTAGAAACCCAGGGCCAGCGCTCCGATCAAAGCCAACAGCAACAGCAAAAATACCCCGATCCAGACCCTGCGTGCCAGCTTCGCCGGAGGAATGGGAATCACTGAAAGTGAGGACATGGCGAAAGGCTAGCACAGTCGAGGCAGCTGTCATACCACAGACTCGCTGTACAAGGAACGCCGAGTGCCCTCAAGCGGCGCTTGAGTCCTGCCCGCCCTCCTGTGCGTCTAATCAGCAAGACGTGATGATTGCCGAGTGCTGATTTACAATCGCCTGTTTGGATTTTCACGCGATTCCTTCACAGGGAGCTCTACTTTGCCAGAAACCATCTATGACGTTGCCATCATTGGCGGCGGACCCGGTGGATACAGCGCCGCGTTCCGCGCCGGCCAGCTGGGCCTGAAGACCTGCCTGATCGAGAAAGATTCCAAGCTTGGCGGGACGTGCCTGCACGTGGGCTGCATTCCCACCAAAGCGCTGCTGTTCAACGCCGAGGTCAGCGACCATCTGAAAGCTGCCGCGGAGTACGGCATCGAAGGATTGGGCACGGGCAAGCTGAACTGGAAAGTGGTGCAGGATCGTAAGGACAAAATCGTCGCCAAGCATACCAAGGGTCTGGACTTTTTGGTGCGCAAGAACAAGGTGGACCGCGTTGCCGGCTTTGGGCGGCTGACCGGCCCGGCCAAAAGCGGCGTGTACACGGTGGAATTGGAAGGCGAGGGCGGCAAAAAATCCGAGATCAAGACCAAGAACATCATTCTGGCTACGGGATCCTTCGCCCGGCTGCTGCCCGGGCTCAAAGCCGACGATCGCATCCTTACCAACATTGAAGTGCTGAGCCTCAGCGCCGTCCCCAAGTCGATGATCATTATCGGCTCGGGCGCGGTGGGCGTGGAGTTTGCTTCGATTTACCGCTCGTTCGGCGCCGAAGTCACGCTGATGGAAATGCTGCCGCGGCTGGTGCCGGTAGAAGACGAAGAAGTTTCCAAAGAATTGCTGCGCAGTTTCAAGAAAAAGGGAATCAACTGTTTTGTCAGCACTAAGGTTGAAAAAGTTGAGCGGACCAAAGACGGGGTGGCCGTGACGTTCACGCCGGAAGGCGAAAAGCAACAGAGGCTGGAAGCGGAAAAAGTTCTGGTGGCTATCGGCCGCGGTCCAAACACCGAAAAGATCGGGCTTGAGAAAACACCCAAGGTCAAAGTGGAACGCGGATTCGTTCACGTCAACGAATGGATGGAGACGGGCGAGAAAGGCATTTACGCCATCGGCGACATCGTTGCCGGGCTTCCGCAACTCGCGCATTCCGGCGCGATGGCGGGCATTGTGGCCGTGACGAGAATCGCCGGGAAGCCGGCCCATCCCATCAACAAGAACCACATTCCAGGTTGCACTTACTGCGAGCCGCAAATCGGCAGCGTGGGTTTGACCGAGGCGAGAGCGAAAGAAGCCGGCTACCAGGTCAAGATCGGCAAATTTCCTTTCACCGCCAATTCCAAGGCCACCATCATCAACAACCACGAAGGCTTTATCAAAGTGGTGGCGGACGCAAAGTATGGCGAAATTCTGGGTGTGCATATCATCGGGCCAGTGGCGACGGAACTGATTGCCGAAGCCGTGGCGGTGATGCAGTTGGAAGGCACGGTGGACGACCTGATGTTCACCATCCATGCGCACCCCACTGTTTCCGAAGGCATGCTCGATGCCTTCAGCGCGGTGGAAGGAAAAGCGATCAACTTTTAATCGCCGTCATCGCCCGAGATCGCCGTCATCGCGCGGAATCGGAAGATTGAAAACGCAGCCTAGGGCTCGGACGCAACCAGGCCTATTTCATTGTAAGCTGGCTGTCCCGATCACGGCGATGACGGCGATCTGATTCCCGATTTTTTTGGGGAAAACATCCCATGGACCGCTAGAATCCACTGTATGGGAGGCCCCATGCCCATTGACCCTGTCTGCAAGATGCATGTGAACATCTCTGAGGCCGCAGCGAGCTACGACTACCACGCCATGCCCGTGTACTTCTGTTCCGTCGAGTGCGAAAAGGCTTTTGAGAAAGATCCCGATAAGTACATGCACGATATGAGTGATGAAGAGCAGATTGCGAGTTGACACGCTCTAGGAGCTTAAAACGCTCTCATTACCAAAGTGACTGTACTCTTCCGAAAATTGGGGGACATCGGTACACCCCCGTCTTATGATTGGGCATGGTCATGCGACGCGAGAGGCGCGTTACCGTCCCGATCTCTGTTCGGCTCTGGGGATTGGACCGCCAGGGCAAGGTATTCTCGCAGAGCGCAAAGACCCTCAATATCGCCACCAGTGGGGCGCGCATCTTTGGTGTAACCGCTGAGTTGGAACGCGGATATATCGTCGGCCTGCAATGCGGCAACATGCGGGCCCGGTTCATGGTGGTATGGGTGGGCGAGAAGGGGAGCCCGCGCGAAGGACAAGTGGGACTACGCGTTGCCGAGAACGGCCTGTGGAGCGTCGCCCTGCCACGCGCCTCCGACGAAGATTTCTCAGCCTGGCTGGCGGAGACTTACCTGCAGAGCGAACCTGCAATATAGCCGTCAGCTCTCAGCATTCAGCATTCAGCCATTCGACGGTTTCGCGATGTCCACGAATTACCGCCGTACTGGATGGAGACCGCGCGTCCCCGTCTCTAGAACGAAGCGTTCAGGGACTCACAGCTGAGTGCTTCGACGAGACTCCAGCGCGCTAAAATACAACCATGCCGCTGCGCGTTATCAACGTCGTGTTTCTGGGCCGCGTGGACTATTCCACCGCGCTCCAGCTGCAGCAAACTATGGTGCACCTGGTGAAGGAAGGCCGGGCCGGACACACGCTACTGCTGCTGGAACATCCGCCTGTGATCACCCTGGGACGCAATGCCAGCGACGCCAACATCATGGCGCCGCGCGAGTTCCTGGCCGGCAAAGGCGTGGAGCTTTTTGAAACCGACCGCGGCGGCGACGTCACTTTCCACGGCCCGGGCCAACTGGTCGGTTATCCCATATTCAATCTGCGGGCATTTGAACCTCGCATCGGCGCGGTGGAATTCGTGCGCAAGATCGA
>DATFXI010000243.1:0-14576 GCA_035316085.1 Candidatus Angelobacter sp.
CAACGATGCTTCAACGATCTGCGGACAGAATTCAGCAATCGCAAAGAAGCCTATCGGCTGCGGCCGGGTTGTGGACAACAACGAAGTTACCTTCTGCCCACACTGCAAGACACCCTTTCACGCGGAGTGCCTGGAAGCGCACATAAGGCAATGGAGACGGTGGGGGGCGCAAAGCCATCAGCCACCGCAAGAATAGGCGTCCCTGGAGATGGGGGATGAAGTCCCGGGAAAAGGGCGAGATTTTGATGTTGAAAAGAGCGGAGGTTCGAAATGAGTCGGGTTGAAATGCAAGTCCGTCAACTCCCGCCTTACCCGGCGAAACGCAGCACTTCAACCGGACAGGCGAAGGCTCGAATGAGCGCAGGCATGACGTCCGTTGTTACCGTGAAACTGACTCAGGTGAATGCATTCGTTCGCAAGCACTTCGTTCATCTGATTTCAGTCATCGCTCTCGTCGCGTTCCTCACCCCCGGAATTGCCGCCTCGGTGCGCGCACACAAGGCGCTCTACGGCCAGCTCGACGCGTCCACCTTATCGCTGTTCCTCATGATGCTCTCGGCCGCCATTCAATGCGGCATCCAAGCCTTTCACGGCATCATCCGGCGTCCCAAGCAGCTCCTGGTTTGCCTGGCGCAGTATTTCCTGGTCCTGCCGCTCAGTTGCTGGCTCTTGGGACAGGCGTGCATCCCATTGCTCGGACGGCGGCTTGGCGAGCCGATGCAGATCGGCCTCGATCTAGTGATCCTCATGCCCGTGGCTGCCACCGCCGCGATCTGGGTGCGCGATGCCAGAGGAGACATTGAGCTGCTCATTAGCCTCGTAGTGATCACGATGTCGCTGGGAACCCTGACCGCACCGGCCTACCTCTATTTCATGAATGGGCTGACGGCTAACTCCATTAAGATTCCACCCGTTCTGATTCTGCGCCAGCTGGCGGTTGGCGTGCTTTTCCCGCTGCTCGTCGGCGTCGCGCTCAACAAGTTGCTGCGCAAATCGCTGGCCCGCATCCAACCCTATTTCACGTTCATGGGCAGCGCCGGTCTGTTCATGGCGGTGTATCTCAACGTGGGCACCGCCGCACCACTGTTACGCCGGCTGTCGCTGTCGCAGATCGTGTGTGCGGTAGTGATTGTGCTCGCCGTGAACGTTGTCAACTTCTTCCTCGGCGGGGCCATCGGTCGCATAGCCGGGCTGCAGCAGGATCATCAGGTTACCTGCGAGTACTCTAGCGGCATGCGCTCGAACGGGACAGCGCTGGTCGTCGGCCTGGCGTCGTTTCCCGACGCGCCACTGGTAACGGTGCCGGCGGCCATCTACATCATCTTTCAACACCTGCTGGCAAGCATTGTGAAGTCGCGCCTGGCGGCGCGTTTCGGCGACGTTGATAGCCTGCAGGCAGCCGCGACCGGGAGCAGCGACGAGCATCTGCCTAAAGGCCCGCGATTGCACCCCACCGCGACAAAGACGGGCGCGTCGGGGACCCCGCGATTCGAGAGCGAATCGCTAGGTCCAAGACAGGAAACTAAGACAATGGCGATTCCTCGCTAGGCTCGGAATGTGTAAAACGGTGGTGCCGAAGAAGGGACTCGAACCCCCACACCCTTGCGGGTACATGGACCTGAACCATGCGCGTCTGCCAATTCCGCCACTTCGGCATTGAATGGCGCCAAGCGGGAAAGCCCAGCGCGGCGACGGGAAACGACAGTTTCTATTTTATCGGGTCTGTGTGACGTGTCAACGGATGCGGCCGCGGCTCTAGACGGGTCGGGGCCTGCGCCGACCACACAGAATTTAGCGGTTGATTTCCGACTTGACCTGGGCAACACAGGCTTTGGCCGCTTGTTCCATTGACTTGGTTTCCTTAAACTTCGCCAGTGCGCAGTCGCAGTACTTGTCGGCGACTTTCTGGGTCGCGCCCTTTTTCATGGATTCGGTGCGGCAGCTTTCCCTGAAGCTCTTGTCGAAGCTTTCCTGAAAGTTTTTTTGCATGCTTCCGCATCCGCTGCAAGCGAGTACAAAGGCAATTCCGCCGGCTAAAGTGAAACGCATCCGACGAATTATATGTGATGCGTCAAGCCGCGGGGCTGGGGAAGGATCACGGCGATTCCAGCGATCTCGAAAAACAAATCCCTCCTGCAAGCTTTGGACTTACAGGAGGGATTCCTGTCTCTGAAAGGTTCTATTTCAGTTCACCGGGTTGCCATCCGCGTCAATCTTGCGGACTTCGCCCAGGTTGAGTTCACGGATACCGGCTTCCACTTTGCTCATGTCGCCGACCACTACCCAGATCAAGTGGTCCGGCTGGATGAGCCGCTTGGCCAGTTGGTTGGCGACGTCAGGCGTGAGCGCCAACGCTTTCTGTGTATAGGTGTTGTAGTAGTCCTCCGGCAGGTTGTACTGCAGGATCGCACTGTAGGCGCCAGCCAGTTGTTGCACGGTTTCAAACCGGCCCGGCATCCCCAGAGTGTTGTTGTTCTGCGCGTCTTTCAGTTCGTCTGCCGAGATCGGTTTGCCGCCGGCAATGTTGCCGTACTCTTTCACCAGTTCGGCAAGGGATTCCTTGGTCTTGTCAGTTTGTACCGGGGAAATGCTCAGATACGGACGCTGACCCAAAGCTGCCGGCAGCGCGCTAAACACACCGTAAGACCAGTGTTTGTCCTCGCGCAGGTTCATATTGATGCGCGAGCTGAAGGTCCCGCCGAACACGTTGTTCACCAGCTCGATGGGAATAGCCTCTGGGTCGTTGCGCGGCGGAGCCAACTGCGCGCCAAATATGTTGCTCTGCCCCGAACCCGGCCGGTCAATCAGATAGACCACGTTCTTGGCCGGCTGCGGGACCTGCGGGACGTTCTTTTTGGGAACGTCGCCCGCCTTCCAGGAGGCAAACAGTTTCTCCAACTTAGGCTTGATCTCCGCCAGAGTGGTATCCCCGACCACCAGCAGAGTGGCGTTGTTCGGTTTGAACCAGGTGGAATGGAACTTGGCCAGGTCTTCGCGCTTCAGCTTGCTGACACTGGTTTCGGTACCGCTGCCGGTAAGGGGGAGCGCATAGGGATGGCCCTTACCGTACAGCAGCCCGGGCACCACACGCAGAGCCATCTGCTGAGGGTTGACCTTTTCCCTCTGGATCGCGGCCAGGCGCTCTTTCTGCAGACGGTCAAACTCTTTTTGCGGAAACGCCGGATGCTGCACCAGGTCGCCGAAGATATCCAGCGACTTGTCCAAGTTGATCTTCAACGTGTTGAGGTTGGCGACGGCCCAATCCAGATTGGCCCCGGCGTTGAAGTTGGCGCTGAGCGACTCTAGTTCTTCGGCAATCTTCAGCGAATCGCGTGTGGGTGTGCCTTCTTCCAACATGCGGAGGGCCAGACTGGCGGTGCCCAGCGCGTCGCCCGGGTCGGCGGCGTAACCGCTGTTCACCAGCAGAGAAAAGTTGACCACCGGTGCGGTGTGGCGCTCCGCCAGCACGATTTTCAGGCCATTGGAAAGCGTGGCCTTCTGCATCACCGGCAGACTCAGCGACATGGCGCTTCCCGTGGACGGCTCTTTTGAACGGTCCAGCTTGGCCGTAGTCTTGAAGTCCTTGTCTTTATACGGCTGTACCTCCAAGGCGTAGTCACCGTCACTCAGCCATTCATTGGCGGCTCTTTTAATGTCTGCAACCGTTGCTGACTGGATGTTCTTGAGGTAATCCTTGTAGCAATCTGGATTGCCGGTAAAAGTCTGGCAGCGGGCCAGCAGGTCGCTCTTGCCGCCAAACCCGCCGATACGCTCCACAATACGGGCGTAATTACCGAAAATCTGGTTCTTCGCGATCTGCAACTCCGCTGCTGTGGGCCCGTTCTTTAGGAACTTCTGCAATTCTTCATTCGCAGCCCTCTCCGACTTCCGGAAATTGTCGTCCGCTTTGGCCTGATCCTGGTCCGGCTTGGCCGTCACAACCACATAAAACGTACCGGCGATCTCACTGTTGAAATCAAAGGCGGTGGCGTCAGTCGCCGTCTGGTCTTGATAAACCAGCCGTTTGTACAGGCGCGAAGTTTTGCCTTGGCCGAGAATGCGGGCCACGAGATCCAGCATGGCCTCATCACGCGACTCCGCTTGCGGAACGTTCCATACGCGATAGAGGCGTGCCTGCGGAACGCGATCTTGAACGAAGCCCCGGTGCGTGCCGGTACGCTTGGCGATCCAGGCTTCATGCTTGGCGATCGGAGGTCCAGCGGGAATTTCGCCGTAATATTTCTCGACTTTCTGCTTGGCCTGCTCCCGCGTTATGTCGCCGGCGATGACAAGGATGGTGTTGTTGGGACCGTAATAAGTCTTGAACCACTCTTTCACGTCGTCCATGGAGGCAGCGTCCAGGTCCTTCATGGAACCAATCACTGTCCAGGAATAGGGGTGGCCCACGGGATAAGTGTTTTCCACGATGAGCTGCTGGGTCACGCCGTAGGGCTGGTTTTCGCCCTGGCGTTTTTCGTTCTGCACCACGCCGCGCTGCAGATCCAGCTTCTTCTGGTCGAGCACCCCCAACAGATGGCCCATGCGGTCGCTCTCCGCGAACAGCACGTAGTCCAGCATGGATGTGGGCACGTTCTCAAAATAATTAGTGCGGTCGTTGTTGGTCGTGCCGTTCAGGTCCGTGGCCCCGATCTTTTCCATGGCATTGATGTATGTGTAGTTGAAGTCCTCACTGCCACTGAACATCAGGTGCTCGAATAGGTGGGCAAAACCGGTCTTGCCCAGCTTCTCGTTTTTCGAGCCCACGTGGTACCAGGTATTGACGGCCACGATGGGGGCTTTGTGGTCTTCATGCACCAGCAACGTTAGCCCGTTCTTGAGCACGAATTTTGTGTACTTGATATCAGGGATCGGGATGTTGGCGCTGCTGGCCGCGGCTTTGACCGCGGGAGCGGCTTTCCCGGCCGCCTTGGTCTTGGTTTGGGCGGTCATGGAGCCGGCCACCGCCAGGACCATCGCCAAGCCCATAAAGTGACGCATCAGTTCTTTTCTCACGGTTTTACCTCCGAAAGTAAACCAACATCTTAGACGGCTTCGCGGACATTTTGTGGAACCATTTTTTGCCTTATCCGAAGGCACGCGGAACGTTTGCGGAGGCGAGTCCTGCCCCGTAAGCTTGGCGATTTTACTGAGCGCCACTAAAGCGACTTACCTAGTGTCGGTGATATTGCGAGGCGACATCGCGAAGGTAGGCCGTGAAGCTCGGCCAAACGATCTTGGGCGGCCCCTGGCCCTGGACGTACTGGTACGCCAGCGGATCGTTGCCGGCCGTGGCGTCGAAGAAGACCGCCTCGTAGCCCTGGTGCTTCCCGAGAACGGGACTTCCGGTGGGTAACGCTACACCCTTACCTGATCTGAATTTTGTTTACCACTTGGCGCACGTTCGCGTAGGGCGACACCAGTTGCAGCACTCTCTGGAGCTGGCCTTGGCTATCAACAGATCCCGTCAGCGTAATGTATACGTCGTCCACGCTGACTTGCACGCTGGTCCCGCTGAGAATCGGATCGCCGTCGACCGCGCTGCGCACGTTGTCCTTGATCTGGTTGTTCGCCGATGCTTTGTCCTGACGCGGCTGAGGCGTGGGCGTAGGCTGGCTGCTCTCAGGGACCGCTGTGGGGGGAGGAGCAGGGGGGTTCTGGCTTGGATTCGTGGGCTGCTGCGCATAGCCCAAAGCTGCCAATAGCGACAACAAGGCTAGGATTGGTTTCATGCCAAGCCTCCTCACAATGTAACGCAGAGAGCTACATGGTGAGATAAGGCCTGGGCGCCTAATGTTGCCAGCGTTGTTGGGTCGCCTGCCGATTCTCTCCGCTAACCCAGGCCTTCTACCCCGCCACGCGAAAACCGCGCGCGTCGGGGACCCGGCTAAAGTCCTGGGCTTGGGCCCGTACGCAGCTACACTATTGGCCATGCATGCGCTCGACAATCCTGTCTGGACTGCGCTGACCACGCACCAGGCGAGCATTGCGCTGGTGGATGGTATGGCTCGCCGCTTCCCGCCGGAGTGGCCGTCTTCGGCGCGCTGGCCCTTCCGCTGCCGCCGGCCTGGGAATCGCTGGCACGACTGGCAAACGCACCGGTGGGTTTGTACTCCGCCACTCCTTTAGTCCTGCCACCAGGATGGACCATGACACGCCATGTCGAGCTGCTGCAGATGGTCCTGCACAATGACGAGAACGAAACCGGCCCGTCCGCGTCGGCGGCCAAGTCGGCTGCGACGCCGGAAATCGTTGAACTGAAGAAAGCGGATCTGCCTGAAATGACCACACTCTATTCGGCTACACGGCCGGGACGCGCGATTTGCCCGCGCATCCAAAAACTGGGGACTTTTCTTGGTATTCGCAGCGAAGGGCGCCTTGTGGCCATGGGTGGATTGCGGTTGCATGTACCTGGCTATCGCGAGATCACTACTGTGGCCACGCTTCCTGGCTATGAAGGACGCGGCTACGCCACCGCGCTGGTGATCGCTCTGGTGAACAACATCCGCGAGCGCAAGGAGCATCCCTTTCTTACCGTGCGGACTGACAACCCCCGCGCCGTCGCCATCTACCAGCGGCTGGGATTCCATGAGCGCATCCGGTTGCACTCGACCACGCTGGCGCGGTCGGCCCGGTGAGCCCACGCCGCGAACGCCCTCAGCGCTGCTTTTGCATCTAAGGTCCGGTGTGTCTACAATCCTCGTGAAGTTGCGACCCTCGCAGCGAGGAAGTGGAGGAAAAAAAAGGATGAAAACAGTTTTGAGATCGGTTGCCACGGCTGCGTTGCTGGCGGCTGTGTCAATGACCACATGGGCCCAGGATAAGGCAGGGGTGACAACGGCAGCGTCTAGCAAATTCGCAGCCCTGCCCGGGCTGCCGACGTGTGCGACCTTGTCGGTGCAGCGTGGCGACCCGACCAAAGGCGCAGCGGTGATTCTAGCCAAGGCGACCACCGGGTGCTTGATTCCCTGGCACTGGCACACCACATTGGAAAGTCTGATGTTCGTCAGCGGCAAAGCCAAAATAGAGATGAAAGGCGCGGCCGCAGCCGCGGCCGCGACCGGCGACTACGTGTATCTGCCGGGCAAGCACCAGCACCAGTTCACTTGCGTAGCCGCCTGCACGTTCTTCATCGCGACCGATGGCGCGTTTGACATTCACTATGTTGACAAAGACGGAAACGAAATTCCCATCGAAAAGGCGTTGCCGCCGGCTAAGAAACCCGCCGCAGCGGGCAAGCCGGGCGCTGGTAAGAAGTAGCCTTTCCCAAAGCTCACTTTTCTAGGGGACAGCATGGGCACGCTGTCCCATCTTTTTTTGCCGATGCCTCACCTTGCTTTCGGCGCCTTCTTTCAGGCAATCTGCTAGCGCAATTCACCGATGGAGGAACCTCTCATGCGAGCGAAGTTTGGTCTTTGCCTGTTCGTGGCTATGATTTCGAGCTCCCTGGGAACGTCCCAGGCAGACGATGCAACCCGTAAACTAGGTGCTTTCGTCGGCAAATGGCAGACGGAAGGAACGCTGACCGGTTCCGACAACAAGATCAGCTCGACGCTTGAGTGCCGCTGGTCGCCGCAAGGGATCTTCTTAGTCTGCGATCAGTTGGTCAACTTGGCGGGAAGCAATCACCATCAGTTCACTGCATACTCCTACAACAGTAAAGACAACATCTATAGCTACGTCACCATCCCCGATCCGGGAGGCAGGCCCAACAGCGGCAAGGTCGAGATCAAAGGCAACGTCTGGACTTATTCCAGCAGTTTCGAAAACGGCGGCAAGACAATCCAAATCCGGACGACCAATGAATTCACCGACCCGCGCACCGAGGTTTTCAAGACTCAGTCTTCCGATGACGGAGGCAACACCTGGAAGACAGTGCTGGAAGGCACCGCCCACAAAGTTGGAGACTAGCAGCCTTGCCTTTCCTGCTGGACCGCATCCGCGCTACCGTCCGCAAAATCCCTCGAGGCAAAGTCTCGACCTATGGGGCAGTGGCCCGCGCGGCCGGCTCTCCTGGCGCAGCCCGCCAGGTAGTGAGGGCACTCCGCCAGTCTTACGGACTGCCCTGGCAACGTGTGGTCGCCGCTGGCGGACGGATTGCACTTCCCGGTGAACGAGGCTTGGAACAGCGCTTTCGCTTGGAAGCCGAAGGCGTGAAGTTCAGCGGGAAAAGAGTAAGGATGAAGGAGTTTGAATTCAAGTTCCGCAGAAGCAAATAGCAATCAGCACTCAGGAATCAGCATTCAGCCCCCGAATTGCCTCCACGCCCAAAAAGTTGTTATGGCGAGCAAGAGAGCGAGCGGGCTGAGTGCTGATCGCTGATGGCTGAATGCTTGCTTACGCCGCTGCCGCCGGCGGGGCCAGTGACCGTCGTGCCGCCTGGTGGATGAATTTCTTCATCACCGTCGCCCACATGATCTTCTTGCGCAGGGCGTTGTCCTTTACCACCCGGCCGTGGGCAAACATTCCCAGCAGGGCCTTCATCTTGAACACACGCAGGACCGCCAAATCCGGCGTGGTGGCACCGTAGGCTTCCAGAAAGCTCTCCTGGATTTGGCCGGTGATAGCGCGGTTGCAGAAGGGATACTTCTCGAGAGCCTCCACTGACGCCAGGAAGTTGGCCACGTCGTCGAGTGAGTTGCCGCGACGCTTCATGCGGGCCAAGTCACAAAAACCCACGCCGTTCTCGGTCACCACCACGTTGAGTGGGGCGAAATCGGTGAGCACAGCGGAACTGGGCATGGTCTTGCGGGCGCGGGCCAACACGGCGCGCGCGCCATCGAGGACCACCCGGATCGACGCTTCGTCCAAGCCTTCTTCGCGGCAACTGCGGCAAAGCTTCTCCAGGCCGGAGAGCAACGCGGCGCTGTCAAACGGTTCCGGCATATCGGCCGTGGCCTTGTGGAAGGAGCGCAGCCACTGTCCGGCGCGCTGGGCCGCCAGCGCGATGCTGCCTGTATCCGCAAAGCCGGGCAGCAAGGCAGCCTTCATGATGATGGATTGCAACGGTAAGCCGCTGATCTTCTCCGCGACCACCGCGCCAAGTTCGCTCGAGTCACCCAGCGGACGCGGTATTCCACCCAGTTTTTTCTTGACCATGCACTGGTATGCGAACTCCAGGTTCGCAGTCTCTTGCCGGGCCACGGCGCGCGCATTTCCACCGCATTTGGCGGGACGGTAGACCTTGATGGCCATCCGCTCGTTGCCCTGGACCAGATCAGCGCATACATCGTAGATCATGTGGTCGCTCTTCGGCGTGTGGCCCACCACGCGAAGGTTCTTGAGTTCGCCCTTTTGCGGAAAGTATGTGATTGCCGTCTTTCTCAATTCCGCAAGAACCTGTTCCAATACCGTGTCAGCCATTCTGCTCCTGGGTTCGTTCGGCCCGACGCGCCCCGCACGCGCGTTGATGGCAAATTTTCCAGTATGTTCTCAGTCGCGAACAAGAAAAGACGAACTGGCTTGCGCCGTTCTTCATGTGCACTTTTGCTGCCATCTGCAGAGAATGACCGGTCCGGCATTAAAGTGCATGACGGCAACAGTTTACCAAATAGTAAACAGTCCAGAGCAGCTGTCCTTGAGCACGCCTGTGCCCAATGTAGGCAGCAGTGCGGTTAGAGCATGCATGGCCGCTCTCAGGCGAGAAAAGCAGTTGGCAGTTAGCAACTGGCAGTTAGTTCAGCTAAAGCAGCGGACGACGATGTCATGAGCCCGGCCCGTTTTGGTCTGGCTTTAGCTGCGCAAATTGGTCTCTTCGCTGATTGCTAATAGAAGAGATATTTCCGCCACTTGATGTCCGACCGCCCGATCATGCGCATGATGTGGCGGCTGGTATGCAGCGTGAAGGGACGCGGTTCTTTCACCAGCTTCATGTCGGTTTCAGAAATCAGTTGATTGCCCTTGCGGCGATTGCACGGATGGCAGCAAGCCACCAGATTCTCCCAGGTCGAAGAGCCTCCGCGCGAACGCGGTACCACGTGGTCCAGGGTAAGCTCGCTCGAGGGCAGCACCACGCCGCAGTACTGGCAGGTGTTGCGGTCGCGCAGCAGGATGTTCTTGCGAGAGAGAGCCCGGGTCTGGTGGGGGATGCGGCGGTATTCGAGCAAGCGGATTACGGAAGGTACGCGCATGGCGATACGCGCCGCGTGCAGGTAGTGGCCATTCTCTTCTTCCGGCATGGCCAGGCCCTTGAGCACCAGCACGATTGCGCGGCGGGCGGCGCAGATGTTGATTGGCTCGTACGACGCGTTCAGCACCAGCACCGGAGTCTGCATGATCAGGCTCTTGCGCGGCGCCGCCTCCTGTGGCTGCCCTTCGCCGTGATGATGCTGATGATGGCGTTTGTTTCTCGCTTTGTCCCGTTCATGCATGGCCCGGTGTTCCTCCCCATCCGGCCGCGGCGGTCCTGACAATCTCCGGCAAACTCGCCGCTTCCCGGGTGGCGCGTGCAACCGTGGCCACCCAAACCTGTTTCGCCCCTGCCCGCAACAGGACGCGGGCGCACTCGCTAGCGGTTGCGCCGGTCGTCATCACATCATCCACCAGCAGGACGTTCCGTCCTTTGAGCTTCTCCGGTTGGCTGACGGCGAAGGCCCCGCGCAGGTTGGCGCGACGCTGCGGCCGCGTCAGCCCAGTCTGTGAAGCCGTCTCGCGGGTGCGGACCAGCAGAGCTGTATGCAATTGGATGCCGCGGCTTTCGCGGAAGCGCAAAAAAGCCCGCGCAATCTCTTCCGCCTGGTTGAACCCGCGCTCCCGGCGCTTGCCTTTCCACAATGGCACCGGGACGGCCAGTGCCGGCTCTGCGAGTTCAACGGTAGCCATAGCCTGGTGGAGCAAACGTCCTAAATAAGCCGCAGCCGACCTGACGCGCTGATATTTCAGGATGTGCACCAAGTCACGCAGCGGGCCTTCGTACGCGCCGTAAGCCACCGCTTTGCGAAAACGCGGCGCGGCGCGTTGGCACAGGTCACAGAGCGGCGCAGGGTCGCCTTCGAAACGATGCCCTAGGAGCTTTTCGCCGCACGTCGCGCACAATGGCCCGGTAATGGGGACCATGCCTCCCAGGCATTCCTGGCAAACCGGCAAATTGGAGATTCTGGTGAGCGGTTGGCGGCAAATCCGGCAGTCTGACGGGAACAGGACAGAAAACAGGCTTTCAGCCGCATACTGAAATGCCCTTTGAGCCCGGCTTAGGTCACCGCCACTGAAGACTACCCCTCCTCGAGACCCCGTGAAGGAAGTGCTTAGCACAAGTATAAGCTGGGTCATGGGCGGAGGCAATGAAGGCCATGTTAAAAAATCGCCAGGATTGGAAAGCAAAATCGGCAGCAAGCCCGACTTCCGCGGCGAGCTGACCGCTGCAGCGCAAAAGAACCATTGCCGAAGGCTGGATCTCTGGCGGTTTGGAGCGCAGCGACAGGACGTTTTGGCAAGGAAATCCTGCGGCGAGGCCCAGGGGCCGCCGAGCCCCGTGCCCCAGGAGCAGAAGGGTCCCCACCGAAGCCACGATCTTTGGCGGTTTGGAGCGCAGCGACAGGACCGATGAATTTGTAACAGACCACGGTCCTGTGCTAACTTGCGTCACACTTTCAACTAGTTAAGTCAATTCACAGGGGAGGCGAGAGATGGCACAAACCGTCGAAGCCAAAGCAGCGGAACCAAAATTTCAGCCCTACGTACCGGCAGAAGAAGTGCGGCCGGAGTTGACCGCAAGGGCGCTGATTCTGGGCGGGATTTTCGGACTGATGTTCGGCGCAGTCACCGTCTATGTGGGACTGCGCGCCGGTTTGACTGTTGCGGCTTCCATTCCGATTGCCGTGCTATCGATCAGCATCCTCCGGGCGTTTGGCAAAGCCAGCATCCTCGAAAACAACATTGTTCAGACCACCGGTTCAGCCGGTGAATCGGTTGCGGGCGGCGTCATCTTCACCTTGCCGGCGCTGATCTTCCTGGGATTCGGCCTTGATTACTGGCGCATCACGATGCTGGCGCTGATCGGCGGATGTCTGGGGGTGTGCTTCATGATTCCGCTGCGCCGCCAGTTGATTGTCAAGGAACACGGGAATCTGCTTTATCCCGAAGGTACGGCTTGCGCCGACGTTTTGATCGCCGGCGACAAAGGTGGCTCGTTTGCCGGCCGGGTTTTCGCCGGCTTGGGTCTAGGTGCGCTTTACACGGTTTTTCAGAACGAAAACATGTTCGCCGTGTGGCCCAGCACCCCTACTTACAATCCAGACTGGTTGAAGGGTGGCTCGTTCCGCGCCAACACTACAACGGAATATCTGGGCGTGGGTTACATCATTGGCCCGCGCATTGCAGGAGTGATCTTCTCCGGCGGCGTTTTCGCCTGGCTGGTCGTGATGCCCGCGATCAAATTTTTTGGATCACATCTCACAACGAATCTCTACCCCGGCACCAAGTTGATCGCTGATATGGCCCCGGAGGACCTCTGGCGCAGCTACATCCGTCCCATGGGAGCAGGCGCAGTAGCTGCGGCGGGGCTGATCACTCTGCTCCGGACCTTGCCTACCATCATCGCTGCTTTGCGGGCGGGAGCCAAAGACCTGGCGGCAGGCGCCGCGGGAGTCGCCAGCCAGCGACGCACGGAGCAGGACATCCCGCTCAGCCGCGCCCTCGCGGGTGCAGCAGTGTTGATGCTGCTGATGTGGGCCATGCTTACTTTCTTCGGAATCAGGGGCGCGCACACTTCTGTGCTGGAGAATTTTTTTGCAGCTCTGCTGGTCGTGGTCTTTGGGTTCCTGTTTGTAACGGTGTCTTCCCGCATCACCGGGTTGATCGGCACATCGTCCAATCCGATTTCCGGAATGGCAATCGCAACGCTAATGGCCACCTGCGCTATGTTTCTGCTTCTCGGCTGGACTGAGCCTGCATATTTCGCGTTGGCCATCACCATTGGCGGTGTAGTTTGCATTGCTTCGGCCAATGCCGGTAACACTTCTCAGGACCTAAAGACTGGATTTCTGGTGGGCGCCACTCCTTCCAAACAACAGCTCGCTCTCCTAGTGGGCGTGATCATCTCCGTGTTTGCCATTGGCGGAACTTTGATCGGGATGGACAATGGCCTGGCCCAGTTCCGCGCCGTCTCAATTCCCGTGGACATCAACAAGCTGCCCTCCGGAGTATCCAAAGACACGAACACCAAATTCGATCGCAAAACGGTAAGACTGGCAGCGGACCGAGCCGGTGGCCCGTCGAAGGAACAGTCGGTGCAGGGCATGATCTTGCTCAATTCCATTAACTCGGCTGAAGTGCCCGACGGAAATTATCTCTACAACCCGCAGTCCGGCAAAATTGAGATCCAATGGGTGCACGGCATCGGCAGTGACAAAGCTGCGGCGCCGCAGGCTCGGCTCATGGCCACCGTCATCAACGGCATTCTGACTCACAAGCTGCCCTGGGGCCTGATTCTGCTGGGAGTCTTTCTGGTGGTCGGCATAGAGCTACTGGGCATCCGTTCCCTCTCGTTCGCCGTGGGCTTCTACATTCCGATGGCAACTACGCTGGCGATCTTCTGCGGTGGAGTGGTGCGCTGGCTGGTGGAAAGAGCCGCCGAGCGGGCCGGTGAGAAAGTAGAGGAGAGCGAGGTCAGCCCCGGTTCGCTGTACGCCAGCGGGTTGATCGCTGCCGGTGGTATTGTCGGCCTGATGGGGATTGCCATTAAGGTTGCTGAGAGCTGGAACTGGCTACCCGAAAACTCAATTGCCTGGGGCACAAGGCTTACGTTCATGACCGACCATCCCATCTTCGCCAACCTGTGGGGCGTGGCGATGTTCGGGTTGCTGATGTACTCCTTGTTCTACTTTGCGCGCAAGCCGCTCGGAGACAAGAAGTAGAGGCTGGTTTGCTCCCGGGGCAGCGCTGACCCGTACAATCAAGCGGGTATGGCCATTGCCGAAAATATCGCCGCAGTCCGCGAGCGTATGGGCCGCGCCGCCGCACGCGTGGGCCGCAATCCGGCTTCCATCACGCTGATGGCCGTGAGCAAGACCGTTGAGCCGGAACGCGTTCTTCAGGCGTACGCGGCGGGAGTGCGGACTTTCGGCGAGAACCGGGTCCAGGAATTTCAAGAGAAGCTGCCTGCCGTTTCGCACCTGAAAGACGCCGAGTGGCATTTGATCGGACATTTGCAAACCAACAAAGCCAGGAAAGCCACTGAGATTTTCAACGCTGTCGATTCTGTGGACTCACTCCGCCTGGCGGAAAAGTTGGATCAGGCCGCCGCAACGCTGGGCAAGACGCTGCCGGTGCTGATTGAGATTAACGTCGGCGGCGAGGAGACAAAAAGCGGTGTGCCGCTGGATTCGCCGGGACTCGAGGAACTGCTGCGCGGTGTGGCCCGGCTGGAGCATCTTCACGTCCGCGGGCTGATGGCGGTGCCGCCGTTCGCGGAGAATCCTGGAGCCACGCGGCCGTACTTTCGCCTGCTGCGCGACCTGCGTGACCAGATCGCTCAGCGCAGGCTACCGGGAGTTGCCATGGACGTGCTTTCCATGGGCATGTCACACGACTTCGAAGTTGCCATCGAAGAAGGTTCGACCTGCGTGCGCGTGGGCACAGCC
>DATFXI010000244.1:0-4875 GCA_035316085.1 Candidatus Angelobacter sp.
TTCTTGAATTTCCAGCGGTTCCCGAGTTTGAAGGCGGGGATTTTCTCCTCCGTCACGTACTTGTAGAGCGTGTCCGGACTGACCCCCAGGTATTGCGAAGCCTGCCGAATGTTCATTACTTCACGCGAATCTGCTGCCATAGACGTAAGCCTTTCCGCAGTGTGGTTGTTGGCCTCACCGGGCCCTGGGGAGAATTACCTTTTTGTCTTCTATCTTCTCGGGGGGAAAACTTCAGGTCGAAGCGAGTTATAGCTGGCTTAATTCAGGAGGTCAATAGGGAACTTCCGGTTTCTACCGCTGTTTTGGGGGTATCTTTGGGGCTAGTACCATTTTTCTGCTCGCGTAATCTCAAAATCCTGAGCAGGACGATCCAGAGCACCACAACTGGTTGTGGTGTTGATGCACACGGTTCGCTATTTTGCCTCAGGGGGTTACTAAGGGGTTGATACGAAACTGGGGTATTAACCCCATCGTAATGGCGAGGATTGCGATCGGGCTTCTTTCGGTAACCCCGAGCGAAGCGAGGGGTCCCCATGACCTAGAAACCGCGAGGCCGGGACTTCAATGGAAACTGCTTTCTTCGCCCAAAGTTCCATGAACCCCGGCCCCGGTTTGTGCAAATGGGTATTTCGTCGAGTTGAGGCTAAAAAGCCCGCGCCATCAAGCGCCAACATGCGCCAAACGTCCGACCAGTCCGCTCCGCTCGGGCGCTTCAGAAACGGCTCAGGCCAGATCAAACAACAGCACTTCGCTCTGGCCGGCCTTGCCCGCGATCTCAACCCTTGGCTCCTGCGCGATGGCCGCTCCATCCCCGGCTTTGAGCTCCTGCCCATTGAGCGTGACCGCACCCCGGACCACCTGCAGCCAGGCGTAACGTCCCTTTTTCAGTTCGCGCTCTACCGTCTCACCCGCCGCAAGCGCGCTCGCGAAAATCTCCGCGTCCTGGTAGAGCTTGACCACGCCGCTCCCGTTGCCGCCCTTGGGCGACGCCACCAGCCGCAGCCGGCCCCGCTTCTCTTCGGATGGAATCGTATTCTGCTCGTACGTCGGACGGATTCCTTCCTTTTCCGGCAAAATCCAGATCTGGTAGAAGTGCACCGGCGCGGTTCTCGATGGGTTGAACTCGCTGTGCCGAACGCCGCTTCCGGCGCTCATCTTCTGCACCTCTCCGGCACGGATCACCGAGCCGGTCCCCATGCTGTCTTTGTGTTCTAAAGAACCTTCCAGCACATAGGTGATGATCTCCATATCGCGATGGGGATGGGCGGGAAAACCATAACCGGGTTCGACCCGGTCCTCGTTCATCACCCGCAAGCTGCGAAAACCCATGAATCTGGGATCGTAGTAGTCGGCGAACGAGAAAGTGTAATGCGTGTCCAGCCATCCGTGGTTGGCGTGGCCGCGTGCATCAGCGTGTCTGATTTCAATCATAGATTCCTCCTCGACAGGCGCCTGGCGTAACCTGCAGTGTGGATCGGGCCGTCCACAGCAAACTTTTTTAAGAGATTGGGTAATTGCGTTAGTTGAAAACCAGGCTGCTGAGCGTCTTTTGGCAATTCCTAATTACCAAATTTGCCCAATTACCAAATGATTAGATGCTTTGATGTCAAAATAGTTTCAGCCAAGGCCGAAGGACCTCATGCGTGCGCTCGCCTAACGGCCGTCGGGATGAGGATGCTCTAAAAAAGCCGCTTTCTCACCTGGAATCCAGAGATGCCAACAGGAGCGACGTTATTTCGGCGGGGGATTTCCCTTGTCATCTTTCTTTTCATCCGGCTTGTCATCTTTCTTGTCGTCTTTCCAGCGGAGCAGCGGCAAGACGCTGTTGTAATCGTCCGTCCAAGACCGCAGTGCCGGGTTCGACACAAGCTCCCCGCTGGCCGCCTTCACCTGCTCTCGCGATACGAAGTCCTGGCTACTGGTGACCAAGACCCAATCCGCCACGTATTCGCCCTTGGCATTTTCTTCATCGTCGTCTTCATCAGCGCCCGAAGCCACCCAAGCCGTGTGCAAGCCGGCCGAGTCCGCCAGTTGACCAACCACTGGCGCCAGATCCAGGAATTTGTTGGAGACGTGGAAAGCAATGATCCCACCCGGCTTGAGATGGCGCTGATAGACAGCCACCGCCTGCCGCGTAAGCAGGTGAACGGGTATGGCGTCCCCCGAAAAAGCATCGATGGCCAGAACGTCGTATTGCTGCGGCGGCTCAGCTGCCAAAGACAGCCGGGCATCGCCGGGGACAACTTCAATCGTGGCTCCGGACTCGCGAACGTAGGTAAACAGATTGCGTGCGATCGGTTCGACCAGCGGGTTGATGTCATAGAACCGGAAGACGTCGCCTTGGCGTCCGTAAGCCGCAAGAGTGCCGGTGCCCAGCCCGATCACCCCTACACGCCGCGGCTTGTCGGCACAGCAGAGATCCAGGGCCAGTCCCACACCAGAATCGTGAGCATAGTAAGTGGTCGGCGTCTTGCGCAGTTCGTCGGTAAAGATCTGCGAGCCGTGGCGGATGGTGCCGTGATAGAGATAACGCGTCGGCCCGGTAAACGGCGGCACCCTCTCTTCCGTGACGCGCAGTGTCCCGTAGAAATTACGCACACGGGTGATGACATGCTCGCCGTCGCCCCGAATGTGAAAAAAGACGAGTGTGCCCGCGATCACAACCGTTGCCCCGGACCAGAATATTCGCCAGCCGATTCCGTTACGCCAGGTTACTGCCAGCACCATCAAGGAAGTGAACGTCACCCCCCACGCTAATTCGTAACTGCCGGAGAGAGTCACCGGCGCTAGGACGCCTACCAGAACCGAACCAAGCGCGCCGCCGGCAGCAATCAAGAGATAGAACGACGTGGCGTGCCGCGGCGCCGGGCGTATCCGGTGCAATTCGGCGTGGCAGAAAAGGCAAATCATGAATAGTGCCGAGCAGTAAAAAATCAAGGCTGCCCTCAGCGACGAGATTTCTTTCCCCATTTCGTCCAGCATGTAAACCAGGGCGACGATGGTCACCCCCGTCAGGCCCAGCAGAATCATTCGAGCCACGGAAACTCCCACCACCGGAATGCGAATCCGAAGAAGCCTTGGCATCCACGAACCGCGGCTGAAAGCAATCACAAAGCTCAGCAGATACATGGTGAGCGGGACGATCCAAAGCAGCGGAATCGCCGCGATGTTCTGGCTGAGATGGTTGGTCATGGCGCAAAGCATCACGGAGCCGCAGGCCGCCAACAGCAGCCAGAGCACGCGATCGCCGAGAGAGGGCTTCGGCTCGTCCGCGATGGCCCGCGTTGCCCGATCACCTGCCACATCAGCACCGCGTTCCTGTCCAGTGCGGAGCTTGACCCAAGCGATTGCTGCACAAGCCGACACGAACACGGCAAAACCCGCCAACCAGGCCAGGCTCTGTTCACGCAGGCTGAAACGCGGTTCCACCACCCACGGATAAAGCAGCAGAGCCAAGAGCGATCCGAAGTTGGAAAGCGCAAACAAACGATAGGGTGGGACAACCCTGACCGCAGCAGGAGCGCTGCCGTTCTCGGGCTGGGCCGGTCTGGCCGCGGCTGGGGCTGCGGCGCTCGACGCGCTTGCCGGTTGGGTGAACCCGGTCGAGTACCAGGCCTGCAGCAATGGATTGGTCGCGGAGAGGACCACGAACGGCAGCCCAATGAGCGTGGTCAGCAGCAGGAACACGCTCACAATCGGATGGAATGTGGAAGCATGCAGGTCAGGACGAAGATTGAGGCTTACTTGGGCCAGGCAAACGATCAGCAGTCCGGTATAAACCAGGGCCTGGGTGCGGGGACGCAAGCGCGTTGCGAGCCAGTGTGCGCACAGATAGCCCAGCAGCAACGCGACCTGGAAAAAGACTAGACACGTGGTCCACACTGCGGCGGAACCCCCTAAGAGGGGCAGCAGACGCTTGGCCGCCATCGGCTCCACCAGAAACAGCAAAAAGCTTCCCAGAAAAATGGCGATGGCATACAACACCGTAAGAGGAGACATGAGCGCATTAAGATAGCACAGGCGCGAGGTCTGAGACCCCGGTGCGAGATTCTCAAAAAGGTTAGAACTTCTAACTGCCTACTCCCCCATTCCCAGCTTGCGGCACAGCGCGCCCAGCCTCTCTTGCTCCTCGGGCGTCAGGCGCGACATCACTTGGGTAATCCGGCTGGCGTGTCCGGGGAAGATCCTGGCGATAAGCCTTCGCCCCGCAGGGGTAATGGTGGCCCGAATGTAGCGTTTGTCGCGTCCCGGTGTGCCACGTTTGACCAGACCACGTTTCTCCAAGTTGTCCACCACCAACGTGAGGTTACCGCTGCTGGTGAGGATGCGCCGAGCCAAGTCGCCCAGGCAGAGCGGCCCCACGTGATAGAGCGCTTCCAAGACCGCGAACTGGCTTAGCGTAAGCCCGGCGTCTTCCAGGCCTACGCGGGCGTAAGCCATGGAGGCATTAGCGGCGCGGGCCAGTTTGATGTAAGCGGCCAAGGCGCGGTTTTGCACTCCGTCACGCGAAAAGCGCTCGCGTCGGGGACCCCGCGTTTTCGCCGCAGTGCCTTTGAATTTTTTCCCCATACCAGGAGTGTTATTGCTACGAAGTTTCGAAAGACTATATCAGACAAAAAGGCCGGACCATGCGCGGTCCGGCCTTTTTCATGCGGATCGAGTTTATTGAATGTCGAAGTGTTCCGGGTGCAGCAGCGGGTCAGATTTCACCAGGACCGTCTGCCTGGTGAGTTCCTCCATCTCCTGTAGCCACTTCCCGGAGTTCGATTTCAGCGCCTTAGCAACTTCCGGGTTCACGCGCAGCATGATGTCGCGCTCGAAATGACGGCTCATCTTGCGCATCTCGACATAGATTTCGTTGCACACCGTGGTCAC
>DATFXI010000245.1:0-9085 GCA_035316085.1 Candidatus Angelobacter sp.
TGGGCCGCTAGGATTCGAACCTAGACAAAGTGCTCCAAAGGCACTTGACCTACCATTAGTCGACGGCCCAACGCTTTTCATTCAAGGGCTCCGTCGCTCTGCGACTGCGCCCTCGGCTCAGGTTCGCGCGGAACAGCGCTCCCCGTTCGCCTCACCCATCCAGAAGCTTACCGCACGGGGTCCCCGGCACGCGCGGCTTTCGCGCGCTGGACGGAAAGGCACCTCACTACCATTAGTCTAGTCGACGGCCCAGTCGTCACACCGTCTTCGAGACCGTTTCCTGCCAATACTTCGCTCTGGGTAGCGTTGCCGTGGCCCTGGCCTTAACCCCATTATCCGTCAACAACTTAGCTGCTTTGGCAGCTGATACTTTATCGGCAAAGAGCCCGTAGACAGTCGATCCCGAGCCGGAGAGCGAAACATAGTTCGCGCCGGACCGTTCCAAAGCTCGTTTGACCTCACGCAGGGCGGGATGCTTAGGGAAAACGACACTTTCGAAGTCGTTTTCGATCCCGGTACGGACAAGGTCGAGAAGCAGTGCCTCGGCCCGGTCCCAGCCTTTGCTTGGGACACCGGTTGGAGAAAACCCTCTACCGCACAGCCACTCAAACACAGCATGGCTGAACTCATTCATTCTATCGGAGCTGTCCGGGGACGTCAATTTACCGTGCTTGGCGTCCCAATCGGCGAAAGCTGCGGGTGTGGAAACGCCGATCTCAGGCGTGGCGATCACGCACGGGAAGCTAGGAAGATCTTCGATGGGATAAACCTGTTCACCGCGGCCAGTACCGAGCACGGTGCCTCCGACCAAAAACAGCGGCAAGTCCGACCCAACTTCGGCCGCCAACTGTAGCCGTTCCAGGGCCGACAGTTGGTGCTTCAGGGCTTTTTCCAAGCCCAACATGGCGGCCACGGCGTTCGACGACGCAGCGCCCAGGCCGCCTTGCACGGGCAGTCCTTTCTCAATCGTGATGCGTACCTTGCTGCGCAGTTTGAAGGCGCGAAGAACCCGTTCCGCCATGCGGTAGCAGGTGTTGCTTTCGTCGCAGGGGACGCGTGGATCTTTGCACGCGATCTCAATCCCTATGCCGCGGCCCACATCTACGCGTACGGTGTCATAGAGCGCGATGGTTTGATAGAGCGTGCGCAGCTCATGGAAGCCGTCTTCCCTCAGGGGGCCGATGCGTAAACCGATATTGATTTTTGCGAAGGAACGAACCGAAATGGACATGCGAGTAGAGTCATCATAAACGAGAAACGCGGCACTGACACAAACGACCGCTCGCGGGGCCGGCAAATTTCATTTCTTTTGACCAGGATCGGGATCCCTGAGAATTGGAGTGTCGTGATGGGGAGCCGGCGCTTCCTCCGCGGGCTAGATGCTTTTAGTAGCGGAACAGGTAGGAAACCTTGATGAAGATTTGCCGGCCGTCATTGATGAATGAACGCCGGGTGCGCAGCAGGCCGTCTGGGGTTGAGGCCAGAGAGGGATCAAGGTTCTGAAGATTGCTGTTGTAACCGGCATAGATGGCTGTGCCCGGGGTGATCATGTAGGTGAACAGAACGTCACCGTTGAAGTTCTTGGTATTTTGTAGAGTCGTGAGCGCAGGATTGGAGATGGTGGTCACGTACTGGCCGATCAGTCGAAGAGAGAACTCTTTGGTGAACTGGTAGTTCCACTTGGAGCGGATAATGTGGTTGTTGAAGATGTTGAGACCAGTATTCTGATCTAGGAACCGCGACAGAATATAGTTGTTATCGATTGTCAGGCCTTTTGCCGGACGGACGGTACCACTCAGGAACGCCGCAGTCCAATTAGCGATGACGGGCGGGCCGGAGCGCGGAACAAAATTGGTCGCGGTGCCCCAATCCCCCTCCATGTTGATCTTGAGCCACTTGAAATACTGAGTTCCGACGGCGACGCCACCGAGCGCGTGGGCGTAATCGCGGTTGGCTGTGAGGGCGGAAAAGTCTTGTGGACGCAAGCGTTCGTGGTCCACCTGTCCGAAGACAATGATGTAGCTGTTGCGTTGAAAGTCCCATTCGTAGGCGGGATTCACTATGTAGTTCAGGAAATTGCCCTCGTGGTCCCACAGCGTCAATTCAAACATTCTGGGGCCATGAGCCGTGAAGTGCTTGCCTTCTGGACGGAAGACGTAATTCACGAAGTTGCTGAACCGACGGTAGTCCGTGCGGTTGACGAACCCAACATCGGTGTTGAATCCCGGGGAGACGTCGCGATACATGGTGTTAAAACTGAACTTGCGTGAGTCGCGCGCGGCAAAGATGTGGAACGCCGGCCCGGCCAGGTGCGTGCCATCACTGAATTTGGTCTCGCTCGTGACAGCCTGGGCTTCCAAAAACCAGTTCTGGTTGAGCTTAATGTGGGTATCCACTCCTCCCACGCGGTTGAATCCAACGAGGCATTCCGTCGCTGAGCAGAAAGTGTTGGGATCGGTCTTCAGTTCGCGGTCGGTATAAATGACGCCGGCACTGGAACCCTTGCCGAATTCGCGGTTCACGCGCAGCACACCGAAATAAGCGTTGTTGCCGGAGAGCGGGTCAGTCGAGATCACGCTCTTGCCAGGCGCGCGGTCATTGGCCAGAAAGGTCCCAATGGCCCACGGCCCAAGCTTGCCGGTGAGCCGGCCGCCGAACAGCGGGTCCACGACGCGGCGCGTGAACACAAGCTGGAACGGCGTCTGAAAATAACTGGCGTTCTCCTGGAAGAACGGACGCTTCTCGGGAAAGAAAACCTCAAAGCGCTGGTTGACGGTCACTTGCGGGTCGTCAGACTCGATCTGCCCGAAGTCGGGGTTGATGGTGGTGTCAAGCACCAGGCTATCTTTGATCACGATCTTGGAATCAAGGCCAGCCTTGGGCTCCAGATGCTTTCCGGTAAAACGGTCACCGGCGGGATCGCGCTCGTCCAGTGTGCGGAAAGCGCGCATGGATGAGTAAGGAACAAACTGCATGTTTCTTCCCGGCGAAATCTCCTGGAAGCCCGAGATGTCGCCTTCGTGCACCAGCCAGCCCTGGTCCTTACTGCTGTTGGCGGGATAGTACGAGCGCTCGCTGTTGCGCGGCACCACGCGCGAAAGCAGAATGCCCCAAGTGTGGTTCTGGGTTGGCGGAAAGCGCAGCGACTTGAAGGGGATCTCAAACAACACCATGTACCCTTGCTCGCTGATCTTGGATTGCGTGTGCCACACCGTGTCAAACGACTGATCGTAGCCGGAATTCTCGGTGAAGATGGCGTCCTGCTGGATTCCGTAAGGGTTGGCGAAGAAAGCGTAAGCATGGCGATAGTCGTGGAAGGTATCCAGAAAGAAGCCGACCTGGTCATCGTCGTCGATCAATTCGCGGCGCAGCATGCGGGCGCGCAGCAGGTGCGGTTCGGAATCGAAAGCCAGGAAAACGACGTAGAGATTCTTGTCGTTGTAACCAATGTAGGCCTGGGTGCGCTGGCTGCAAGTTGCGCCGTCTTTCGGTTCCCGCTGGATGAACTTGTCCACCACAAGCATTTGCTTGGCGAGGGGAGTGGCGGGGGCCATGCCTTCGAAATCGCCCAGCTTCGGGACAGCGGTCAGGCGAGGGACGGCCAGCGAACTGATCTGACGGGTAAGGACGGGCGCTGCGGGAGCCGCCAAGGGCTTTTGCGCTTCCACCAACGGGGCTGCCAGCATCAACGGCAAAACAACCCGCACGGCAAGGCTTACTGGCTTCACGCAGATTCTCCGGCTCCTTCGCGGAGCCACCCCCTGAGGTCGTACGTCCCGAATGCACCAGCTTAGACTGCTGCCGGTGAAGAAGGTTAGAGACAAATATCTAGGGAGCCGGAACAAGCGAACCTAGAGAGCACAACAAAACCTTCTAGCTTGGCTAGAACAGGCCGACTTGCCGACCATAGCGGACGCCAAAATGGTCGTAGGCCAGCTTGGTGGCTACGCGTCCGCGCGGCGTGCGGTCGAGAAACCCAATCTGGATCAGAAAGGGCTCGTGGATCTCCTCCAGTGCATCTTGCTCTTCCGCCAACACGGCCGCCAGCGTTCCTAAACCAACCGGACCGCCGTTGTACTTCTCAATAATGGTCAGCAGGAGGCGGCGGTCAACCTCATCGAAACCGTGTTTGTCCACTTCCAGCATCTCCAGAGCCGCCTGCGCCGCAGCCTGGTCAATCCGTCCCTGGCCGCGCACCTGGGCGAAATCGCGTACGCGGCGCAACAGGCGGTTGGCGATGCGCGGCGTTCCCCGCGCGCGTCCGGCCAGTTCGGCTGCGCCTTGCTCGTCAATAGCGATGCCCAGGATTTCCGCGGAACGCTTGATGATGAACTTGAGCTCTTCGTCGGTGTAAAACTCCAGACGCAGCAGTATGCCGAAGCGCGAGCGTAGCGGAGCGGAGATCAGCCCGGCGCGGGTGGTGGCGGCGACAAAGGTAAACGGCTTTACGTCGATGGTGTGGGTCCGCGCCGAAGGTCCCTGGCCAATGATGATGTCCAGCTTGTAGTCCTCGAGAGCGGAGTAAAGAATCTCTTCCAACGCGGGTTGCAAGCGATGGACTTCGTCCAAGAAGAGCACCTGCCGATCGCTCAGGTTGGTGAGGATCGCCGTCAAGTCGCCTTTGATTTGGATAGCAGGACCGGCGCTTTGCGTGTAAGCCACGCCCAGCTCGTTGGCGATGATTGTAGCCAACGTGGTCTTGCCGAGTCCCGGCGGACCGTAGAGTAGAACGTGGTCCAACGCTTCGCCGCGCGTCCGGGTGGCTTCAATGGCCACGCTCAGATTGTCTTTGACCTTCTTCTGCCCAATGAACTCGCGCAGAAGCCGCGGACGCAGCTTGAGCTCATATGAAGCATCGTCTTCCCCCAGGGCGGCCGAAACCAGGCGTTCTTTGCTCAGCGCTTTTTCGTCGGAGGCAGGCACTTGGGCGATAGTAAAGCGAAATCATGAAAAAGGCCAGAGCTGCTGTTTCCTTCATATACCTTATTTGGGAGGTTTGACACCCAGCTCGACGATGACTTCCTGGCCCAGCATTTTGTCGCCGTCATACTTCACTTCAATCACGCGAGCGCGCCGCGAGCGCGATTTGGCCAGGGTCGTGGCCAGCTCAGCGTCAGGGAAGACGCCGATCATCTCCCACTTCTTTTCTCCGACCTGCACCCAGAGTTCGAATTGCGACCACTTGGCCATAGCTTCAGCACGCTTTCATCCTTGACTCAAACTAGATCACTCAATCAAACCTTGGTTCGAGTCACTTGCCGGCAGGCGTGTCCATTCCTTTCCACCCCAGTTTCTCACCCTGGTTCTGTTCGTCGAGCCACTTCTTCAGGGGCGCGAAATAGTCGAGGATAGCGGTAGCGTCCATCTGGCGCTGGCCGCTCATGGCTTCCAGCGCGTCCGGCCAGGGCCGGCTCTTGCCCATGCTCAACATCTTGTTCAAGCGCTCGCCCGCGGCTTTGCTCTTATAAATGGAGCAGCGATGCAGCGGGCCTTGCTGCCCGGCGGTCTGGCACAGGGCGCGATGGAACTGAAACTGAAGGATCCGCGCCAGGAAATAGCGCGTGTAGGGAGTGTTCGACGCCACGTGGTACTTGGCGCCGGGATCAAAATCAGCTTCGCTGCGCTCCACCGGCGGCGCCACGCCTTGATACTTTGCCTTTAGCTCCCACCACATTTTGTTGTATTGCTCGGGCGTGATCTCGCCGGAAAAGACTTTCCAGCGCCATTGATCGATGAGCAAACCGAAAGGCAGGAAGGCAATCTTGTCGAGCGCCATCTTCAGCAGATAGCCCGTGTCGGCGCTCTCCGGCGGCACTTTGTCGAGAAGCCCAACTTCCTTCAGATACTCCGGCGTAACGGAGAGAGCAATCGTGTCACCCACGGCTTCGTGGAACCCGTCATTGGCGCTGTCCTGGAATAGCGGAGGCTGGTGCTGGTAAGCGCGCTGATAGTAGTTGTGGCCCAGCTCGTGATGGATGGTCACAAAATCCTCGTCCCGGATTTCAATGCACATCTTCAGGCGAACGTCTTCCCGGTTGTCAATGTTCCAGGCGCTGGCGTGGCAGACCACGTCGCGATCGCGTGGCTTCACGAACAGCGAACGCTCCCAGAACGTCTGCTGCGGCGGCTTGAAATCGAGCGACGAGAAAAAACCGATTCCGTAGCGGACCATGCCCAGCTCGTCTGTTTTACGGTCTTTCAAGAGTTGCGTCAGGTCATAACCCTTGTCGGAATTCGCCGGGGCCACCAGCGGATAGATGTTGCCCCATTCCTGGGCCCACATGTTGCCGAGCAAGTGTGCTGGTATCAGGCCGTCAGGACGGTCAGCGACTTTGCCATACTTCTTGATGAGCTGTTTGCGCACGTAAGCGTGCAGGGAAACGTACAACGGCTCCACTTGCCGCCACAGCCGTTCGAGTTCGGCGCTGAATTGCTCCGGCGTCATGTCATAGTTCTCGCGCCACATGACCCCTGTGTCCTTAAAGCCCAGCTCCTTGGCGCCCTTGTTGGAAAGCTCGACGAAGCGCGCGTACTTCTTGCGCATAGGCGGCGAAATGGTGTGCCAGCCTACCCAGGCGTCGAGCAGCTCGTCAGGGTTGGTGCTGGTGGCCATGGTCCGGCTGAGATCGTTCAGGGAAAGACACTTCTGTTTCCCGTCCGGCTGCTGCTTGCAGTATTTTCCTTTGCCGTAAGCGCCGTCCATCCAGGTGGCGATCTCGGTCAGCTCTTTGCGCTCTGCGTCGTTGTTCGGCGCCGGTGCGGTGAGCGAGAGCTTGAGCAACATGAATTTGCGCTGCAGCTCAGGAGGCATCTTCAGTCCGTCAAAGCGGCGGGCGTCGAGCGCCAATTGGGTAACTACGGCAGTCAGCCTTTCGTTGGCCTGCGCCGCGAGAGTCTCAGTATCGTCGGTGATGAAGTTTTCCTGCACCCAGTTGGCACGGCTGGCGCGAATTCCTAAATCCTCAAGCTGGGCTTCGGCTTTCTTCATGAAGGCCTCGGCTTCGGCGACGGTAGGCGCGCTTTTGGCGGGCGCATTTTTCTTCGGCGGCGGGGCCTTTTGCGCAAATGCGGTGGAGGCGACGAGCAGAAGTGCAAGCCAGAGACCAAACAGTGTGGGTGACGACATAATCGCTTCAATCCTCCGAGAGATCAAACTAGTTAGCCTAGCCTGTTGTGGACTTTCCGGCAACTTGCCCATTCCCTGACCGGCCCGCGTACAATGTTGCGGCCATGACGCCCACATCGCTTCGCTGGTGCTGCCTTGCCGTTTTGCTGGGGGCAGCGATCTCCGCGGCGCAGGAACCGCCCCGCGTCCGCGCCCGGGAAATGGGTGTGCGGATCGGCGTGCTCGCTCCCGGGCCACTCAACGCTATCACTGACGTGCCGGGTGTGCTGGTCGGCCAGGCCACGGTGGTTCGCGGCGACAACATCCGCACTGGTGTGACGGCCATCTTGCCGCACGGAGGCAATCTTTTTCGGGAGAAGGTCCCGGGAGCCGTCTTTATCGGCAACGCGTTCGGTAAGCTAGCCGGCTCGACGCAAGTGAACGAGCTGGGCGAAATCGAGACGCCCATTCTGCTGACCTGTACGCTTTGCGTTCCGCGTGCCGCCGACGCTCTCATGGAATACATGCTGGCTTTGCCAGGGAACGAGGACGTGAGGTCGGTGAATCCGCTAGTGGGCGAAACCAACGACGGCTATCTGAACGACATTCGCCAGCGGCCCATTTCCCGCGACGATGTCTTCGCCGCCATGCAACGGGCGCGTGGCGGACCGGTGGAGGAAGGCTCGGTTGGCGCCGGCACGGGGACCGTCGCGTTCGGGTTCAAAGGCGGAATCGGCACGGCGTCGCGCAAGCTGCCGCAGTCGCTGGGCGGCTACACCGTGGGAGTCCTGGTGCAAAGCAATTTCGGCGGCGTCTTGACCATTAACGGTGCTCCCGTAGGAAAGAAGCTGGGGAGATACTATCTCCGAAACGAGACGAGTAAGGACAATTCGGGCGGGCGATCGCCAACGGCGGCGAGAGGTGAAACGGCCCAGCATTTGGATCGTGCGGATGGCTCGTGCATGATGGTGGTGGCTACGGATGCGCCCTTGGACGCGCGCAACCTGAAACGGCTAGCGGCCCGGGCCATCATGGGACTGGCGCGTACGGGATCGTCCGGATCCAACGGCAGCGGCGATTTTGTGATTGCGTTTTCCACGGCCACAGCGTTGCGCATCGCGCCCGAGCATGCCGCCGAGGCCCGGCAAGTGACGCTGCTCGGCAACGAAGCCATGTCGCCCTTGTTTGAGGCCGCCATCGAAGCCACAGAAGAAGCCATCATCAATTCACTGTTCAAGGCCACAACTGTCACCGGGCATGGCCACACCGTGGAAGCACTGCCTCTGGATAAGACGCGGGAAATCCTTCGCGCGCATCGCATGGTGGAATGACTGTCCGGCTGTCGCCCGCCCTGATATCCCACTCCTGCGAGCTGCCCGGGGGAGTATCATTGTTTATAGGAGGGCATTGCGATGAAGACCCATGACGATGCCCCGCATCCCGGCATATCCATGCACCGGATTAACGTTGGAGCCGGCACCGCAGGCGCGTTGGTCACAATCGGCATAGCGTGGGCGTGTCTGGTGGGACTTCCTCACGCGCGCTGGTTTCTGCTGATTAGCATCGTGTTGGGCGCGGTGGCCGCGGCCGGGTTCCGTTACTGGTACGCGCACAAGCCGACCGAGGTCCAACGCCTTTCCATCAAGTAGTCTTGGCGGCGGTCTTGGTTTTTCCCCTTTCAAAAACGGATCCCCAAAAAATCGACGGCCGCCGGCGCAGGATGTCATCAATCGCTTGTTGCATCTGTCTTCGCACTTGAACGCTGATCTGTTTGACCAAAGCCGGGTTGTCAGCCGCTTCTGGCCCATACTTGGCCGCGAGATCAATCGCAGGCAGAAAACGAATGTGCCATTTCGAAGGAAGAGGCAACGGCAGGAACGGAAATGTTGCCAACGGCAGGCCGGGCCATTCCGAATAGCGGCGCCACCATCGCCATTTGAACAGCGCGAAGACGGGAAAAATTTCGGCACTGCCCACAGT
>DATFXI010000246.1:0-13417 GCA_035316085.1 Candidatus Angelobacter sp.
TCCTATGTAGGCACGCAGGGCCGGAAGCTGGGCGTGTTTCTTGACGCCAATGAGCCATTTCTCACCATTGTCGATCCCACAAAGAACGGAAGCGTAACCCCTAACAAGCGGACGTTCCCGTTCCAGCAATACTCGGGCATCTCCATCGGAGCGTTTGGCAGCAACTCCAACTACAACGGAATGGTGTTGAGCATGAAGAAGAGGCCGAGCCATGGCTTGTCTCTGCAGGCGTCATACACCTACGGCAAGTCTCTGGACAATAACTCGTCATTCTTCGGCAGCACCGGCGAGTTCGGCGTATATGCTGACTCACGCAATGCCGTCGCCGAATACGGTCCGTCGGCGTTCGACATACGTCACCAACTGGTTGCGGCTTACCTGTATGAACTGCCCTTCGGCAAGGGAAGAGCGTTTATGCGGGATGCCAACCCAGTCGTGGAGAACCTGCTGGGCGGATGGAACATCGCGGGCATCACCAATTGGCACACCGGGTACCCGTTCAGTGTCTTTGCTAGCTCGGTTACAGACTTCAGCGGGTTCAACCAGTTTGCCGACCGGCCAATCTCAAACGGTACGCCGGTAAACTTCAACTATGACAATCCCTTCAACCTCTTCCCCGGAATCTGCGCGAAAGCGGGGCCGACCTGCTACTCCGTATTCTTCACGAACCCGGCAGCAGGCAATATCGGCAACGTGGGCCGCAATTCGTTCTATGGACCCAGTTACACGGATTTTGACTTCTCGCTGCAAAAAACGTTCCGCGTGGCTGAAGGCAAACGGATCCGTTTGGAAGGGGACTTCTTCAACGTATTCAACCATCCGAACTTTGCGCTGGCCAACGGCAACGGTGCTTCAGGTGGTTTTGCCAGCATCACCAGCATGAGCGGCAATCCCAGGCTGCTTCAGCTGGGAGTGCGCTTCGACTTCTGATCCAGAGGATCAGCAGATAGCCAGGCCGCGTTAACCGCAACCGTTAGCGCGGCCTTTTTTCTTGCCGCAAGTTTTCCGCATTGAGTCATGGACCCCTCAAGCCGCGCCCTTCGGTATAATCAGCAATCACGCAATCACCAGGACCCTATTCATGAACTTCAAATCACTCCTTTGCCTGGTTGGCCTGCTCGCCGCAACTTTCGCCTGGGCGCAGCAACCTCCGCTCACGCCCTCCAGCCCCGGCAGGCCAGACCCGGGCCTGCCGGGGACCCCTGCGCAACAGCTGGCGCGCGACATTTTCAAAGAACTCGTCGAGATCAACACCACTGACACGCCGGCGGGCAACGTGACTACCGCCGCGGAGGCTATGGCGGTGCGAGTGCGAGCGGCCGGCTACGCGGCGGAAGATGTGCACGTCGCGGGACCGCTAGCCAACAAGCACAATCTGGTGGTGCGTTTGCGCGGACGGAATAGGGACGCCAAACCAGTTCTCTTCCTCGGCCATCTCGACGTGGTGCAGGCTCTCAAGCAGGATTGGTCGCCGAACCTCGATCCCTTCAAGTTCACCGAAGCCGGAGGCTACTTCTACGGGCGCGGCACCAGCGACGTAAAAGACGGTGACGCGCTGTTGCTCTCGAGCTTTATTCGCCTCAAGCGCGAAGGCTGGGTCCCGTCTCGCGACCTGATCCTTGCCCTTACCGCCGACGAAGAAGGCGGCGAATCGAACGGCATCCAGTGGCTGCTCAAGAACCATCGCGAGCTCATTGACGCAGAGTATTGCATCAACACGGATGCCGGCGATTTTGTCATCCAGAAAGGCAAGCGCACGCTGCTGGGCCTGCAGACCAGCGAGAAGAACTACGTTGACTTCCAGCTTGAAGTGAAGAACCGCGGCGGGCACAGCTCGCGCCCGGTGAAGGACAACGCGATTTATCACCTGTCGGCGGGACTTGACCGCCTGGCCAAGTTCGATTTCCCCGTGGAGCTCAACGACACCACTCGCGCCTTCTTCGAACGCACCGCCGCGCTCCAGGTCAACGACGGGCAAACTGCTGCCGACTTCCGCGCTGTGGCCAAGACCCCCAGCGATCCGGCTGCCGCAGCCCGGCTCTCGCAATCTCCCTACTACAACTCGCTGCTGCGGACCACCTGCGTGGCCACACGCCTGGAAGGCGGCCACGCCAACAATGCTCTGCCCCAGACGGCGCGGGCCATCGTGAACTGCCGCATGCTGCCCGCGGATTCGCTGGGGCAGGTCAAGGAAACGCTGGTGAAAGTTTTGGCGGATGACCGTATCAGCGTCAGCGTCGTGGGCGAGGCGATTCCCGCGCCGGCTTCCCTGCTCCGCCCTGGGCTCATGCGCCAGCTTGAGACCATGAGTGGGCGGCTTTACGGTGGAATTCCGGTGGCTCCGGTGATGGACACCGGCGCGAGTGACGGAAAGTACCTGCGCATCGGCGGCATTCCGACCTACGGTGTCCCCGGCGTGTTTGCCGACGTGGACGATGAACGTGCCCACGGGAAAGACGAGCGTATCGGGGTCAAAGACTTCTACGACGGCGTGGAGTTTTATTACCTGTTCATCAAGGAGCTGGGAGGGAGCAACTAGATCGCCGGAATCGCGCGTCAGCGCCGTCATCGCGCGGGATCGGAAGAACCCATGGCACAAGGGGCGGTTCCGCTTTTCAATTACCCAATTACCAAATTACTCGATTACCAAATCTACTCGTACCTCAGCGGCTAAAGCCGGCAATCTTGTGGCTTTGAACGCAGGCCTGAAGGCCTGCTCCACCCTGTGGCCGGACACCGCAGCGATCTAGCTTATTCGTACCTCAGCGCTTCCACCGGATCGAGCCGGGACGCCTTCACTGCGGGAACCATTCCGCAGATCACGCCAATCACCAGCAGCACGCAGGTGGAGAGAAAAACTGTGCCCACAGAAATGCCGAGGCGCACGTCGCCTTTGCCGCTGGTGTCTTCAAAGAGCGGGCCCAGCAGCGGAATGTTGGGAACCAGGGCGGCAATTCCATAAGCCAGGACAATTCCCAGCGCGCCACCCAAGAGCATCATCACCAGGGCTTCAGTAAGGAACTGTGCCCGTATGTTGCGTTTGGTGGCTCCCAAGGCCCGGCGCAGGCCGATTTCGCGAACCCGTTCGTCAACCGAAACCAGCATAATGTTCATCACCCCCACGCCGCCGATTCCCAGGGTGAGGGCCCCGATGAAAGTCAACAACACCTCAAGCCCGATGGTGATGCCATCGATCACGGGACGAAACTCTTCGCGGCCGAACATCTGGATGGCCTTCTTGTCGGTGGCGGAAAAGCCCTGGCGGTCGGCAATCGCCGCCAATACCTGGGCCTCGGCCTTTTTTTCGAACTGCGGCGCAACCGGAGCAAACAACAGCACAGAAGCATAGCGGGTGTTCCACATTTCGCCGGCGGTGGTGAGAGGAATGAAGACGGAGCGATCGTCGCTGGTGAAGTAATTGCTCAATTGCAGCTTGCGCTCCATGATGCCGACGATGGTAAAGCGGACGCCGTTAATCTGAACTTCTTCGCCCACGGCCGGCCGTCCGCCAAACAGCTGCTCGCGGACGCGCCCGCCAATGAATGCGACGCGGCGGTGTTCCACTATGTCAGCGGCGTTGAGCCAGCGGCCTTCGGCTGGGATTTCGTTGCGCATCTCGCCGTATTCGGGACAAACGCCACGGATCGCGGTATTCGCCAGTTGCCCGCCATAAGTAATGGAAAGAGACTTGACGGACTCAAGGCACGCCGTCTTCACCAGCGTTGCGTCCTGGCGGACCTTTTCCAGATCAGCCAGTTCAAAGCGGACGCGTTTGCCGGCGCGCTGTCCTCCGGGCTGTTCGCTGGTCTGTCCGGGCCAGCAGATTACCGTGCTCTTGCCGAAGGCTTCAAAGGCATGGACCAGGACCGCACGGAACCCGCCGCCATAGGCAATCAACAGAGTCACGGCCACGATGCCCCACACGATGCCGGAGAGAGTGAGAACGCTGCGCACTCTGCGCCGCGTCAGCGAATTCCATGCGTCGAAAAGCAATTGCCGCAGCATAGGCTATCCTCCCGCCTCGTAGCGCAAAGCCTCGATGGGATCGATGGCGGCAGCGCGGCTGGCCGGATAGAGAGCGGAAAGAATGGCCACGGAACCCAACAGCCCGAGGGCCAGGGCGCCTGCTTTCCACGTAGGCAACAGCCCGGCAAAGTATTCCGGCATGGGCAGCAGGTTCACCAGGGCGCAGAAGCCGAAGGCGATGGCAAATCCGATCCCGCCGCTGAACATCACAATCAGCAGGCTTTCAATGAAGAACTGGCGCAAGATGGTCCGCGACGGCGCACCCACAGCCTTTCGCACGCCGATTTCGCGCGTTCGTTCGCGCACCGCGACCAGCATCACATTCATGACGCCCAGCCCGCCGAGACACAGGGTGGTAAATCCCACAGCGCCGAGGAAGATCTTCATGCCGTCAGTCATCTGCTGGAATGCCTTGGCTTCCTCGACGGTGTCCCACACATTTGCCGCTTCTTTGTCACGCGGATCAAAGTGATAGAGTTTGCCCAATGCCCTGCGCACCTCTCCCTTGCACGCCAGATGCTGCTCCACCGATTGCGGAGTCACTAGAATGCGGTCGAGGGTGTGAGAAGTGTCGGGTGGCTTGTTGGGAAAATCCTCCCGCATGGCGGTATAAGGAACAAACACCTTGTTGATATCCATGCCGTCATAACTGGAATCCTGCTCCTTCGTCTTCATGACTCCAATCACCTGGTACGGCACGTCGCCCACAAAAATCGTTTCTCCGATTGCACCCCCGCTGGGGAACAGTTGCTTGCGCACGTCGGTGCCCAAAAAAGCCACGCGGCGAGCCTGCGCTAAATCGGCATCGTTGTAAAAGCGCCCTTCCCCGACTTCAACCGTGCGCACCTCGGAAAAAGGTGGAGTAGAGCCGGTCACGGTAAAGGAGCCGGAATTGAGCGCGCTGTGTACGCGCACGCTTCCCTGGCCCAACTCGGGGAGGACGTACTTGCAATCCGGAGATTCCTGCTCGATCTGAGGCATGTCCGAGCCTTCGAAACGAATGCGACGTCCGGCGCGGGCGCCCCCGGCTTGCATGCTGGTCCTTCCCCCAAAGACGATCATCACGTCCTTACCGAACTGAGTGGCCACCTTGGCTTGTCCTTCGCGAAGCCCTTCGCCGGCCGCCACCATGAGCACAATCGAGACAACGCCCCAGATGATTCCGAACATGGTCAAAAACGTGCGCAACTTGTGGGTCCACAGCGCGTGTAATGTGTCGATGACCAAATCGTTAAAGCGCACAGATCCCCGCCCTTGTTTTGTAGAGTAATACGCAGGAAAAGCTTTGCTGGTTCCTAAGTGTTTTCTCTGCTCTCGCCTCTCAGATCACTGTAATTTGACGTGGATCTCGAGATCCTGGTTTAGAGAAAATCTGGCAGCCGAGAAAGGCGGCGCCTTGATGGTGGCATGCGGATTGTTCGACATACCCCACTGCTCCTTGGGCATGCCGAACATGTTCTTGTCCACTTTGTGGTTGCGGTTTACGTCATGGCCGATCGACACTGCGTACTCGCCTGCCGGCAGATCAGGAATGGTCACAATGACCGTCCCGGGATGCGCCGGCACCACGATGTCCTTGAGCGCCGCGAAGCGGTCTTCCGGCCAGCCTTTGCGGGAGTTAAACACCAGCACCCCGATGTTGCCTCCCTCTCGGTTGACGTTTTCCACCACTACGGTCAAGGTGTGCGTCGCGCCAGACGCTGCCGTCTCCTGGCTCGCGGCGAAGGCGGCAAGTGCAATCAGAATGGCCAGCCCGGGCAATGCCCGATACGCAGTTCTTCCCATGACTTGATGGATGCGATCCTGCTTGCTGGAGATGCGACCGTATTCTCACCAGTAACCACCAGGGTTTCGGGGCGTCCCCAGTAACGTCCACGGGACACAACTCACTATTTCTCCAGAGCAGGTCTCAGCCTGTGTTATGTTCCGTGGCCTGGAAGCCTTCGGGAAGCAACCGGCGCAGCGCCGGCCGAGGCCCGAGGGTCGGAAGGAGCGTCAGTATGCGCGGTCCACTTCATCGTCTTCATCGCGATCGCTCCGCCATAGTGGCTTGGGTGGGTCTTTTGTTTCCGGCGGCGGCTTTTGGTTTCCAGGCGGCACAAAATCAGGCCCAGCAGAGCGTCCAGCAATACAGGATGGCCGCCCAGCAGGCTTTGACAGGGCCGTTCCGGGTGGACGTGCAGCCGGTCCAGCAGGGCGTGAAGCCGGGCTCTCCGGCCGTGCTCAAAGTGGTGTTACGCAACGCCAACAATCAAGAAGTTAAGGCGAGGGAAAAGACCAGGCTTGAAGTCACCGCGACTTCGCCCTCAAAAGCGGCGCAGAAGTTGCCCCTCGAACTTGCGCCCGGCGCGAGCTCCGGCGAAGTCACGTTGACTCCGAAGGAAGCCGGGCTGTGGAAGCTGGAAGTGCGGGAAAGCTACGACCACCTCAGGAGCGGCAGCAATTATCTTCTGGTCTCCTCTTCGGCCAAAATGGCGGCCGCAAGTTCCTCCGCGGCAAAGAAGAAAAAGAGCTCCAAACCCGCGACGACCAGGCCCCCCGGGGGAGCGTTTATGTTTGCGCCGCGGCTGGTGCTGGCGGCATACGCCCCGCCTTACCGTCCGCCGCAAGGCCCGCCTATTGGTAACACGGCGCCGGGCGAAATCCTGCTCACGGTTTCCGGTGAAGGTGGCGGCCGGGTGCGCGCCGATGGCATTTCCGCGGCGCGGGTGACGGTGTTCCTGACCTCGCCACGCACCACAGATGCGCGCGTTTGGTTGGCCGTCACTCAAGGGCAGCTCGCGGCTCCGCTGGTCACCATCAAGGCGGGCGACGTGGCCGCGGAAGTCGACTGGTCTTCGACGACCGTCGGGCAGGCCACAGTTTCCATCAGCAATACCAGCCCAAAGATCAACGGGGAGGACCAGGCATCCGCCAACGTGGAGTTCATTGATCCCATCGTGGCCATCGCGTTCGTGCAGCCCCTGACCAAGATCAATATCGTGGAAATGGGCACGATCGCGGTCCGTTTCGTTGACCGCAACGCGGTTCCGGTTAAGACCCATGCGCCTTTCTCCTACAGCTTCCACGCCGACTCGCCGCATGTGAAACTCATGCCGGAATCCGATCAGACCAAGCCCGGGGCCATTGACTTCGCAACTTCGGTGGCACCCGCTGCCTTCGGTAGCGTTACGGTTGAAGCTGCCGTTCCCGGGTACCAGCCGATCCGCCACACGTTTGAAGTCACCGGATTCCTGCTGCTGGGTTTGTGCGTGCTCGGCGGCGCGCTAGGCGGCCTGGTCAATCACTATGACCGCAAGCAGAAAGGTCTGGCCGCCAGCCTGCTTACGGGAATGGTGGTGGCCCTGCCCATCACCTGGCTCTACGTATGGGTGGGACTGCCGAACATCAGTGCCGGCATCCTGCACAACCAGCTGAGCGCGGTGATGGTGGCCATCATTGCCGGAGTGTCCGGCGCCAGCGGTCTGAAACTCGCCTCGAAGAAGGCCGGGGTCGATCTTTTTGAAGGATCCCCCGACGACAAATCCGGCGGCGCTACGGCATAGCGTTTTTGAAGATGGTTTTATCGTCGGGCGCCGCCCTGCGCCGGCCGGTCTATGGCGCGCACTTCCCAAACCGCATCTTAGCTGTTTGGAGAATGACCTGCTTGCGCATCTGGAACCTGCGCCGCGGCGACGACGATGACAACCGCTCCAGCCCCTACGGCGGCGGCTTTCGCAGCCTTGTCATTCCAACCCTGCTTGAATTCAATTACCTGAAGGCGCCGCTGGCTTTCCTGGCTCTGGTCATCGGACCGGCCATACTGGTGGGCATCGCGCCGTCAGTGGTGGTGACTTACTGGCGTCTCGCGTACCACACGTTAACTCTTGCCGGAACCAATCTGACAGTCGCGCTCGGGCTCTTCGTACTTCTGCTGGGAACCGCATTGTGGATCGCGCGGCCACTTCTTCAAAAAGCTTTTGTTGACTTCCGTCATCTTCACTATGCGCTCGTTTTTCCCATCTTTGTCGCCTTTCGCGAACTCCTGCGCACGGTCACGGAACGCTTGGCCGGCCGGTCGATCACTCCGGAGCAGCTCGGCCGCAGCCGGCGGCTGGGGACCATCGTCGCTGCTCTGTTGTTCGCGGGCGGCGGCCTGGCGCTTGCGAGCCTTGCCGAGTTCACCATCGGCCTCAAGCTGATCAATGTGGAACGCGTCAGATTTTGGCCGGCCTTCACGGCGACGATGGGCAACGCGGCAATCATCCTGGGGCTGTCCACGGCGTTGGAGAGCCTGCATTGGCTGTGGCGCGAAGTCTCACTGAGCGGCCCAGCTCTCGACTGGGTCCCGAACCCGGCGCCGGCTGGCGGACCGATTCTGCGCATCGCGCATCTCTCTGATCTGCACCTGGTGGGTGAACGCTACGGCTGCCGGATGGAAACCGGCACGCGGGGGCCGCGAGGAAACCGGTGTTTCCGCAACGCGCTCCGCAAACTGGCTGCTATCCATGCCAGCACTCCCCTGGACTGTGTCCTGGTAACCGGCGACGTCACCGACGCCGGGACCCGCGGGGAATGGACCCAGTTTCTCGACCATCTCCGAGCTTTCCCGGGAATGCAGGAGCGGCTGTCGTTTGTGCCGGGGAACCATGATGTCAACATTGTGGACCGCGCCAATCCGGGGCGCATGGATTTACCGTGGAGTGCGGGCCAGGCACTGCGCAAGCTTCGCTTCATTTTGGCTCTGGACGACGTTCAGGGCCACCGGACCTATCTGGTGGACCGCGCGTCAGGCGCCCTGGGGCCAACTCTCAGAGATTACCTGCGGGAAGGCCGGCGTCTGGACCAGTTGCGCGCGCTGGCGCAACGCGGCGCCATGCGCGGCCGATGGGAGATGGCGAAGACCTGGGAGGCGATCTTTCCCTTGGTCGAAGCCCCAAAAACCGAAGAAGGGTACGGGCTTATCCTGCTCGACTCAAACGCCCCCAGCCACTTCTCGCTGACCAATGCCATAGGTCTGGTGAGCCCTTCACAGATGAAGGCGCTCAAGTCGCTGCTCAAGAATTTTCCGCGCCGAGCCTGGATCATTCTGCTGCATCACCAGGTTGTCGAGTACCCGGTGGCCTCCATCAGCCTGCGCGACCGCATCGGGCTGGCGCTGGTCAACGCGCCGGATGTCCTGGCAGCGGTCGCGCCGCACGCCTCGCGCGTCCTTGTTCTCCATGGCCATCGCCATACGGATTGGATTGGAACGTGCGGTCCTGTCGTTCTATGCTCCGCGCCATCCGTCGCCCTGGGTTCCGACAAGGAAAAGGAGCATGGATGGTTCCACGTTCACGAAGTCGCGCTCGGCGCTGACGGAGGCATTCGGTTGATCGCCACAGAGCGCGTGAAAGTAGCGTGACTCGAGATATGGTCTGCAGCTGCGGGCAGCGAACTGCCGGGCACGACCTTGGCTTCTCGCCAGCGCGGGGGTCAGAAACGGAGGCCGACAGCGACGGCTACGAACTGGGTATTGATGTGCCTGGTTGGCGCGTAGTGATAACGTGCCTCAGCGTAGATGCGGTAAGGCGGATCGCCGACCCGGAATGTAAAGCCGCCGCCGGCGTTTCCGCCGAACGCGGTGGAAGTCGAGCTGGCCAAGGTCTGGCTCGCGGTTACGAATCCGCCGGTGCAATTGAATCCCCACCAAAACCAGGCCTGCGAACAAGGTATCGTGGATCCGACGACGGTAACCCTGCGCGAAAGGCTGGTATAGCGGACATACGCGCCGCCACCACCGATGAGATACGCCCCAAGAAAGTCACCGCGCAACTCGAAGCGGTAGTTCCCGGTCATGACGAAGAAATCGGTGGCGGCATTGAGGTCTCCGAGCTCGAGGGCCGTCCGGAGAGGTTGCAGCGAGTCGCCCTCGGGAAAGACGCGGTTCCACATGAACTCGCCGATGACCGCATTGCGCTTGTTGAAGTTGTGACCCACGCCAGCGACCAATCCCCCGCCGACGCTGGCTAACTGTGCCGTGGGGTTAAGCGGCACATTGAGGACAATCGCAGCGTTGCTATTGATGCTGCAATGATCTTCGCAGCCCTCTCCCATTTGTGCGTGGAGCGTCTGGTGCACCGAGGCCACGAGGACCATCACGATACCCAGTAGGGTGATGGTTCGCGTTTCACTTCCCACCTGCATACCTGATGCGCGTGAAATCGGCGTAAGCCATGGGGCGGGGTTCGCGTCTCGATTGTTACACCGGTTTCCCGCGTCCTTCCATTTTTCGCGAGGCCAATGTTTTTCGATGAAATGAGAGCTGTTTCGGGTTTGCTTCGCGGAAGCAATTCGACTGTCGAAATCCCCACCTCTTGGCGGCGTGGAGCAGCTATTCCGTTCAGCCCACCTCCGGCTACTCACCTGAATCTGACCAAGAGTATGAAATGGGCCCTGCTTTCGATTCTTCTGCTGACAACCCTTGCTGCTCCTGCTCAAGAAAACCCTAATGCTCCTCGCCCTCAGAAAGCTCAGGCGAGGAGAAGCTTCTTTTCGACGACAAACAACCTCCTCCTGGCGTCAACCGCCGCCACGCTGGCAATGGACGGCGTCTCCACGCAGAGACTCGTCTCGTTTCCCTACCAGGGAAAGCTGTATAACATTGAATCAAACCCGATTCTTCGTCTTTCGCCGTCGAGGACGTGGACTGCGGTGTATTTCGGCGCGTCATTTGCCGCCGTAGCTGGCGGCACGTACTACCTGCATCGAAGGGCAAACCGCCCACATGCCAATAAGTTCTGGCGGGTTGCTGAAAGAACGCTGCCGATTGCTGTGAGTGTTTTTGAAACGAAAGTGTTCGTCGACAACATGCGCGCCATTAACCGGGCAGCGTGCGTCGCGCACCATCCAGTCGTGGACGCCGGCGCGCCCAATTCATGCCGCTGAAACGAACGGCTCCTCAGGTAGGACTCGAATCCGCGTGAAAACGTAATTTCAATAACTTACAGCGCAGCAGATGGCACTCAAACTCATTGGTTTCGACGTACCGCACTATGAACGCCACGGAAACGGCACGGACTCACTCTTGACGACGACTCGTAGTATCAAACAACTCGTTTCCTCTAAGACCGTCTGAAAGCCATGAAATTACCGATCTGGCAGTCTCTCTTCACACCGCATAGCGATTTTCGAGTTCAATCACTCACCTATTGAAGGACGAACTGTAGCTAACCAATATCATGCTAAGCCGTCTTAGCCATAGTGGTGGTGTGCCCTGCATTACATAGTAGGAGTTGCGCAGATGAGTCGAGTTCTGCTGCTCTTAGTTGTGCCTGCGTGCTTATTTTCCGTCCAACCTACATGGGCCATTCAGCCCGACTTCCATCTGCAGGTCGTCCCGGCAATTGTCTATAAAGTAGACGATCCAGGAAATACCAAAACGTCATCATTCGTGTTCGATATTGCCGTGATTTGTTCCACCGATTGCACGCTCACTCCGATCTCCGCCAGCGTGGAACTCTCCAATGGCCGATTCACGGTCGAACGGCAGGAGTGGACGACCGAAATGCTCGGGAAGATTAAGGCGGTGAACTATCGGATCTTGCCGGATACTCCGGTCGCGTCTCCGAGGCGCATGTTTACCCTGCCCGAAGCATTTGACCTTCACTTCTACTTCCGCTGTCTCCAAGCGCTAGCGATTGACTCCGCAAATGTCCGGGTAACAGTCGCAGACGCGAAGGGTCGCCGGGCCGAACAGATGTTGAGGATCCCCATTCAGTACTACCAACAGAAGACATCGCTCATCGTTCCCTTTCATGGTAATGGCGTTGTTGGGCAGGACTGGATCACGAACGGCGGCCATGGCGGCGGCCGTGGCAGTGACTTTGCTACAGACCTACGCGGCTTGGATGAGAACTATGCAGAAGAGAAAAACCATGCCGACGAGAACGCGTCGGCTGCGGGCTGGGGCCGCGAGATCCTAGCGCCCGCGGCTGGAACCGTGACTTACGCACGAAATGATGTACCCGACAACCCGCACCAGGGAAAGGACCCTGGTTTGTACACGGCGCTACATGACCCGATTATGGCGATTGCAGGGAATTGCGTCATCATTGACCATGGCAATTCCGAATACAGCGTAATGATGCACATGCAACAAGGCTCAGTCACCGTCAAGGTAGGAGAACGGGTCGCCGCCGGCCAGGTCATTGGAAGGTTGGGGAACTCGGGAAACTCTTTCGGACCACACTTGCACTATCAACTTCAGTCAGGCCCACAGCTTTTTCACGATCAGGGGCTGCCGTTCAGATTTCAAAACATCGATGCACCTCTCTCCCGAGGCAGGGAGTTCGAAGCAAAATAGATTGCCGAATTCTTCCTGACGCTTTTCTCCACCACCGGCCCTCCCCATACCGCCCTTCCTGGCAAATCGGTGCGCTCGCACGGAGGTATCGGGACACGTAGGTCGAGGGGGCGTAGCCCCTGGGTCGCGGGGCCTTAGCACCCGTGTACTGTTGTTGTCGCCAGCAGCCTCCTCAATACTCAGCAAGGTCCAAAACTATGTTCAAGGGCCGCGCGGGGATACACAGAGATGAAAAAAACAGCGCATATATCGGTTGTGGTTGCTCTGGGCCTGGCGTCGTTAGCGGCACTCTCGGGATTACATGCTGCGCAGGTGCAGGGAGACAAAAACACCGAACGGAAAGACAAAAACACCGAACGGAAAGGTGCTGTTGCGAATCCCGACCAACGGCAGATGAGGGATCTCGACGAACAGGTTCAGCAGACCAAATCAGACGTCCTCAGTATTGCGGCGGAGCTGAACCAGCTGGAGGAAAAACTGCTGTACCCGTCAGGGACACAGGTCGCGATCTTTGTAGCGTTGGCCAAAGGCGACCAGATGCGCCTCGATGCCGTGCGACTCCAGATCGACGGTCAGCTCGTTGCGCACTACATCTATAGCGCCAAAGAACTCGAGGCACTGCGCAAGGGCGGAGTACAACGGATCTACGTCGGTAATGTGACCACCGGGGATCACCAGCTCAACGTGGTTGTCGACGGCAAGCTTAAGAGCGGCGCGGACTTCAGCCGCACGGAGCACTTCACCTTCCACAAGGAAGTGAAGCCAAAGCTGGTGGAACTGACGGTGGCCGGAGCGGACTCCGGCAGCACCCCGATCACACTTGGGGAGTTGTAATCCGATGCGTGCTACTCGCCGCATAATCGGATTCGGCCTCGTCCTAGGACTGGCTGCCGGCCTCTCCTCGGCTGGGAACGAGAAGCGGGCTGGGAACGAGAAGCCGGCCGGGACCGAGAAGGACGACTTCTTCTTCCACGAAGCGTTCTATCGCGCCTACCAGGGCCAGTATTTCGAAGCAATCCAGCGGCTCGACACTGAACTTGCACAGTACCACCGTCTGGACGAGCCGGG
>DATFXI010000247.1:0-24015 GCA_035316085.1 Candidatus Angelobacter sp.
ATCTTTACGATTTACATCGTCATCGATCTCGCAATCGTTGCCGGAGTGCTTTGGTGCGCAGTCCAGAGAATGCCTGTGGGCAAGTATCTGATTCCAGCAGCCATTCTGTTCGTGTTGAATGGAGCGTGGTTGATTGTAATGACGATCCGGCACACGACCCTCAAAGAGTAGCCTCATTCTGCAATCCGAGCGCAGCGAGGGATCCCTACTTCACACGAACTACTCACAGTCGAAGGAAGAGTCTTATTCGAGCCATGCAATACAGCCTTCGGGATTGGAATGAATTCCCCTGTCTACAAGCTCAATCAATTCCCCTGGCACCCAGCTCAGCAACATTCCGCCCGAGAACGCAACCCAGGTGTCCCACGGCGGTGTGTTATCTGCATTGAAAAACCCCACAGAAGCATGTTCGGCTGCGCCACAGGCGAGATTCTCTTCCGGCCAGTACCTGAGAAGACGGCCTTGTGCGCCATGAGGAGCCGTCTGCACGTATTGCAGTGTCGGAATCAGGGCCGACCGCTTCGAAATTACGGACTGCACAATTCTCTCCCTTTCCGGGTGTGTTCGAGCTTGGCTAAGCACGAGCGCAGGCTGAAGTTCTGGAGAGCGCAGCCGCTTGGTGACGGAAGAGAGCGAGGCGGGATTAACTTGCGCCATCAACTCTAAACCCTGCTGGTACTTGCGCGTCCTCGAGTAATCTCGCCGGAGAAGCCTCCCCACAAAGTTCCCGCTCTCAAGGTAAGCCTGGTGCATCAGCTCCGCTGCTTGATCAAGCAATTTCAAGCGCCGCCTAATCTCCTCGTTTTCAAGCGGCGTAGCAGTAAGCTGGCGATTTGTGCACCACACAATCGTCTCTGACAAATGTCGCTGGGCAGAAGCGCTGTCTATGTCAAAGGGCAGAGGCATAACGTGTAGAGTTCTGGGTTGGCAGCACTCGACACAATCAGACCACGATTCGTGGCGCACCAGCAAGTCCGTGCGTACGCCTCCCTACCCGTGTCTCAATTCCGTCCTCTGTTTGTGTGTCAGATCACCCGATCACCGGATCACCCGATGACCCAATCTTGATTAGTCGTTCATCCCCGCCCTTATGCTCCAGCGCAATCTCCACATCGCGCCCCTTGGCGAAGCGCTCGAACTTTTCTCCCCACTCGATCAGCAGAACGCTGTTCGTCTCCATCAGGTCGTCGATAGCCAGCGTGTCAAGCTCGCGCTGGGTATCAATGCGGTAGAGATCGATGTGATAGACCGTCGTCTCCGGCCCGCGGTATTCGTGGATGAGGGTAAACGTTGGACTGGTGACCGCGGCGGCTTCGGCGGCATTGAATCCTTCCGCAATGCCTTTCGCCAGCGTGGTCTTCCCTGCCCCCAGCTCGCCGCGCAACAGCACCACGCTGCCCGGCTTGATCTCCGCAGCGAGTTTGCGGCCGAGTTCGGTGGTCTCTTCGGCAGAGTGGGTGGTGAAGGATTTCATCGCTGGAGGTAGGTGAACTTGCTGAAGCTCTCTTCCTCACACAAGGCGAACGCCTCGCCCAGGCATTGGATGATGTCGGTGGCGATCATGGAGCGTTCGCCGTAACGGTCGCGCGCGATGTCGCCGGCCAGGCCGTGCAAATACACTGCGTAGCAGACCGCCAGGCAGTTCAGCAGCGTGAGCGACTGAAAGAGCTTCGATTCAGTCATGGCCTGCAGCTTGCGAAGGATCTTCGGGTCGTGGGTCTTGCGATACTCCGCCGCCAGGGCTCTTAGTTCTCTCGCCTGCGGGTCTTGCGTGGAAACCAGCCGCACCAGGCTCTCTGCTTCAGGAGTGGCGAACCCGGTGCTCTCGTCCCAGCCCGGGTTCCGGAAAACCATCCCGGACTGCCATTGCGCCAGCAACGCGGCAACAATGCCGGAAAGCACATCGCCGGAGCCGCCCTTGGCCATCCCTGGATTTCCCGTGGTATTGATCCAGACGTGGCCGTCGGGGCTGGCGATCAGCGTGCGATGCCCCTTCAACACGACGCAGGCACGCGTCTCCTGTGCCGTCTTCAGCGCGACCGCCACGCGATTGTTTTGGACCTGCCCAGTCGGAATCCCGGCCAGCCGCGACATCTCTCCAGGATGCGGGGTCAGCGCCCGCAGCACAAACGGCGGCGTTTCTGAATCGGGGCGAAGTTCCTCAGCCTGGCCCTCAAAGGCGTTGAGGCCATCAGCATCCAGCACCAGATTCTCCGAACAAACGCCCACCAGATCGCGGACAAACTCCGCCGTCTCCGGATTGCGCGAAATTCCTGGCCCCACCACGACGGCTGTCTTTCCCGCTAGCCATTGTTCGCGGCTGGCTAGCGCCAGCAACGAAATTGTGCCTTCCGACGTCTCCTCGAGAGGGACCGTCATCAGCTCTGGTGCCGACGCGGCAACGATAGGTTGAACCGACTTGGGACAACCAACCGTCACCAAGCCGGCGCCGGCACGCAGCGCTGACAAACCGGCCATCGCGACGGAACCGGATTTGCCGGCCGATCCGCCGACTACGAGCACGTGTCCGAAGTCTCCCTTGTTGGCGTCCGCCTTGCGTCGTGCAGAAAACAGCTGGAAGTCGCCGGTGGTCAGCACGTCTTCGTGCAAGTGGCCGTGTTCGGCGATGAGCTTTCCGGGCGAGCCGATGGGGGCAACAGCAATGGGGCCCTCGCTGAGATTGGCAAAGACCAGCGCCGGCTTGGGCGCGGTGAAGGAAACCACCGCATCAGCGCGCACCACCAGTTCGCGCTCCTCGACCGGGTTCTCAAGGTCGGCATCGGCGCCGGAAGGAATGTCCACCGACAGTATCCAACCTTTGAGGCGGTTGATGATCGTTACCGCATCGGCGGCGAGTCCCTTCAGCGGTGGCTTGAAACCCGTGCCAAGAATCGCATCCAGGATCAGCTCTGCCTGGAGCGCCTGTTTCAGACCCGCCTTTGCAAAATCTTTGGACACACCAATCCAAAAGGGCTTGGTAGTCAACTTCTTGAACATCTTCGCCGCATCGCCACGTAGCTCGGCGGGGGACTTAGCGAGAATAATGACCGAAACCTTCTTTCCCGCTTCCTTCAGCTTGCGCGCCGCCACAAAACCGTCGCCGCCGTTGTTCCCCTTGCCGCAGACCACGCACACCGAGCTGAACTCAAAATGTTTCTCCGCGAATTCAGCAACCGCAGTCCCCGCGTTTTCCATCAGGGTGAGCGACGGCACGCCGTATTTTTCCGTGGTGAGACGGTCAATCTCGCGCATCTCTTCCGCGGTAACGATTTTCATGAGAGCGCAGCGGCCCGGGCGGCCAGGTTTTCGAGCGTGGCCAGTTGCGCCGGTTCGCCCATGGCGATCAGGTAGTCGCCGGCGTGGATCGGTTCCTGCGCCGTGGGGTTGAAACGGGTCTCGCCGCCGGCGCGGCGGATGGCCAGGATCATGATCCCAAATTGATGATGGATGCCGGAAGCGCCCACCGTGGTCTGCGCCAGCGCCGAGCCTTCGCCCACGCGAATTTCTTCGATGATCATCTCCAGCGTTCCCGAGCGGTCGGTGGCGATGTCGAGAAAATCGAGCACATTCGGACGCAGGAAACTCTGCGCGATGCGATGGCCGGCTGCGGCGTAGGGAGAGATCACTACGTCAGCGCCGGCCTTCTTCAAATGCTTTTCTGCAGGCTCTTCGCTGGCACGGGCAATGATTTTCAGGCGCGGATTGAGGCTGCGCGCCGTAAGCACTATATAAATGTTGGTGGCATCCGTGGTGGTGGCCGCCACCAGGCCAATGGCGCGGTCAATGCCGGCGTCGCGCAACGTCTTCTCGCTGGCAGCGTCGCCCATCACTACCAGCCATTTGGTATCGAGCTCCGCCGCGCTCCTTTCGTCGCTTTCAATGATGACGAACGGACACGGTTTCCGTCCCAGCTCGCGGGCCACACTATTGCCCACACGGCCGGCGCCGCAGATGATGTAGTGGTTCCGCAGATTGGCGACTTCGCGTTCCATCCGCCGCCTTCCAAAAACCTTGACCAACTCGAATTCTAGCAAAGCCTGGGTCAGCGCCCCGACCATCAGAAAAACCATGGCCACGCCGGCGGTGATCAGCACGGAATTGAAAACCCGCCCGGCGTGGGAGAGCGGGTGGACTTCCTGGTAACCGATGGTGCTCAGGGTGATCACCACCATGTAGAAACTGTCAAACCAGCTCCAGCCTTCGATGAAATGAAACCCCGTCGTTCCGGCCACGGTGAGGGCCCCGAGCGCCAGCACCAGGATCTTCACCAGGCGAAATCGTTGCAGGTTGAGAGGAAGCGCCACGTCGAGATGATTCTAGACGAAAACGTGAGGTCCTAGGACTCGCCGAAAATCAAAAACCACACCACTGATTTCACTGACAACTGATCGGAATCGAGTGTAGTCAAATCATTGTTATCAGCGTCATCAGTGGTGAGATGTGCTGAAGCTAAACCGCTACGGCTGCGCGGGGGAAATTCGAATCCGCCATGATCTCTTCGATCTGCCGGCGATGCCGCTCGAAATGCGAGCCCATAATCATCAGCCATTGATAGCAATCCAGCTCGCCAAAAAATGGATGGGGATAGAAGTTGTGTCGCAACCCCGCATTGGTCGTTGCCGCAAACTCCAAGGTGCGGTGGCGAACGGCCTCGAGCTGGCAAAACAGCTCCTGGTGGCGCCACTGGCCCTTTGGCTGCACCGGCTCCGGCGCCTGCGCGCGCGGCTCGCGGTTCTCAATGGTGCGGACCAGCTCGTCTTCTCGTCCCTCCCACGCGCTGCGCTTGCCAGGATCGGGAGATGCTTTGAGCGCCTCTTCGATTCGGGGAAGGACTCGGCCTTCGGCAATGGTCAAGTGCTCCAGGTTTTCGGCCACCGACCATCGGTCGGGAGCCGGTTTGTGGTCAAGCTGCTCCGGCGTGAGGCCGCGAGTTATGCCTAGAAGCCGCTGGCACGTCTCCGCCAGGTACGCGGTGAGCCGCTTGCGCTCCTCTGGTGTAATTGCAACGTTCGGATTGTGATGCATGTTGCCTTCCTCTATGAATGATTTGCCTAAAATTGTTGCGGCGAGAGCGACTCGCTCGCGATCGGCGAAGGCGTGACGGCAGCGGCTTTTTTCTTGCTCAACCCTGACGCCGCCCAGCCCGCGCAAGCCGCCACCAATCCTGAGGCGATTGCGGGCGGTGGGGCAAAGTAAATCCAGCTCAAGCCCAAGCTCACCAGCTGCAGCGCGAAGAACCCCCAAGCCAGGGTGCCGATCGCTTGCGGATGTTTCCCCGCCATGCCCCCAAGATGCCAGGCCAGGAAAGCAGCAAACAGCAGGTACGCGGTCGCAAACAAACCGAAGCCTCTATAGAAGTTGCCGTAGCTGTAGCTGTGGTTCTTGACTTGAAAGTGCACGTTGTTCATGGCATCGCGCACCGCCACGCCTTCCGGCGTAGGCGGCGTGAAGCTCAGAAAACCGAATGTGTGGGCCGCCGCAAACAGAATGAGCAGCACGGCAGCGATCCGGTATAGCAAAGTTGCTTTCATGACTTGGTCCTCTTCAGAAGAAACTTGATTTTTGATCCTTTAAGCCCTCTCCGCCGCTTCTGTATAGAGCTGCAGGATGGTGGTCCAGCCATTGGGTGCGTCCACCGCGGTGCGCATAGCATCCGCGCCTGCGCCATGGCGTTCGAAGTGCCGGTGCTCAAGATCCACTCGCGTAGAGCCGCCCGCCACCGGGGTGAAACGGACTTCCACTTCGCTCGACTTAGCCAAGTCGGGCTCGTAGCCCCAAGTGTGTGTGATCTGCCATGCCAGCACAAAGCGGCGCGGCGGCTCCCAGACCAGGACCTGGCCCCAGTCGCACTCTGTGCCATCGACCTGCTCGCTGTAACAACGCCCGCCGGTGCGGCCTTCGATAATGCACTTCTTCATCGGCGACTTTCCTATGTGGTGGGTGCGCGGCCACCAGGTGTCGACTCCTTGCGTGAATACTTGAAAGGCGCGCTCTGCGCCGGCCTTCACGCTGATGCTCTTGCGAACCGGAGTTTCAGAAGTCTGGTTCAGTGCGGTCTTCATTGCGTCTCCTTTGGCGGAACTTTTTTCGGCGGTTGCTCTTCTTCATTTTTCGCGGGCGGCTCTTCCACCTTTTCTTTGAATGCGATTAATGCTTGGGTCCAAAACCGGTCAAAGTATTCGCGCAGTGAATCAAATCCTTCGGGATTGAGCTGGTAGAGCCGGCGTGTTCCTTCCGCTCGGTCAACGACGAGGTTGGCCTGCTTTAGAACCCGCAGATGTTGCGAGATGGCCGGCCGACTCACCGGAAACTCGGCGGCCAGTTTCCCCACCGGCAACGGCCCTTCGAGCAATCGAGCCAGAATGGCCCGCCTGGTAGCGTCGCCGATGGCATCGAGTTGCTGGTCTTGTTGGTAAGTATTCACTAACGGTAAGTCTATGCTTACTAGTCCAAGGATGTCAAGCGCTTTTTGGACTTTCTACGCCGACTGAGGAGCTTCCTGTAAGAAATTGAAAATACATTGTGTTAACTGAAAACCGCTTGCCTCCGGTCATTCCGAGCAGAGACCTTCACGGGAAAAAAGGACATCGAGGGAGAGGTCCTCTTTATCGAGCTGAGCTGGCCGAGCTCCTCTGCACCCGGCTGTGGCTACGTCCGTAGCCGAAGTAAATGATCATCCCCAGGGCCAGCCAAACCACAAGACGGATCCATGTGGCCAACGGGAGGTTCGCCATCAGGTAAGCAGATATCACGATGCCGAGGATGGGGACCAGGGGCACCATGGGAGTCTTGAACGGCCGTTCCAGATTCGGATTGCGGCGGCGGACAATCCAAACTCCGGCGCACACGATCACAAATGCCAGCAGCGTACCGATATTCACCATGTCGCCCAACAAGTTGATTGGCAAGGAAGCGGCCAGCAATGCAACAACGATACCGACGGTAAGCGTCGATATCCAGGGCGTGCGGAAACGCGGATGCACTTGGCTGAACATCTTGGGCATCAGTCCATCGCGGGACATGGAAAAGAAGACGCGGGATTGTCCCAACAGCATCACTACGATGGTGCTGCTCAATCCCAGGAGCGCGCCGACTTTGACCAGAAGACTTCCCCAGCCGACTCCGGTCTTATCAATCCCGACCGCCAGCGCATCGCGAACGTTGAGATATCTGTAATTCACCAGGCCACAAAGAATCCCGGCAACCAGGATGTAGAGAATGGTGCAGATGGTCAAGGAGCCCAGGATGCCGATCGGCATGTCACGCGCAGGATTCTTGGATTCCTGCGCCGCGGTTGAGACCGCGTCGAATCCGATATAAGCGAAGAAGATGACCGCAGCGCCGCGGCTAATCCCGGACCAGCCATACTGGCCGTTCCCCGTGGCCGGCGGAATGAACGGATGCCAGTTCATCTTCATCAATTCCGGATGCGTGATCAGGTAATGACCTCCAATGATTACAAAAATGATCAGGACACCCACTTTGACGTAAACGATTCCCGTATTGAAGTTGGCCGACTCTTTGATTCCAACCACCAGAATGAGTGTGGCAATCATGATGGCCAGGAAACCAAAAAGGTTGAATGAGCCAAAGGCATGCGGCAATGCTGAAAGATTGATTTCGCCTGACTGGACCTTGGGCATAACCAAGTTGATTGGCTCCCAGTGGTTCTTGTAAAAGACGAACTCATCCCAGCGCGTTCCTGCGAGTGATGCGGGGAGCTTGATGCCGAAGTCGCCCAGCAGGCTGAGCAGGTACCCGCTCCATCCGGAAGCGACTGTGGCCGCGCCGAAGGCGTATTCCAGAACCAGGTCCCAACCGATGATCCAGGCGAAAATCTCGCCCAGAGACGCATAACCGTACGTGTAGGCTGATCCTGCGACCGGAATCGACGACGCAAATTCCGCATAGCACAACCCGGCAAAGACGCATCCTGTGGCCGCGAGCACGAAGGAAAGGACAATCGCCGGGCCCGCATACTGGGCTGTGGCCGTGCCGGCCAGAACAAAGATTCCTGTGCCGATGATGGCGCCAATTCCCAAAGCAATCAGATTGTTTGGTCCCAGCGCGCGGCGCAGGCTGTGTTCCCCGGTCTCCTGGGCTTCATCCAGAATCACCTTCAGCGGCTTGGTTGCCAGCAGGTTGGCCACGCGGTCCTCCTTGCGCTTCGAGGTTGTGCAAAAGACCGGCCATTGTAAAACAAAAAGCCCTCCGCCACGGCGGAGGGCTTTTGAGAAGTAGAGGTCTACCTGGAGGTGGTCACGGTTGCTGCAGCCGTTTCCTGTTGTACGCGGCTGTGGCGCCGGCTGTAGAGGAAGTAGATGAATAGGCCAACGATCAACCATCCTCCCAGTCGCAGCCAGTTGGTCCAGCCCAAGCCGTAGATCATGGCGCCGCACACCACGATGCCCAGGATTGACACCACTGGCAACGCCGGGACCTTGAACGCCCGCTCCAGGTCAGGCCGGCGGCTGCGGAGGATCCATACTCCGGCACACACCAGGATGAACGCGAACAGCGTCCCGATGCTGGTCATCTCGCCAACGATGTCCTCGGGGAGGAACCCGGCGAACAGCGATGTGAAGACAAAGAACAACATGTTGGACTTCCATGGTGTCCTGAACTTGGGGTGGACGTCAGAAAACACTTTCGGAACCAAGCCGTCTTCGCTCATGGAATAGAACACGCGCGATTGTCCCAGCAACATGACCAGGATGACCGATGAGAACCCGGCCAGAATCGCGACCGTCACAAACTTGGCCAGCCAGGCGTAGCCGGTCATGTACGTCGTGATGGCGTAAGCTACCGACGCTTCTTTACCCGCGGTGCGGAAGTCCCCCACTGTAGCAACGCCACTCAGTACGTGCGCGAACAGCACGTACAAGATGGTGCAGATGGCCAGCGATCCCAGGATGCCGATGGGCATGTCGCGCTTGGGGTTCTTGGCTTCCTGCGCCGCGGTGGAGACTGCGTCAAACCCGATGTAGGCAAAGAACACCACTCCGGCGGCTCCCAGAATCCCCATGATGCCGCCGTACGGGTGGGTAACGCCCTCGCCAGTCGTAAAGGTAGTGGCTGCGGGAATATACGGTGTGTGGTTCGCCGGGTTCATGAATCCCCAGCCAATCACGATCACCATGCAGACAATCGCGACCTTGGTGATCACGATGAGGCTGTTGACGAACGCCGACTCCCGCGTCCCGCGAATGAGCAGAAGCGAAAGGATTAGCAGAATGCCTATGGCGGGGAGGTTGATAATCCCGTGGACGCCGGCGTTGGCCCCCATCCCCGTCTCCATGAACGAATGGCTCCATTGGTAGGGCACACGCAAGCCAGGGTGTATGAACTCCAGCACTTTGTTGAAGTACTCGCTCCAGGCAATGGCCACCGTTGCTGCGCCCACCGCGTACTCCAGCACCAGGTCCCAGCCGATGATCCAGGCTACCAGCTCGCCCATGGTCGTGTAAGAGTAGGTGTAGGCGCTGCCGGCGATGGGGATCATCGAGGCAAACTCCGCGTAGCACAGCCCGGCAAACGCGCAGCCGACACCAGCCAGAATGAACGCCAGCGTAACCGAGGGGCCAGAGCGCTGGGCGATGGCGGCGGCCGTCCGCACAAACAGGCCGGCGCCGATGATGGCTCCGATGCCCAGCGCTACCAGCTACCAGGCTCCCAGCGTCCGCTTCAAGGCGGTTGCGGCACTCTCCGCCCTCAGGCTATCGATTGATTTTGTCCGAAACAATGTGCTAGCCAATCTGTTCCTCCGTTTTAGCTCAGGCTTTTGCGGCTGCGGTCCGGCGCGACCAGATCAGAAACACCGGAATCCCCAGCAGCACAATGATCAAGCCCGGCCATGTGTACTGTGGTTTGTAGCGCAATAATACGACATCGATGAACAATGCCATCACGATATAAATCGCCGGCAGCACCGGATAGCCAACAGCTTTGTATGGCCGTTCGGCCTGCGGCTGCTTGACCCTTAGGATAAACAAGCCTGCGATGGTCAGGATGTAGAACACCAACACGGCAAAGATCACGTAGTTGAGCAGGTCGCCGTAAGTGCCGGACAGACAGAGAATGCATGTCCAAATGCACTGCACGATCAGCGCATTCTTCGGGGTGTGGTACTTGGGCTGGATTTCACCCGTGGCCTTGAAGAACAAACGGTCTTTGGCCATGGCGTAATACACGCGCGCCCCGGAGAGGATTAGGCCGTTGCAGCAGCCGAAGGTCGAGATCATGATGGCCACCGCCATCAGCGCTGCGCCCGTGGTACCGAACATCTCCTGCATCACTGCCGTCCCCACGCGGTCGGAAGATGCGTACTGGATGCCGCGAGCAAACACCGTGGTTCCGTGGGGGTCACCGATGAGTGGCAGCACCCCGAGATAGATGAAATTGGCCGCTATATACAAGGCGATTACAACGCCCGTACCCAAGGCCAGCGACAACGGCAAGTTGCGTCTCGGGTTCTTGACCTCACCCGCGGTAAAGGTTACGTTGTTCCAGGCGTCAGCAGAGAATAATGATCCCACCTGGGCCACCGCAAGAATCGTCAGGATACCGACAAAGGGCCCTAAAAGCACGCCGTTCGCATCGGCCCCGCCGGCGGAGTGCGCGGCTCCCAGCCGCCAGAAATCAGTGAAGTTCGCGGCGACGGCTTTCGGATTGCGGCCAACAAAAATTCCTACCAGCACCAGCCCGGCCAGCGCGGAAACTTTGGCAATGGTGAAAACGTTTTGCACAGCCGCGCCCAGCTTGATGCCGAAAACGTTCAAAATACTAAGAAAAACGACCACCACAATCCCAGCCAGGTTCTGCGTATTCAGTCCCACGTTCATTCCGCCTAGAACGATCTGGCTGGTAACATGCCATTCCGGAACCTTGGCGATGTGCCATATCCACTGGGTCGCGGACACGGATGGAAAGAAATGTCCAAGGAATTTTCCGAACGCCACGCCTACGGCCGCGATGGTCCCGGTCTGGATGACCAGGAACAACGTCCATCCGTAGAGAAAGCCCCACAGCGGACCGAGAGATTCGCGCAGGTAAACATATTGTCCGCCGGCTTTGGGCATCATGGCGGCGAGTTCGCCATACGAGAGCGCGCCAACAATGGTCAGGAAGCCGGTCACCACCCAGGCCATGATCAACAGGCCGGGCGAGTTGACTTCGCGCGCGATTTCCGCCGACACAATAAAGATGCCGGAGCCGATCATGGACCCCATGACCAGGGTGGTGGCGCTGGTCAGTCCAAGCCCCTTGACCAGCCCAGAGTCCGCGGCGACCTCAGCTGCGCCTGCAGCCGCGGCGGTTCGGCTATCCGCTGTGGTGGACATGTCTGTATGTTTTACCCTAAAACCCGGATAAATTCCTCTAGAGCTTTTACCGGGGACTCAAGCAAATCAGCTATTACAGCCACCGCGTCGGCCCCCGCCTCCCGGGCCTGAAGGCAGTTTTTCCGGGTAATTCCCCCTATCGCGACCAGCGGTTTTTGGGTCGCGGCCCGGGCTTGGCGCACGCCTTCCAGGCCGATCACCGGATCGGGGTTGGCTTTGGACGAGGTTGAAAACACCGGGCCGACAGCAACGTAGTCAATAGGCATGGTGTCAGCCTGGGCAACCTGCTCCAAATTGTGCGTTGAGAAGCCGACGATCAGGGGACGGGACCGTTTCTTCCCTTCCTCGAAGAGAATCTTCCGCGCCGCTGTAGGGGAAAGATCATCCTGGCCCAGGTGGACTCCGTCAGCCTGCGCCGCCAGGCAGATGTCGGCGCGGTCGTTGATGATCAGCGTGGCTTTGCCTTGCGTGATCCTTCGTAGTTCACGGGCGCAAGCCAGCATGCGAGCCGTCTCGCCGGATTTGTCGCGATATTGAATGATGGTTGCGCCGCCGGCGAGAAGCTCTTCAGCGAAGCGCAGCGTCTCGCCAAGCGGCTCAGGCTTCACCGCGAAGCTGGAGAAATCGAGGATGGGGTAGATGCGCGGAAGCTTCATTTTGTGTGCATAAGAGCTGATTTCGGAATTGCGGTGTCCGGCCTCGGGGTGGAGCAGAGCCTGCCCTGAGCAACTGAGCGGAGCGAAGGAGCCGAACGGGCATTCATGCTGCGTTTCAGCTTACCAATGATTCGGCTTCAGCCGCTGGGGTAAAGTTGGGCTCGTTTCCGCCGCTTCGTATCAAGCCGCGAGCTTCAGTCGTACCGCGGGGCGTACAATGGCACCCGTGCCGTGAAACGTCTTGCGACTGAACACCACTTATAGAAGGACTCATAGCTATTACGGCAAGCTCTCTCGTTGCGTGCCGTCGGGGGAGAGATGAATTCCACCACCGCGAAGGAAGTCCATGTTCAGCCGGTCGTGTCTGTAAAGCACGATGTGGAACTGGTCAAATGGCAGAAACGGCTCCTTCCTGTAATGACTCTCTTCGTGATAGTGCTGGCGATGGCCTTTTTCTTGCTCAGCACGAAAACCTTGAATAGTGTCGACAGTTTCGTCCAGGCAGAGCACGGAGAGCTGCGCGACCAGATCAATCGGCTCATCAATCAATCAAAACCGGCCGACAATGCTGACGACTCGGTTCGCCGCGGGCTGTTGCTTCTGGAAGCAGATGCATTGGACAGGCGCTACCACCAGGCAAGCGCCTTGTTGATGTCTAGAATCTGGGCCAAGCACCTCGCGTTCATGACCGGCATGATCATGGCGTTTATCGGCGCCATCTTCATACTGGGTAAACTCAGCGAATCGCCGTCAGCGATCAGCGGTGGCGGCTCACAATGGAATGTTTCCGTCACCAGCGCGTCGCCCGGTATCTTTCTTGCCTTTTTTGGCACTACGCTGGTGGCGCTCTCCATCGTGATCCACGACAACATCGATGTGCACGACGGGCCGGCATACCTGCGCTCGGTCATTCTTCAGAATGAATCCAGCCAGGGGACGAAACCGTCGGCCAGCACTGTTGACCAGAGCATCATGGACAAGCTTAAGGGTCTAACGGAACAACCAACACCCGGCTCCGGCACGGGTAGGAAGTAACAGGGGGGACCGCAATGGACGCACGTCGGTCTTGCGTGTTGGCAATCTGCTTGATCTTAGGACAGTCTCCAGCCATGGGGGACCAGCTGAAGCCGCTGCGGGAACTTGGGAAGAAGGCCCTGCAAGCCTTCGAGCAGCACCAGGAGGCCAATGGTCGCGCGTATTTTGAGGACTTTCTCCAAAAGGCAAACGCTTCGCCCTCGGCTCTGCGAGATACCCAGATCCAGGTCATGCTGGGTGTACTCGGGTGCGCCTTGCCCGAACACCGGCAGCTGGGACGCGTGGCTCTGCGGTACGTCCTCGAGAACGGCAAGGGCATAGCACCGATCCGCGACGCTCTTCAACAGGTGCGGGACGCCTGTTCCGCCTCTGGCACGGTTGAAGTTCCTTCCGCTCCAACCATGGAGCTCGTTCTCGTGTCTGCCAGCAACGGCCCCGGAGTTTCCGGCAAGGGAGGCGACCCCTCCGCTAGCCCGGTTGCCAGTGTCGCAGTCACCGCGATCGACCTCGCCCAGATGGACAAACGCATGGAGGAGACCAGAGACCGCACCACCGCCTTGTCTCCTGTTTTGGCCAGGGTTGGATCGCAAGCGCAGGGAACCGTGACAGACCATTTCATCGTAGTCACGGATGGTGGCGGGCAGAAACTTGCGGAAGGCCTGGCCGCCTGCCTCGATCGCTACCGTGCGGACCTCAACGGAGAGTTTGACATGGTTGTCCCTCAGCATCTGATCACCGTTTACAACACGCAATGGGATGACATGGTGCCCAGCTACGCGGGCCGCCTCCATGGACTTCGACTTGCTCCCGGCACAATCGCGTATTCCGTTTACGCTGATCTCAGTATGGCGGGCGTAGGCAGCCCGGAAGTGTGTGGCTCTCTTGCTCATGAACTCACACACCTTATGATCAAAGGGAACTTTGGTGATGCGCCAGCATGGCTGGAGGAAGGCCTCGCCTCCGCCGTCGCGTTGTCGGTTCCGGAGAACGACCATCTCAACTTCCACTCCGGCTGGCGCGATGCTGTCTTGCGGACCAGGTGGAACTTGCGCCCCACCGTGAGAGAACTCTTGAGCCTGACTTGGGCGGACTTTTCTCCCACGGACTACGCCGGCTTGCAAAAAGCCGCCGCCATTCAGGCCATGGCGTCTGTCTTTGTGCGGTATCTGGCAGGAAAGAACAAGCTTCATGGCGTCTATTTCGCCGTCCGGAAACAGGATCTGATCGCCGATCTCGATCATTACCGCACAGCTCAACAGATCGTGGAAGAACAGCTTGGCAAGAGCATGGATGAAGTGGACCGCGATTTTGTCGCGTGGTTCAAAAACCAATCCATGGATGAGCGCAATGGCGAGAAGCCATGCAAGCGCGCCGCTCCGGCGCGCCCGATGGACCAACAGCAGGCCCCTTGCGAACCTGAACGGAAAAACGAGTCTCTTTGAAGGGAAAACAACCCACGCTTGGCGCCCTTTGAGTCTCAGGCAGACAAGGGAGTTTTCTCCCCCGAGCGCTCTTCCTGGATCTTGGCCAGCAGGCGCTCCATGAACTTGGTATCGAAGTTCCCGGCTTTGAAATCTTCGTCTTCCAGAATGCGCCGGTGCAGCGGGATCGTGGTGTGCACGCCCTCCACGATGAACATCTCCAAAGCGCGGTGCATGCGCATGATGGCTTCTTCGCGGTCGCGGCCGAAGGTGATGAGCTTGGCGATCAGTGAATCGTAATAGGGAGGGATCACCCCTTCGGCATAAGCCGCTGTGTCCACGCGCACGCCCAGCCCCCCGGGAACGTTAAACGCCCTGATCTTGCCCGCCGACGGCGTGAATTTCTCCGGATGCTCGGCGTTAATGCGGCATTCGATAGCGTGGCCGCGCTGGCCTTTACGTCTGATCTTGGGGATGATCTCCTCGATCTTCTGTCCCTTCGCCAGCAGGATTTGCGACTTCACCAGGTCAATGCTGGTCACCATCTCCGTGACCGGATGCTCTACCTGAATTCGCGTGTTCATCTCGATAAAGTGCAAGCTGCCGTCCTCATCCATGAGGAACTCGACGGTGCCGGCGTTGGCATAACCGATTTCGGAAAGACAGCTTTCCAGCTTCTTGCCGATGGTCTCGCGCAATTCCTCGGTCACCTTGACCGACGGCGACTCCTCGAGCAATTTCTGGTGGCGGCGCTGGATGCTGCATTCACGTTCGCCCAGGCTGATCACTTTGCCGTGCTCGTCGCCCAGCACCTGGAACTCGATGTGGCGCGGCCTTTCGATGAACTTCTCCATGTACAGATTGCCGTTGCCGAATGCCGCCGCGGCTTCGGCTTGAGCCGAGTTAAACAGCTTCTCGATTTCTTCTTCGGCACGGATAATCCGCATGCCGCGCCCGCCGCCGCCGGCCGAGGCTTTCACGATTACGGGATAGCCGATCTTTCGGGCCCACTCCACGGCTTCTTCGGCGCTCGCGATCACGCCATCGGAACCAGGCAGAATGGGGACGTTGGCCGCCTTCATCGCCTGGCGGGCTTTCTCTTTTTCGCCCATCAGGCGGATCACCCCCGGCGCCGGGCCGATGAATTTGATGTGGCTGGTTTCGCAGACCTCGGCAAAATTGGCGTTCTCGCTGAGCAGGCCATAACCGGGATGGATGGCTTCCACGCCGGTAATTTCCGCGGCGCTGATCACAGCGGGGATGTTCAGGTAGCTTTCCGATGAGCGCGGCGGACCGATGCAAATGGCTTCGTCGGCGAAGCGTACATGCAGGGAGTTGCGATCGGCATCACTGTAGACGGCAACCGTCTTGATGCCCAGTTCTTTGCACGCGCAGATCACGCGCAGCGCAATCTCTCCCCGGTTGGCAATCAGGATCTTTTTAAACATTATTTCTGTCGCTGCGCTCCAAACCGCCATGGAGTCTCGCTCCGGCAGTCATTCTTCTGCTCCTGACTCACGCGGCTCGGCGGCCCCCGGGCCTTGCCGCGAACCTTCTTTGCCAAGATTCGCGTAGCTGTCTTCCGGAACCGTCTTACTTCCGCGGCCTTATGGCAAACAGCGGTTGCCCGTATTCCACAGGCTGGTTATTGGCGGCCAAGCGCTTCACGATTTCGCCGGCAACGTCAGACTCAATTTCATTCATAAGCTTCATGGCTTCGATAATGCACAACACTTGCCCGGCCTGAACCTCGTCGCCAGGTTTCACAAAAGGCGGCGCACCCGGCGCCGGGGCTTCGTAGAATGTGCCCACAATCGGCGATTTCACAACGTGCAGCGCTTCCTCGGCGGCGGGTGGCGCTTCCGGAGCGGCAGGGGGCGGGGCCGGCGCGGGGATTGCAGCCACCGGAACTACCGCCGGAGTCGCCGCAACCGGCAACAATTGGGCAGGATGCGCTACCACGGAAACCTGCGCGTCGGTTCCGCGTTTGACCCGGACCTTTACGTCGCCGCGCTCCAGCTCAAACTCGGAGATGTTCCGGTCGATCAGGAAGTCGATCAGCTCTTTCAGCTCTTTCTAGTTCATAAGAATCAGCAATAAGCCTATAGCAATTAGTCTTGTCTCGATGCCAGCAATGTCTCTGGCGAAAGGCCAAGAGCTAAGCGCTAAGGGCTGCCTTACAGCGTGATCAGATCCTTGGTGGCAGGCGTTAGAACTTCCCGCCCGGATTCGGTGACTAGTACCATATCCTCGATTCGAACGCCGCCTTCATCAGGAATGTAGATGCCCGGCTCAATTGTAACGACCATACCGGGAGTAAGCTTCTGCGTTTGGCCTTTCGCCAGCCTGGGAGCTTCGTGCACTTCAAGTCCCACTCCGTGGCCTGTGGAATGGGTAAAGTAGGCTCCATAGCCTGCCTTTTTGAGCAATTCACGCCCTGCCCGGTCCACTTCGCCGGCGCTAACTCCTGGCCCCACAGCTTCGATCGACGCCAGTTGGGCTGCCAGTACCGCTTCGTACATCCGGCGGTGGGACGCAGAAACCGGCCCCACATGCACGGTGCGGGTCATATCAGAACAGTAACCGGCGAGTATAACACCCCAGTCCAGGATTATAAATCCATTCCCAGGAACAGGTTGCGAGGAAGCCCGGCCATGTGGCAGAGCTGAGCGCTCGCCCGCCGCCACGATGGTGTCAAACGACATCTTTTCTGCTCCGGCGCGGCGGGCCTGTAACTCCATTTCCCCCGCGACCAGGTTTTCCGCGACTCCGGGATGAATCGCCGCCAGAGCAGCCGGAAACAAACTGGCTGCCACCAACGCCGATGCGCGAATCTGCTCGATCTCCCCTGGACCTTTGTTGAGCCGCAGAAGCTCAACCTGGCCATCAACCGCTTTGAGGCGGACCTTCCCGCGTAGTGCCTGGTTTATTTGCTGGTGGACGGAGTATGTGAGGTGTGCCGCCTCAAAACCCAGGACCTTGATTCTGGAGCGGGAAATGGCGGCGCATGCTTCGATCAAGGCCGCCTTCTTGGTAATGACAACTTTGACGCCCTGAACCTCGTCCGTTGCTTGCTGGGCATAGCGGCCGTCCGTGTAGAAGGTTGGTTTCGCGCTCTTTCCGGAGCTGGGCACCACAAGCAAGCCAGCCGTTCCGCTGAAACCGCAGAGATAGCGGATGTTGGGCAGGTGCGTGATCAGCACAGCGTCCAGTCGGGAAGAGGCGAGTCCGCCGGCCACGACCCGCTGCCGCGCGGCATAGTCCATGAGAGAGTAAAAGTCAGCCATGAAAAAATGCCCTCCGCCGCGGCGGAGGGCGTGCACTATTCCGACTTTAGGTTTGGATGATCTTCGGAGTGATGAAGAAGATCAGTTCCTGAGTTGAGGTGTTGACGTTGGTGTGTTTAAACGCATGGCCCAGTAGCGGGATGCTGCCCAGCAGCGGGACCTGCGAAATGGCCAGCGAGTTCTGCGTCTGGATGACACCACCGATCACCACGGTGCCGCCGTCGGTGACCAGCACTGACGTGGTGGCCTGTTGTGTATTCAAGCTGGGGTTCAGCTGCGAACCGCTGACGCGGCTGAAGTCCGGTACGGTGTTTTCCACGTCCAGATTCAGGAAGATGGTGTTCTCCGCGGTGATCTGTGGAGTCACGGTCAGCCGCAGGAAAGCGTCAATGTATTGCACCGTGGGTGGACCGCCCAATTGCGCCGCCGTTACCACGGGCACGCGCGTACCCTGGCGGATCAGCGCCGGGATATTGTTCTGCGTGACCACGTGCGGACGGGAGAGAATCTTCAACAGACCGCGGCTTTCCGCCATGGTAAGGATGAAGTCGAGACGGAAGCCAAACGTCGTGTTGTTGAACGCGATGCCGCTAGTCGGCCCGGTTGCGGCCAGGTTCGAGAACAACGGAATCGAAGTGGTGCTGCCCGGCGCCAGGAAGTAAGCAGGCACAACGCCAGGCGGTAGAGTCACATTCAGCGGGCTGGGTTGCACCGCGCCACCGACGGCATTGTTACCGTTGCCATAGCCAAAGGCGAACTGCGTGCCGATATCGCGGGCGAAAGTGCGGGTCGAAGCTACCACGCGGGCTTCCACCTCGACTTCCGGAGTCTTGCGATCCAGGGTGCGGATCAACTCGTCAACTTTGGGCAGCGTGCTGGGAATGTCTTCGATGATGAGCGCATTGCTGCGGGGATCAGCCACGACGTCGCCGCGAGCCGAAAGGAACTTCTTGATGATGGCCACTGAGTCCCTGGCCTGGCCATAGCTCATATACCGCGTCATCGTCACTTTCGGCACCGCCAGAGCCTGTGCTTCTTGCTGGGCCCGGCGTTGCTCGGCTTCAACCTTCAAGGTCTCCAGCGTCGCGATGCGTAGAACGTTGCCTTGCAGCTGGCACTCAAGACCGTTGTTATTAAGCACGATCGCCAATGCCTGGTCCCAGGGAACGTCGTTCAAATAGATGCTCACTGTTCCCTTGACTGCAGGATCCAGAACCACGTTGAGACCGCTGATTTCCTGAATCACTTTGAAGAAGTCTTTGAGATCCAGGTCTTTGAAATTCAGACCAATCGGCTCGCCCGTATAGCGGCCACTGGTGCAGTTGCTGACTGCCGTCTGCGCAGGGGGAACTACCTGGGCTTGGTGCTCCAGGGCCGCGTTAACCGCAGCCGGCCGGCTGGAGCTGGATGCATACGGAGGCTGGTTGATGCTGGGTATGGTAACGGCATCGTGGGCAAAGCGCGAAGCCGCAACATCCGCGCGCGACAGTGACGCTTCCACAACTTTCTCTGGGGCCTTTGCCGGCTGCTTCTCCTCGGGCAACGGAATCGCGGAGATCATGATTGGCGATGGCGCGGCCGCCGAAGTCTTTTCCGTCACGTTAGTCTTCTCCGCCGTCGTGGAAGCCGAGACCGGCGCGGAGGCCGGCACTGGAGCTGCGGAGGGGACATCGTTCAACTTCAGCACCAGCTTGTTGCCGGAGGGCGCCAAGTCAAACGAACGGGCTGAGGTCATGTCCACGACTACGCGGGTCACTGGAGGATCGTCCTGATAACGCGCGGCACGGACTGCCTTCACGCCGTTACTGTTCACGGCGATTTCGCGCGGGCGTCCTTCCAGCACGGTATTGGGAATGTCGAGCACCAGCCGGTCCGGTCCCGTCAACTTCATCGTCTTGCCCGTCAAGGGACCGGTGCCGGTGATCTCAACGTCCAGGCCCTGCGGGCTGTGTGACACCGCAATATTTCGAATCTGGCTGTGCGGAGCGTTCCCACTGCGAGCGTCGGCGGCCCTGGAGATGGTTTCCTTGGAGGGCACGGCGGGCGCGGCGCCGGTGATGCGCAGCTCGACACCGCCAGCCACGTCGCTGACGTCAACCTTGGCGCCCGGCATGAGATTGAGCTCCACCCGGGCGGTTTCCGCGCCGGTAGCCGAGCGGTATCCGACAATCCTGTACGACCGCACGCCCGGAGCGTAAACCGTATGGACGCCTGGATCCCGTTGCGCAATCGAAACCCCTGCCAGGTCCACCAGCATCAAGTTATCGGTTGGACGATACTCAGTATGAGTAAATGCTCCGCTCGCAAGAATAGTCACCACGCCGGCGCTGTCCTGGTTTTTCACCAGCACGCCCGACAGTTGCGAAACGGAAGCTGTTGCCGCGGCGGTCGCAGCCGCAGCCAACAGTATGGTTCCTAGCAGTTGCTTTAGCCTCATCTCTTTGTCTCCCCACGCGGCGACAAACTCTCCGCAGCGCGTATCCGGCATCTGCAAGCGTCTGCCATTCGTGCGCAGCCGCTCGTCTATAGCTTTTTAAAATTCCAGACAACGACTACCCCAGGGTTCGGCCCAACAGCAACATCAACTTCCTTTTCTTACAACTTCGCAGCACGCATCTAGGATGCAGGCCCCAACTTCTTCACTACTTCGCGCGGGATCTCGCGTCCCACTGCGTCCTTGACGTACTCGCGGAAAATAACCGAGTCGGTGGTGATCTTCTCCACTGTCCCGTTGAAAACCTGGTCGTTCTCGCGCAGCGTATAAGTGCGCTTCGTGCTCGTAACCACCACGGCCATCATCTTGCCGCTGATATCCCGCACCGTCCCTTGTAAAACCAATTCCGGAATCGAAAGACAGCGCTTGCCACCCGTGCAGTTCGCGCCCGGTCCCGAAGCACTGACCGTGCGGATGGGGCTGACAAAAGGATCTCGACGGCCATGGGCGCCCATCGGGGGCCGCGGCGCTGGTTTCTTTTCCGGGGCAGGCGCCGCAGCAACTTCCCCGGGCTTACCCGTTGTGCCCTTTGCGGGAGCCGCGGGCGTTGCCGGCTTCGTGCTCACGATCTTGGCCTGAACCGGGGTTGGAGTCGGCTTGGCGACAGTCTTCACTGGAGCCGGCGTCTGGCTCGCCTTGGCTGAAGTCGGGCCAGTCTTGGCGTTAGCGGGGCCCGAGGTTGTCTTGGCCGCAGTTCCCGTCTTGCTTTGTGCCGGCAAGGTCCCAGTGGTTATCGGCGGTTTCACCGGAGTAGAAGTCGTTCCGCCCTTACTGCTGGTCACCTGGCTCTTCCCAGCCGTAGCGTTGCCCGGCGCGGATTGAGTTTTGCTCGTCGCCGTGGCATCGACCGGTCCTGCAGTCGAGGTCTTGGCGGGCGATGCCGCAGGGGTTGCCGCCTTGGTGTTGTTCACAGGCGTCTTGCTCGCCGTCGCCTGCTTGTTTCCGGCCGCGGTGGCAGGCGTGGGCTTGGCTGTGGACGCTCCGCTCTTGGCGGGCGTGGGTGTTGGCGTTGGCGACGCCTTCCCATTGCTGGCGCCGGAATTTTGCGCTGTGGCCATGGTCGCCATAGCGGTTACAAGCGCAAGAATTTGAATCAGCTTCATAGCGGTTCCCTTTGCTTGGTACCTCACAGACCATCCTTCTTCGCGGGCGTGGGTTGTTGCGCAGGCTGTTGCGCGGGCTGTCCTGGTTTCGCCCCCGCCGGCGCCGCCGTTGCCGGCGCTGGCGCTCCTGGCTCGTGACTGAAGAAAGTTATCGCCGTGCAGCTGGCGATCACGGTCTCCCCGGGAGCCCATGCATACGTCGTTTTGACCTTAGCCGCGCTTTGGTTCTTCGGATTCGCCATTTGCAGGTTGTCGATGTTCACGATTCGTTCCAGCTCGCTCACACGCTGGAAGAAATTCATCACCGAGTAATACGGACCGTCAATGTCAATGGCAAACGGCACCTCGGTGTAGAACTCGTGATTGGCCACCGGCATCGCCGTGTAACGCCGGATCTCGATTCCCGAAGTGGCTGCCGTGTCGTGCAACAGGCGGATGAACTGGTCGGCGTCCTTGTCGTCCGGGACCACTTTCTTCTCCCGTTCGATCTGCTGCTCCAAAATCGCCATATCCCGCTTCAACTGCGCCAACTTCGGCACGAATTCCTGAAGCCGTTCGTTCTCAGCCTTTTTATCGGCAATTTTTTTGCTGAGTTCCTGGTTCGCCTGGATCTTGGTGTTGAGATAGGCATAGTAGTAGCCCACTCCAACCAGCAATGCGACAAAGGCCAGAATCAGCAGCCGCGTACCAAACGACATTTCATTGAATTTCGCCATATACAATCCGTCCCTGACAGATGACCCTTACCCCTGTCTTTGCACCTTGCTCGAGAAACCAATCTCACAAATCAACTCGAATTTGAATGCCTGTACTTCTTTGACCCCCGCGTCCTGGGAAGTCTCTTTGATCTCCACGCTCTTGAACTGCCCGGTCTTTCTCAAATTGGCCATCAGGTCGGCCACTGCATCCGCGCTGAGAGCCATGCCGGTGAAGTTCAAGGTCCTGCCGTCGGTGGTCATGGTTTCAAGCCACACCGCATCCGTCTTGTTGACGGTATCCGCTACCAAGTTCAGCATGGTGACCGGACCCTTCTGCGCTTCTTTCAAATCGTCGACCACCTTGACCCGGCGCTCATACATATCAGCCTTCCGCTTGCTCGCCTCGTACTGCGTTTTCACCTCGGCCAGGCGCTGGTTCTCCCTCATGACGTTCGTCCAGTCGTTCTGCAGCCGGTCAGCTTGGACGTTCACCATCCAGGTCCAAGTGCCCATGGCCACCAGCAACACGAGAAGGAAAACCAGGGACAGAACCATGGTGCTGGAGCCTTCCCCAGGAGTGGAGACTGTGACTGGGGCACGCTTGCCGCGTTTCGTCTTCGGAGGTGCGAGAGAACTTAGATTGATGCGAATCATAGGTCGTCAAAACTCCTCAGGGCCAAACCCACCGCCACGGCCAGTTGTCCCGGGTTCTGGTCCAGGATTTGGCTTTCCCCTGAATCCATGGGCGGCATAATGCGCTGGAACGGATTCAAGATTTCCACCGGCAACGAGAATTCCTGGCGTAGCGCTTCCACCAGACCGGGGACCTTGGACGATCCGCCGGCAATGTAAATACGCTCGATGTGCTCGCCGGAAGCTGTCGCACGGAAGAAGTCGAACGTCTTCTGGATTTCCAGAACGATGATTTCGGTCACCTGCTGCAGGATAGGCTGCTTGGCGTCCTCGCTCACTGTGCCGACACGCCGGCCCAGCTTGAGGCCCTCGGCGTCGTCAAAACTCAGGTCGAGCTCCTTCTGCAAGGAATCGGTGTACTGGTTGCCGCCTACACTGACGTCGCGCGTAAATAGCGGCGTCGTTCCTTTCACAATGTTGATGTTCATCACGCTGGCACCCAGGTTGAGCAGGGCCACGGTGGCATCATGGGTAGGCTGGTAGTTGTACTCGTAACAGTTCTGCAGAGCAAAAGCGTCAATGTCCACTATCGACGGCGTTTTGCCGGCCAGTGACAGCACGTTGGTATAGTTCAGGATCTTGTCTTTTTTCACCGCAACCAGCAGGACGTCCATTTGCGAACCCACACTGTCTGGGTTCAGGATTTCAAAATCCAGGTTCACGTCAGCAATGTCGAACGGAATGTGCTGGGCGGCCTCTGTAGTAATGCCCTCCGCCAACTCAGCTTCGCTCATCGGTTGCACTTTGATCGGCTTCACGATGACCGAATGCCCGCTCACGGATGTGGCTACGTTCTTGGTCTTGATGTTGTGCTCGCCGAAAATCTTGCTGATGGCGCTGGAAACGCTCCCCGAATCTACAATCATGGAGTCCACCACGATGTCACTCGCCAGGGGTTCCACTCCCAGGTGCGAAACCAGAATCTCGCCCTTGGAGCGTTTCAACTCAATCGCCTTGATGCTGCTGGAGCCGATGTCCAAGCCAACGATCGTTTTGCTTGATCCAAACATGCCGTCCTACCTTGTTGGTTTCCTTAAGTTTCTCTCACGTATTCCGAAAGCTACCTTGCGCCGGCCGCTTTCGCTGCCCGCGGTCTCTTCTTGGCGCTGCTCATGTTCATCGTGCTCTTCTGTTCCATCCACTGGTCGAGGATGGTCTTCTTGAATTTCCAGCGGTTCCCGAGTTTGAAGGCGGGGATTTTCTCCTCCGTCACGTACTTGTAGAGCGTGTCCGGACTGACCCCCAGGTATTGCGAAGCCTGCCGAATGTTCATTACTTCACGCGAATCT
>DATFXI010000248.1:0-2947 GCA_035316085.1 Candidatus Angelobacter sp.
TGAAGTTCATGCCGTGAACAAGGACTTCACAAAATTGTCAGCGCTAAAAGGAAGTAGATCGCTGGCCTTTTCGCCCACGCCGACGTAGCGCACCGGCAAGCCCAGCTCGCGGGAGATAGCCACCACCACGCCGCCTTTGGCGGTGCCGTCGAGCTTGGTCAACACAATGCCGGTGACGCCGGCGGATTCGGTGAACTGCCGCGCCTGCTGCAAACCGTTTTGGCCGGTGGTGGCGTCCATCACCAGCAGGACTTCGTGCGGCGCGCCGGGAATGATGCGCTGCGCCGTGCGCTTCATCTTTTCGAGCTCCTGCATCAGGCTGCTTTTGGTGTGCAGACGGCCGGCAGTGTCCACGATTACGCTATCCGTCGAGCGGGCCTTGGCGGCGTTCAGTGCGTCAAACAGGACCGCTGAAGGATCGCCGCCGGGCTTGGTTTTGATGACTTCCACGCCCGTCCGCGAGCCCCAGATTTCCAGTTGGTCGATGGCGGCAGCGCGAAAAGTGTCTGCCGCACACAAAAGTACCGTCTTGCCCTCACTACGCAGCGCATGCGCCAGCTTGCCGATCGTGGTGGTCTTGCCGGTACCATTCACGCCCACCACCATTACCACTTCCGGCTGACCCGGCGGCGCTTTGCCCGCCTTCGACGGAGTGCTCAGCAGGATCTGACGGATATGCTCCTGCACCAGGCGTTTCAGCTCGGCTACGTCTTTGATCTGCTTGCGGTCAGCTTTTTCGCGCAGCCGCGTCAGAATTTCTTGCGTGGTAGCGGCTCCCAGATCGGCGCTGATGAGCACAGACTCAAGATAATCCAGAGCGTCGCGGTCGATCACCTTGGTGAAGGCAGTGATCTCGTCAATCCGTTCGCTCAGATTTTCGCGCGTGCGTGTGGCTGCCTCCTTCATCTTTTCGAGGAAGGTAGGCTCCGGCGGGCCGAAAAGAGTCTGAATCATGTTGTCGTTGTCTAAGCTGAACGCGCGTGCGTGCCGCGAACTCTTGATTATATCGGGAGGAAAGACCGGGAAGCACCGCAGGGCGTCGCGGAGACTAACTGGGGCCGGCTGCTCCGGCTACGGCGGCTGGGGCGGCTTCTTCGCCGCTGACGGTAGCGGCACGATGGATGCGCAGCTTGCCGCTCTCAAAAACGCGGGTCATAGCCTTCACTACGACCGGATCGAACTTGGTGGCGGCGAGCGAATTGATGATGCGAATCACGTATTCGGGGTCCATAGCCGCCTGATAAGGACGGTTTGTGGTCATGGCGTCGAAAGTGTCGGCCACCATGATCACGCGCGGCAGTAGGGGAATCTGGTCGCCCTTCAGACCGTAGGGATAGCCGCGGCCGTCGAGCGACTCGTGGTGCAACTCGATTCCGGGCAGCATTTCACGCAGCATTTCTACCGGACGCAGAATCGCCGCACCCTTGGTGGTGTGGGTCTTCATGATTTCAAATTCTTCCGGCGTGAGCGCGCCAGGCTTCTTCAGGATGCGGTCCTCAATGCCGATCTTGCCTACGTCGTGGAGCTGCGCAGAAATCCGGATTCTCTCAATCTCTTCATTGTGCAGGCCCATCTCCGTGGCGATAAGGATGGAGTACCGCGTGACGCGGTCGGAATGACCGCGGGTGTACGGATCCTTTTCGTCAACCGCGCCAGCCAGCATCTGGATGGAACTGAGGAACAGCGTGTGGTTTTCCTCGGCGGCTTTCTTGAGGTCGGCCACGAACCGCTCCAGTTCGCTGGTCATGGTGTTGAAGGTCTCGGCCAGCTCGCCGAACTCGGTACGGCTCTTCAAATCAACGCGCTGGGAAAAATCGCCGCTGGCAATCAACCGGCTGGACTCCGTGAGCACGTGCAAGGGAACGGTGAGGCGCCGCGCCGCCCAAACGCTGATGAAAACGCTGAAGGCGATGGCGATCATGGCGAAGCGGATGGCGTCACTCTGCAAATCGGTGATGTCGATATAAGCCTTTTCCTGCGTCTTCTGCGCCACCACTGCCCAGGCAAGGCCAGGGACTGGGGAATAGGTACCCAGCATGGCCGCCTGGTTCTTGCCTTGCTGCAACGAATACTCTTTGGTCACTGAGATGCGGGCGTTCGCTGCCTGCTCTACAAAGCTTTTGACCAGAGGATTGGAATTCATATCCTGGCCGGTAGCGTACTGCGACGTAGGGGCTGATACCAGTCGGCCCGACTGATCGACTACGAACGCGTCGAGGCCTTCGCGGTCCACAGTTTCTTTGAGCTTCTTGGCGAGGTAATTCATGTCCACCACAAGCTCAAGCGACCCCAGGTAGACCTTGTTGTGGTTAACCACAGGTTTGCCCACGACCATTACCGTGCGCACCTGTTTTCCGGAGCCGATGGAGAGAGCTTCTCCGTTGTACTCGCGCAGGCCGCGGGCCGCAGCCAGGCCGCGGTCCAATTCGCGTTCCAGAAACGCGTCTGGCTCGATCGTGCCGACCGACATGAAACTGTTCTCCGCGTTGACCAGCCGGGCGTAGGAAACCACCGAATCCTGGTTGGCGATGTAATTTTGCAATAGCGACTGGACTTCCGAAGACTTTACGCGCGCGCCGCTAAGGTCTTCTCCGGTAGTCACTTGCACAGAGTAGGTGAGGCTGGCCAGGGAAATGCGGATGTCCTTTTCCCTCTGGGCGATCTCCTCCGCCAGGGTTGCGGTTACGGTGTTTTGCAGGATCTTTTCGTTGCGTCCCAGCTTCTCGCGGGTGAGTTCTACGACTTTTTGAGCATAGAAGTAGAGCGGAACCACGCCCACCGTGATGAGCACGATGAGGATCACATAGACGATCGGGATCCGTGACGGAAGTGGCAGTCTCATACCGCTAGGCGCAATTGTGGAATTGTATTCTGAATTCCTATTAAATCTAGCGAAAAAAATGGGGTGAAGGCATGGTTACTGAAGTATCAGGCCTGGTTAATCTGC
>DATFXI010000249.1:0-12765 GCA_035316085.1 Candidatus Angelobacter sp.
GGTGTTGCGCGCGAATTCTCTGGCCAAGGGACTCTCCGGGGTCCGCGAGCAAGTGATTGACCTGCTCTGCGAAATGCTGACCCGCGGCGTGCACCCGGTGGTGCCTTCGCAAGGCAGCGTGGGCGCCAGTGGCGATCTGGCACCGCTCGCACACCTGGCACTGGCCATGATCGGCGAGGGCGAAGCCGTGTTTGAGAACGCTCGCATGCCCGGTGGCGAAGCCCTGCGCCGCGCCGGATTGAAGCCGCTGGTTCTGGAAGCCAAGGAAGCCATCTCGCTGATCAACGGAACACAGGCCATGCTGGCGGTGGGCACGCTGGCGCTGCTGGAAGCGGAAACCCTCGCCGCCTCCTCCGACGTGCTCGCCGCCATGACGCTGGACGCGCTCCACGGGACTGACGTCGCATTTGACGAGCGCATCCACGCTGCAAGACCGCATCCTGGACAGATCAGAGTCGCCGCCAATCTGCGCCGCCTGCTGGCCGGAAGCCAAATTCGGGAATCGCACAAAGACTGCGGACGCGTCCAGGACGCGTACTCCATGCGCTGCATTCCCCAGGTCCACGGCGCGGTCCGGGATACTCTGGAGTTCTGCCGCCGGACGTTTGAGATTGAAACGAACTCGGCGGTCGACAACCCGCTGGTTTTTGTCACGGGTGACGCTGAAGGCGACGTCGTCTCCGGCGGCAACTTCCACGGCCAGCCCCTGGCTTTTGCCCTCGACTATCTAGCCATCGCGCTGACCGCCCTGGCGGGAATTTCTGAACGCCGCATCGAGCGTCTGGTGAACCCCGCGCTCAACGAAGGCCTTCCGCCTTTTTTGGCGGCGGACGCCGGCATGAACTCCGGCTTCATGATGCCTCAGGTGGTCGCCGCCGCGCTGGCCAGCGAGAACAAAGTGCTGGCCCATCCCGCGTCGGCAGATTCCATCACCACCTCCGGCAATAAAGAAGACTATGTTTCCATGGGTATGACTGCCGCCATCAAGTTGAAGAAAGTAGTCGTCAATACAACGCATGTCCTGGCGATCGAAGCCTGTGCCGCTGCGCAAGCGATCGACTTTCTGGCCCCGCTCCAGACCAGTCCACTGCTCCAGAAGGCACATGCTGCGATTCGCAAAGTAAGTCCAAAGATCGAGCAGGACCGTATGCTGGCTGGCGACTTTGCTAAAGTTGCGGAACTGATTCGGTCGGGTGGCCTCGTTGCTCATTCTCACCCCTGATCAAATCTGACTAGGCTGATCCTCGCGAAAATCAGTGTCATCAGTGAAATCAGCGGTGGGATTGGTTGGACTCCGTCACCTCCCGGCCAGTCCCAGTTCCGGCGCTATCGTTTTCATCGCCTCGACACAGAAAGCGATGTGTTCTTCCAAATCCACGCCCAGCTCCGTGGCCCCATTGACGATGTCATCGCGGCTCACGCTGCGGGCGAAAGCCTTGTCTTTCATCTTTTTGCGCACGGACTTGGCTTCCACCTCTGCCAGTGATTTTTTGGGCTTCACTAGCGCGCTGGCGGTAATGAATCCAGCCAGCTCGTCGCACGCGAAGAGGGTCTTTTCCATCCGGCTCTCGCGCTTCACGCCGCTGTACTCGGCATGAGAGAGAATGGCGCGGCGAATCTCCTCGGAGTAGCCGCGCTCCTCCAAAATCTTGTTGCCGACAAACGGATGTTCGGCGGGCGTGGGATATTTTTCGTAATCAAAGTCGTGAAGCAGCCCGGTGATGGCCCATTTTTCTTCGTCCTCTCCGAATTTGCGGGCGTAGGAGCGCATGCAGGCTTCCACCGCCAGCATGTGTTTGCGCAGACTTTCTGACTGGGTAAATTCGCACATCAGGTCCCAGGCGGCTTGGCGGTTGGTCATGGTTTTTACCCTGTTTTCTCCTTTTATTCTCCGGTTTCGTCCTGGATCATGCCCTTTTTATGGTGCATTTTTAGGTTGACAAGCCGTAAACGTATGATTGACACTACCCCAAGTTGTTGATGTCGGAGAAAAAAATTTGGAGTCAAGCCCGCTCTGGCCGCTCCGAGAAACTCAATGGCGACAACTCTAGCCCCGGTAGATTCCCGGGAAGTAGTTCGCTGCGATCACTGCCATCTCGTCCAGTTCCGGACCAATAACCACCTTTGCAGGAAGTGCCGTGCCTCGCTCGATGAGGAAACGCCAGAGCCAATCCTGGTTGAGCCGCCCGCGCCTGAGCCGGTCAGGGAAGGCCATTCGCATCTGCATATTGCCTCCGCCATACGCCTGTTCCGGCAGAAGTCGGGATTCAGCCAGCGACAGTTGGCGTTGCGTATGGCCGTACCGCGCACTTACGTCTCCAAGATCGAAAACGAAAAGGCTGTGCCGACGCTCTCATCGCTGGAGCGTCTGGCCACAGCACTGGAGGTCTCGGTAGCCGACTTATTGCGCGGCACCAGCCGCACGCTGGACGACGAAATCGCCGAGCTAATGAATGACGACCTCATGGCCCAGATTGTGACCATGCTGCCTCAATTGGACGCCACGCAACGTTCCACGTTGCTGATTCAGACACGCGACCTGAGCTTGCATCCACGAAGAACGGCGTAAGCAATTAGCGACAAAAGTGACGACATCGCCGTGATCCGGTTCACAACCGCGACTCACGGCGATGCAGTTTAGATATGACAGGTATAGGCAGCTTTTTTCTTTCGGTTTCTCTTGCGCTCCGCTTTCGCTGCGCGCTGGCCCTGCGGCAGCAAGGAGTGGGTTGATTTGTTCTGCGTACCCGGGACTTGCCTCGCGGGCGTGAATGCCTCACGCACGCTCAGCCCGTGCCGGGCTACTATCGGCCGTCCTAGCGGAACTGCTTCTAAGGGGAAACGGCAGCATCTTTCAAGGCTCCATTCCGGGTTTCTCGGCGCCTCAGCGTCTCCGTGATGAGTCTTGTGCTTCGGTCCTCCAGAGATAGCGAGCTTTACTTGGCTGCCAGTTCACCCTTTCGGTACTCGCTCATAAGTTCTTCCGGATTGTCCATTTCGGTCTCGATGCGGACAGTGCTGTAAAACAAATAGACCAGAGCGATGGGAATACCAACGCCGGTGATAACCAGCAACCAAACCAAGATCCAATTCCCCACGAATTTCGTGACGAACTATCTTGGACACGTGCCTTCCTCCTTCCTGGCAGACGGTCTTATTTGGTCGGCTCCATCAGCAGAGCGTCATTAAACCGGTTGAAATAATTGAACAGACCGATGGTGCTGAGCAATTCCACGACTTCACCTTCGTCAAAATGCTTGCGCACTTCGGCCCAGAGTTGTTCGTCCACGGAGCGGGAGTCGCGGGTAACGCGTTCGGCGAGACGCAGCGCGGCCTTTTCCTTATCGGTGAAATCGGTGCGCTGCTCGAAGTTGGCCAGGTCTTTGAGCTGCTCCTCGCTCCAGCCTAACCGTCTTGCCAAGACGGTATGCGAGGCCAGTCAATACTCGCAGCGGTTGATCTGGCTGGTGCGAACAATGAGTAGCTCTTTTAGCTTGGCGGGGACTGTGCCGGTCTCCATCACCGCGCGGAGGTGGGCGATCATGGTGCGCAGAATCTCCGGGCGGTGGGCCACCGTGCGGAACATGTTGGGAATGTTGCCGCGGGCTTTCATGAAATGGTCATAGATCTCCCCGATTTCGGGAGAGACCTGCTCGCGCTTGAGGCGGGAGATGCGGGGCATGAGTCGAATTGCCAGAATCGCCGGAATTGCCAAAGATTGCCAGAATTTTGTCTCACGAGCAGCCTACTGGCAGCCTTCAAATTTTGGCAATTCTGGCAACCTATTTGAACGCCTGGATCGCGGACGGTTCGTCGTCCTTAACATCGAAAACAGTGTAGAGCTTCGTAATTTGCAGCAGGTCGTGGACCTTCTTGGTCAGATTGAGCAATTTCAGGTCGCCGCCCTGGTTACGGACCGAAGTGAAGGCACTGACCAGCTCGCCAATGCCGGAGCTGTCAATATAGGTGACATCGCCAAGATTCAAAAGGATTTTTCTCTGTCCTTTGCCGAGGAGGTCCTTCACCGCCTCGCGCAGCACGGTGCTGCCTTCGCCCAGGGTGATACGGCCGCTCAAGTCCACAACAGTAATGCCGCTCACCTGCCGGTTGCTAGCCTTCATGGTCACTGTGTTTCCTCCTTGTTCGCCGTTTTACGGCCGACATGCTTGATCAATGTGATTTCCGTCCCTGGCCGCGCGTTTCTGAACCTGACCTCGTCCATAAAAGCGCGGATGAGGAAGATACCGCGCCCCGAACATTTCATCAAGTTTTCCGGCGCCAAGGGATCGGGAAGCTTGCTTGGGTCCAAACCCGGACCCTGGTCGGTGATGGTAATTACCAGCGCGTCTCCCGTAGTTTCGTACGCTACAAAGAACTTTTTGTGCGGATCGCGGGCGTTGCCGTGAAGCACGGCATTCACCGCCGCTTCGCGCACCGCCATGGCGATGTTGTACTGCTCGTCTTCGCTGAAACCGGCCCGGGCCGCGACCTCTGACGCCTTGCTTTCAGCGTGGTTCACGCTGTCCAAGGTCGAGTCCAGTGCATACGAAACCCGATTTGTCATTCGGCGGTCCACAGAGATCTGCTGCGAACAGCGCTAGCAAAGAGCCGGAGGAGCGAACCCGTAGTTTGCCTAGTCACCCGGGGAATTGTCAAACCCTGCCAGGTCGCTTGCCGGCCTAAGCTTATAGATGCGCCAGGAACGGTCAGAAATAGGGATAGCCGGAGAACAGTTTTCCCGCAGCGCAAAGACATACCACGCGGTTTCGGCTTGCTTAGTGCTGGACCGGCGCGAAGTTCAGCGCCAGCAAAGTTTGATCGTCAACTTTCGGCGAACCATTGCGAAAAGCCGCCAGGTCGCTCACGCAGGCGTCTACCAGTTGGCGCGAACCATCCCCGCGATGGCCTTCTAGGACCTTGCCGAGCCGTTGCACGCCGTATTCCGCACCGTCCCGGGCCTGGGCTTCCGTAAAGCCGTCGGTGTAGACAACCAGACTGTCGCCGGGGGAAAGACTCACGTGGGTGCTCAGGAACTCCTGGTCGTGAAACATGCCTACTGGCAGGGCTGCAGAGCCGATCTCCGTTACTCCAATAGCCTTCACGTGCAGCGGCGGCAGATGTCCTCCGTTACAGATCTCAACATCGCCGCCCTGGCCGGCGCGGCCGACCACGAGCGTTGCGTATTGGGTGGGCAGAGTGCTGTCAGAAAAAATGCGGTTAGCGCGTTCCACCAGTTGCGGCAGAGGCAGGCCGCTGGGAATCAGCACGCGAAACATGGCATGCAGATTGGCCATCAACATAGAGGCAGCGACGCCCTTGCCGGAAACGTCACCCACCATGAAGTAAAGGTGCCGGCCGTGCTGGACCACGTCACAATAGTCGCCGCTGACCAGGCTGGCGGGTTCGTAGTTGTAGGCCACGCGCCAGCCGTCGGCGTTCAGATCAGGACGAGGCAAGAGACCGGCCTGGATGCGCGCGGCCAAGGCCAGATCCTGTTCCAGAGCTCGCTGCTCTTCGGGCTTGAGGCAGTCCAGACAAACTTGAGTCAGGGGATCGGCCATCAGTCGAGCGCCTTCCACGGTGCCGTGGCACACGTCGCATTCGCCGAAACGGCCGTGTTCGGCCTTTTCCAGGGCGCGATCCACCTGCTCGAGCAGTTGCACCAGGTTTGCCGTTCTGGAACGGGCGGCTGCGGCCTGCAGTTTTTCTCTTCTGAGCAGCAGTTGATCGTGAAGAAGATGGAGGTCGGTAGTTTGGATAGCCATAATGGCTTCTCCTTATCAACAATAGAATCTCAGGGAGGGCGGAAAGATTCTGATTTTTTGTCTGCCAGCCTTGCCCCGCAGGACAACTGTACCGCCTGCTAGTCAACGTAGCCATCCGGTTCTTGCTGTGAAAACCCAAAAATGGTGTGGCATCGGCAAATCACATTGAGTATTCTGCAATCAGAGCCGAAGATGGCGGAGCGAATCGCACTCTCGAGCATTTTGGGCGCGCCAGTCTATGACGGCACCGGCGACCTGGCGGGACATGTGCGCGAAGTGGCGATTTCTCCCCAGGACGATCCTGCACGCATCTCCGATCTGGTGGTCAAGACGCCGGAGGGGGACCGCCTGCTGCCGCTGAAGACGGTGCGCGCCGTGGAGCGCTCGGCCGTCCGTGCCACCACATCAGTGCGGGCAGACGGCAAGTGGGAAGACTGGTCTCCTCTGGTCAGCTCGGGCGGGATGCTCCTGCTGGAACGCGATCTGCTCGACCAGCAAATCATCGATGTTTCCGGGAGAAAAGTGGTCCGCGTGAACGATGTGGACCTGTGCCCGGAGCCGGTCAACGGCAGCCTGAAGCTGAAAGTTGGGCGGGTGGATATCGGCTTGCGGGGCGCAGTGCGTCGTCTGCTCAAAGGGCTGGCCCCAAGCCGTGCGATTGAAGCTTTGGCCGGCCGGATGCCGGAAAAAGCAATTCCCTGGGAGGCCGTGGATCTGATCGAAACCGATCCTTCGCGCCGCGTGCATCTGAAGCTCGAGTACGAGCGGCTCTCCAAGCTGCATCCCGCCGATATCGCCGACATCTTGGAGGATTTGGCTCCAGCCGAACGCGAGGCCGTTTTCGAATCACTAGCGGACGAAGTGGCGGCTGACGCGTTGGAGGAAATCGAACCGAAGATGCAAGTCGAACTTATTCGGTCGATCGATTCTGACAAGGCTGCGCATATCGTCGAGGAAATGGAGCCGGACGCTGCCGCCGACTTGCTTGCTGATTTGCCCCAGGAGACGTCAGAAGGAATTCTCGAGGGAATGGAGCCGGGGGAGCGTCAGGAAGTCGCCGAGTTGCTTACCTTTAAGGAAAACACCGCGGCTGGCCGCATGACCACGGAGTATGTCGCGGTGCCGCCTCACGCCACTGTCGCAGAGGCGACCATGAAGCTGCGGGCGTTCGCCGGCGAGGTGGAGTTGATCAATACCATTTATCTGGTACAAGCCGGCGGGAAACTCACGGGCGCTGTGCCCCTGGTTTCGCTGGTACTGGCGTCGGCCGAAACGCGGCTCTCCACGCTTGCGCCCGAGCACGTAATCTCCTGCACGGTCAACACCAGCGACAAGGACGTGGCCGAGATGTTCGACAAGTACAACCTGATGACGCTTCCTGTGATTGACGATGATGGCTGTTTGGCCGGTGTGGTCACCGCCGACGACGTAATCAGCATGCTGCGCGATCGAATCTAGTTCTCCTGTCGCTGCGCTCCAAACCGCGAAAGAGCAACGCTTCGGCACTGATTCCCATGCCCCTGCTGCGCGCGGCTCGGCGACCTCTGGGCCTCGCCGCGACCGCACTCCGCAAGATTGGGCACACGTACAGCCCGGCGATCCTAACCTACAAATAGGCCTGCAAAGGCTTCAGACGGGTGCTCAGAGCACCATTTCGTAGTAAATGTGCGGCGTATTGCGGTAGCTGGCGCGGCCAACCTCGCGAAACCCACATTTGGCGTAGAAGGGCCCTGCGCCGGCGGCGGCATCGTAGGCGTCAAGCCGAATAGCGTCAGCCGGCCAGTCTTTGGCTGCGCGTATCGCTTCCTGAAGTATCCGGCGTCCAAACCCTTTGCGTTGAGCGGCAGGGTGCACCGCCATGCCAACCAAATACAACGGCCTCTTCACCGGGCTGAAATATGCGGTATCAATAGCCCATGGTTTCTTGGTAGCCAGCCGCAAAGTGGCTACGATCCTCCCGGCGCGACGGGCCAGTAAGATTCGCGAAAACTTTGGCTTTCGCAGATCGTTCAGCACACCTCTCTCGGTGCCCAGATATGACCAGTGTCCCGGTCCGTAGTCCCGGGTAAGACGCTCCGCCGCGGCGTTGCGAAGCGCGGCAATCTCGGCGGCGTCTTCGGCAGTCGCGACGGCGAAAGTCAGAGCGGTCATGTCCGGGTCCAGACGTTCCGCGATTTTAACAAGGCCAACCAATCGGCGTTGCACAGAAGTTGCCCGACAGTGCGTCCGGCATTTTATGAAAAATGTGATTTCGTTGTTGTTCTTTTCTTCTGCTCTCAGTTATTCTGCGAATTCGAAGTGAAGTCTGTTATGCGCGTGCCCGATGAGATGGCTCAAGTACTGGAAAACCCGGATCCTGCTGTTGCTTGCCGTCATCGGCCCCGGGTTTATTACGGCCAACGTCGATAACGATGCCGGCGGCATCTACACCTACTCGTCCGCAGGCGCGCAATTCGGTTACAAACTCCTTTGGACAATTATCCCCATGACCCTGGCCCTGATCGTGGTTCAGGAAATGGGCGCTCGCATGGGAGCCGTCACTGGGAAAGGCTTGAGCGACCTGATTCGCGAAGAGTACGGCTTGCGTGTGACATTCCTGATGATGCTGGCACTGGTGGCCACCAACTTCACCAACATCATGGCTGAGTTCGCCGGCGTGGCCAGTTCCATGGAACTGTTCCACATTTCCAAGAACATAAGCGTGCCTATCGCCGCGGCAGTGGTCTGGTTGATTGTTGTCAAGGGCAACTATAAGAGTGTGGAGAAAATCTTCCTGGTTGCAAGTTTTTTCTACATCTCTTACATCATTGCCGGCGTGCTCTCCCGCCCCGACTGGATGGCGGCCATTCTGGGCACAGTGAAGCCGCCCACGCGTACCGCGTTGCGAAGCCATGATTACGTTTACATGGTAACCGGTATTATTGGCGCGACCATCGCGCCCTGGATGCAGTTTTACCTTCAGGCTTCGGTGGTGGAGAAGGGTGTGAGCGTGCGCGACTACAAGGCCACTCGCTTGGACGTGCTGGTGGGTTCCATCTTTGCTCCCATCGTGGCCGGCTTTATCATCATCGCCTGCGCGGCAACGCTGTATATGTCCGGCCAGCACGAGATTGAAACTGCGGCGGATGCTGCCCGCGCCTTGGGCCCCTTGGCCGGAAACTACGCCAAACTTCTCTTCGGGGCTGGCCTGTTCAATGCGTCACTGTTCGCGGCCTCGATTCTTCCTTTATCCACGGCATATACCGTCTGCGAAGGACTGGGCTTTGAGTCTGGACTGGATAAGAAATTCGGCGAGGCTCCCGTTTTCTATTGGCTCTACACCGTACTCGTGGGCGCGGGCGCTGCCGCCATTCTGTGGCCCCGCTTTCCGTTACTCAAAATTCCCGTGTTGTCCCAGGTCTATAACGGCGTGCTCCTGCCTTTTGTTCTCATTTTCATGCTGCTGTTAGTGAACAAACACCGCTTGATGGGGCGTCGTGTGAACTCCAGATTCTTCAACTGGGTGGCGTGGGGCACCGCCGCCGTGATGATCGTGCTCAGCGTGATGCTCGTTTTCTCATGATGCATTCAGAGCATCTTGCCGGCGGCAATTTCTTGTACTAGAGCAACATCCGCTTCCAGAAAGTCATATGCCGGCAAGTCCGTCTTCTCAGCCCAGCGCACCTCATGGAAGATCCGGTTTTCGATTTCGCCCGCGAACTTCGTGACCACAAAGAAGTGCAGCTCCACGGCTGAGCCATTACCGTAAGTGTGGGCAATGGTCGCGATTTTGGCGCCGATGGTAGCTTGGATCCCCAGCTCTTCGTCCAGTTCGCGGCGCAGCGCAACATCCTGAGCCTCGCCAGGCTCAATCTTACCGCCCGGAAACTCCCACTTGAGCGGCAGAGTCTGATCGGGCATGCGCTGGCAGATCAGGATTTTGTTTTCGCGGAGGATGAGAGCGGCGACGACTTGTTTCATGTTGTTATTGATCCCGATCCCGCGAAGCGGGAGAGGGATCCCTATTGTAACGATGGAGTCCAGGCAATCGATGTAGGTGGACAACAATAGCCGCAGATTCGTTGACGCAGTCCCTGGCTTCGCAACCCTTACCTGTCGTGGCGATAGGGATCCCTCGCTACGCTCGGGATTTCACTGAAACGCCGGCGATGCGTCTTAATCCTTTCCCAACCGCAAACCTCTCCGGATGCACCGCCGCCGCCAGCGCATGCAATCCTGGAATCAGCGTGCTCGCCGGCGTATTGAGGAATTCGTCGTTGATGCAGTACACGCGGCCGCTGCGGGCGGCCTTGGTGCGGTCCCAGCCGCGCCGGGCGACGATCTTCTCAAGCGGCACGCGATCGCCGGCGCCGCACCAGGCGGCGACGATGACATCAGGATCGGCCGCCACGACTTCTTCATCCGTGATTCGCTTTCCCGGTTCGCCGAAGAAACGTCCACCGGCAGCTTCGACCAGCTCCGCCACCCACTCCTGCGAAAGAATTAGTGGTTTGCCCCATTCTTCGCAATACACCAGCGGCTTGTCTTCGGCATTCGCCTTCTGCCGCACCGAGGCAATTTCTTCCTGCATTCGCTCAACCAGAGCCTGACCGCCTAGCTCTTCCCCCATCAGCCGCGCGATGTGCAGCATGTCCTGATACACGTCGGCCAGACATTTCGGAGAGAGACACAGGCAGGACACGCCGCACTTCATGATCTCAGCCAGCGATTCCACGCGGTACGGTACCGAGGCGATCACCAGGTCTGGCCGCGCTGACAGGATCTCTTCGGCCTTCGCCGACCAGGAGTCTTCGACGATGTTGCAACCACGATTCTTCAGTTCCGGACAAACATCCAGACAATACTTGGTGCAGGCCGCTACCCGGTCCAGCAGGCCGAGGTCACGCAACGTGACGGTGACGCTGGGCTGGAGCGAAACCACGCGCTGCGGGATCCGAGCTTCAGGCATGTCTGGATTATAGCGATGGGGATCGCCGGGATCGCGCGTCATCGCCGACATCGCCGTGATCGCGAACTTACCTACCGGTTCTGGTTCTAAGTTGCGTAGAAACGCCATCTCTGTTTGGTGCTATCCGATTTCGTGCGATGACGGCGATCACGCGCGATGGCGGCGATTTAGAATGACGCCGTGAGCTACTCGAAAGCTGTCCTCGATCATTTTGAGCATCCGCGCAACGTGGGTGACCTGCCCGGCGCTGACGCCGAGGTGCGGCTGGAGCATCCCGTCTGCGGCGACGTCATGACCCTGGCCGTGAAGCTCTCGGGCAGCAGGATTGGCGATGTGCGCTTTCGTACCCGCGGCTGTGTAGCCGCGATCGCTGCCGGATCGTGCCTGACAGAGATGATCCAGGGCAAGCCCGTGACTGAGGCCCAGGCCTTGCAGCGCGAGCAGCTGCTCGCAGCGCTCGGTGGATTGCCCAACGCTTCGGTCCACGCCACGCACCTGGCCATGGACGCATTAACCCAAGTCCTCAAGAAACTCACCGCCCGCTGATGCCGGGCGCCGGGGAGGAGGCACCCCAACCGATCTTGGACGGAATCAAAATAGGGGAAATTCGCGGCTTGATACTTTGGTTTCTCTTAGATTTCACTCATGGTCAACAAAAGCTGGTTGTGGCCGTTGGATTTGCGGGTACAATATGACGCCATAGCCGTCGCGTGACGGCGGGGGACGCAAGATGAGGGTATTGCTGCTTTTTCTGGCTTCGATTCCGTTTCTGCCTCCCGACCCCTCGCTCAACGGGGTCAAAATCGTTACGCGCCAAGTCAGCGGTGCAACCTCTGACACCAAGACCGAATACCTCACAGCAAACCGTCTGCGGAGCGAGTGGCAAACCCACATTGGCGACCGCACCGGCCCGCCCATGGCCACCATCGTCCAGCACGGCGGGACCGACCGCGTGTTCCTGATGGACCTGCAAGCCCGCGAATACATCACTTTTGAAACCGATTCGCAGGGAATGGCCCAAGGCGTAAAGCGCCAGCCAACCCCCTACTCAGGCGGCACCTTGCAAATCTGGATTGAGAGCATCGATACCGGCGAACGCCAGGAAATGTTCGGCCACATGGCCCGCCACATCATTACGCGTGACAAGCGCATCGCTACCCCGGGTGCGTGCTCACGCAGTTCCGAGAGCGAGACCGACGGCTGGTACATTGACGAGACCGTGATGCCGGAATGGCGCCGCACCAAGAAGCCCGGGAATGGCGTTGTGGTAGCCACCCTGGTGGCTGTGAATGCCAGCGGCAACTGTGCTGGCAAGGCGGACCGTATTGACGTGCATCGCCGTGGCGTGGATCCCGGTTTTCCGCTCAAGACCACGACCACTACCAAGAGCGAAGTGCCGGAGCCTGATGGTGGCTCGCGGCTGGTAGCCTCCACCTGGGGCTCGGAAGTGATGGAGCTTCACGAGGGCGCACTGGATGCAAGTTTGTTTGAAGTGCCCAGCGATTTCCGCCGCGTTGACGCCCTCAAGAACTGGTACGTGCCGCCGGCGCCGCGCCGCCAGCCATCCGGCTGGGAGTGGCTCAAAGCAAAGCTACAAGAGATTTTCCGCTAAAGCTGCGCTAGGGAAACATGCCGGACTGTCGGTCCGGGCAGTCACAGCAGCTTGACGTATTCGTACAGACGCATCCCAAAGAAATCTGTGACCCGGCCGGACGACGAAAATCCATGCTTGCTGTAGAAGCGGATGGCGCGCTGCAAGGGTTCTGTTGTATCTAGAGTGACCCGTCGGCAGTGGTTGCGGCGAAGTTCCGTCTCGGCGGCTTGCAGTAATCTCAGTGCGACGCCCTTGGCTTGCCAATCAGGCAACACAGCCATGCCGCGCAGGTGCCCTTCGCCCTTGCCGACGGCCTGGCAACCGACTGTGCCGACAAGCTGGCCTGCGGCCGTAGCAACAAGCAAACACATTGTCGAAAACCTCTGCAGCAAGGAGTGGTGTGTGAGCACAGTGTCCATGTAGGCGGCTGGCGTGTATTGCTCACGATACGGCTCAAA
>DATFXI010000250.1:0-18166 GCA_035316085.1 Candidatus Angelobacter sp.
ATCGTTGTGGTACTGGCCGGCAGCGTCGGTCTGGTAGGCATAGACGATGACGTTGGGCGCTGGGGTAACGCCGTCAGGAGCGAACACCCGGCCGGTCACAATCAGAGGGGTTCCAGGCTCGAAGCGGCTGCTGATGATGCCTACAGAAGTAATATTGGCAGGCGCCAGCGGCGTGGGTGGCGGCCCGCTCCAGCAAAGGAGCGCAAGTGACAGAAAGAGAGTAATTCCATGGCTCATGGCCGCCTCACAAGCCCAGGGGTCCCCAGCGAGCTGGGGTTGAAGCTCACTATCTAAGACGCTGGGGAACGCGAAGTGTTAGCATTTTTTCGAAACCACAGCCTGCAAACGAATGTGATGAACGCTCTCTTTCAGCTTCTTTCTGAACACGAGATTCCGGTTTTTCTCGCCTTGATGAGCGAGTTTTACTCCGGCCAGCGTTTGCGCTTCGACGAGGAGGTGGGGCGCAGCGGACTCAAGAAGCTTCTGGCCCACCCGTCACTGGGCCAAGCTTGTTTCATCTACCACGGCGCTGAGCTGGCCGGCTATTTTGTGCTTACCTTTTGCTTCAGCCTGGAATTCCACGGCAAGTTTGCGTTGCTTGATGAACTTTACGTCCGTGAGCAGTTTCGCGGGCGGCATCTGGGCCAAGCAGTTATTGCGTTTGCGGAGACCATGTGCAAACAGGCCGGCGTGAAAACGCTGCGCCTGGAGGTGGGCCGCGAGAATGAGGCCGCGCAAGCGTTGTACCGGGCGTGCGGCTTTGTCCAGGATGAAAGGAATTTGTTCACGAAGTGGCTGTGAGAAATTTGAAATTTAAAATTTGAAATTTAAAATTTACAATCGTCCCGCACACCCAGAGGAGAACCTCATGAGAGCTCGCATTGTTGTACTGACGCTAATGGCCGCTCTTGCTTGCCTGTCTGCCCGCGCGGCCGATTATCCTGCGCCCAAAGACGGGGTGTTCGTCGTGAAAGATTTTCAGTTCAAGTCCGGTGAAAAGCTGGCTGAGGTCAAGCTGCATTACTACACCCTGGGCGCGCCGCAAAAAGATGCCAAAGGCAAAGTGCGCAATGCGGTCCTGATCCTGCACGGCACCGGCGGGACCGGCCGTCAATTCCTCACGCCGAACTTCGCCGGCGTCTTGTTTGGCCCCGGCCAACTGTTGGACGCAAGCAAGTACTTCATCATCCTGCCGGACAATGTGGGTCACGGCGGATCCAGTAAGCCGAGCGACGGCCTGCACATGCGCTTCCCGCACTACGAGTATGACGACATGATCGAGTTGCAATACCGCCTGCTGACGCAGGGTCTGGGTGTGGACCACCTGCGGCTGGTCCTGGGGACTTCGATGGGCGGCATGCACACCTGGCTGTGGTCTGAGCAGCATTCTGACTTCATGGATGCAGCCATGCCCCTGGCCAGCCAGCCAATCGAGATCGCCGGACGGAACCGCATGATGCGTCGCATGGTCCTGGACAGCATCCGAAACTCGCCCGACTGGAACAACGGTGAGTACAAGCAGCAACCACAGGGGCTGGCAGCAGCGCTCGGGGTTCTTCTCTTTATGGGCAGCGCGCCGCTGCGCATGCAGAAGGAGGAGCCGACCCGCGAGAAGGCTGACGAATACCTGGAGAATTTCATCGCCGCGCGCATGAAAACCACGGACGCCAACGACATGCTGTATTACTTTGATGCCTCGCGCAACTACAATCCCGAGCCGCAGCTCGAGAAGATCACGGCGCCGCTCACCGCCGTGAACTCGGCGGATGACACCATCAACCCGCCGGAACTTGGCATCCTCGACCAAGACATCAAGCGTGTGAAAAATGGCAAGTTCGTGTTGCTGCCCATCACCAGCGAAACCCGCGGCCACGGCACACATACCTGGCCGGCGATCTGGGGGAATTATCTGGAAGAGTTGCTGAAGAGGTCGGAAACTTCTCACCACTGATCTAAGTGAGCGCACTGATTTGAACTGATCTGTGTAAATCAGTTAGATCAGTGCCATCAGTGGTGAGGTGTTATCGCGCGAACGTCCCCACAAACGCGCTGCGCTTGTTGTGCAGCGTCCAGACAATATTCAGGTCTTTGCCGCGATACTCGTCGGTCATCGCCACGGCGGGCATCGCATGGGTAGTGGCGGTGAGCGGAGGATAGTAGGTGTCCTCATTGCCGCATAGATGGTCTTTGTCACCGATAGCGCGAGTCTCAACCGTGACAAAGTCGCCAGCCTGGAGACGCGCTCGTGCCGAATGATCGCGCAACACTTCCATGTCAATGGGCGCGTCCACCACGTGGACCACGTTACGGAGCAGCGGGCCGCCCATCTCCTGGGCAAAGTTGATCAGCGCCTGGCGCTGTTGCGGCGTGGCTTGCCGGTCAACGACGAGAACGGACTTCGCCGGATACGGCTTGGCGTAAGGATCGCCCAGCGTAGCTTGCGCTTTGATGGCACCGACCACAGTAAGCCCAGCGAGAGAAACGCCGTCCCACTTCCCTTCCTGGATGTGCCAGGCCACGATGGCTTCTGAGCCGGTGAGGTTGACCTCGCCGTTGGCAAAGCACTGGCCCACGTAAACGTCAGCGCTGCGGGTTTCGAGATATTGTCCGCGGATTTGAGGCGGCGAGGCGGCGAAAGCCGATGTCGCCAGAAGGCAAAGGACTGTCAGCACAAGAGTGTTGCGCATGGGAATCTCCTGTTGGCACTATTGTAGGACGCCCGGCGGAAGAAGGCCAGCAGCATCTGAAATCGCCGACATCGCACGTCATCGCCGACATCGCCGTCATTGGAGATACCAAACACCAGATCGCCGGAAAAACGCAGCGGCTGAAGCCGGATGTTTATCGCACTTGAGCGGCACGGCTAAAGCCGTGCCCTGATACTTGCAGGGGCTAAAGGTACGGCCTTAATGACGTGTACAAAGCGGATTTGGTTTAAGCCCTGATACTGCAGTGACTGGCCGACCACTGCATCAGTCCGCGTTCATCTGCGCAAATCTGCGGTAGGGTTTTGCAGTCGCCCGCCTGCTTTTGCACGGACTGGCTTCCGATGACGTCGATGATGCGCGCTCTCGGCGATGTCGGCGATTCCTACTTGCTCGCCCCGCAGTGGCATCCACGCTCCGACGAGCAGCAATTTCCAGGCTCGGCGACCTTGCCGTCGGGCCCGATGCAGGTCTGCGTTAGACCGCACCAGAACAAGCCGTCATTGGACGGCGGCACGCTTGGGTCCTGGTCAGACCAGATGTACTGCCGCTTCCAGTGCAAGGCTGAGCACAAGCCCTGGCGCTCGGTGTTAAAACGATCAGATATTTCGCTCATGCTGCACCTCCGGCTGCGGCAAGGATGGCTCTTTTGGCGGCGACGCGCGCGAGTTGGATTTTTTGCTGGTTGCGTCCCAGGCTTTTGGCTTTGGCCACAGCGGCCTGCGCCGCCTGATCAGCCGTGGCTTGAGTAACGGCCTTGCCAGTTAACGCCTGGGCTGCTTCCGCGGAAACCCACGGTACGGGTGCTACGTGTCCCAGCACTACGCGCGCGCTTTCTACGGTGCTGCCGTTCATCACCAGCGCAACCGCGGCTGTGGCGTAGGGCCAGTCGAAAGCTTCTTTCTGCCGAACTTCGTACGCGCCGGCGCGAAGACCGCGGGCCGGCGCAGGAAGCAGCACTCCGGTAACCATCTCGTTCGGTTTCAGATCGTGCTCGCGCTCCTGCCCGCTCTTGGGAATGACAAAAAACTTCTCGAGCGGCAATTGCCGCGCGCCTTGCGGCCCGAAGATTTCGACGCGCGCGCCGTAAGCGATCAGCACGGGGGCCACGGTGGAGGGACTAACGAAATAGGCCGGGCCGTCGTTGCCGAGGATTGCATGGTAGCGGTTGTCACCCTGAAGGACCAGAGATTTGCCGTCTTTGCTTTGCGCCAGCATGCCGTGGCCGGTGCGGAAGTACCAGCACCGCGGACGCTGGCACAGATTCCCGCCCAGCGTGGCCACGTTGCGGATCTGCGGGCTGGCGGCATCGCCGGCGGCTGCGGCCAGTGCGGGATATTGTTTTTGTACCGGCGCCGCCGAGCTGATCTGATCCAGGGTGACCAGCGCGCCCAGGCGCATGCCCCCGGCTTCATTGCTGATAGCGTGCAGGCCGGGCACTTGCTTGATGTTCACCAGGGTTTTGGGCGTGACAATGTCGTCCTTCATCAAGGACAACAAATCGCTGCCGCCCGCCAGGATTTCAACCTCGCCCCAGCTCTTGCCCAGCAGGCCGACAACTTCTTCTTTCTTCGCCGGGGAAACGTAACTAAATGCTCGCATGGCTGCCTCCTGCTGCCTGACTCAGGGCCGCGACCACGCGGTCGGGCGTAATAGGCATGAACGGAACGCGCACGCCGATAGCGTTGGCTACGGCGTTGGAAATCGCGGCCATCGGTCCCACAGTGGGCGGTTCGCCCAGGCCGATGGGGCCACGCTCGTCGTAGCCTTTGCCGGTCATCATGTGTACCACCAGCTCGCCGATGTCGCCGATGCCGGCCAGCCGGTAGAAATCCATGTTGGGGTTGAGCATGCGCCCGGTAGTCGGGTCCGTGACTTTTTCTTCGTAGAGCGTAGAGGCCACGCCCATGATCATGGCGCCGTACACCTGGCTCTCCGCGGTTTTGGGATTGATGATGAGTCCGCAATCCTGCACGCAGACTATCTTGTTCATCTTGACCACGCCGGTTTCCACGTCCACAGAAACATCTGCCATCACCGCGCCGCCGACTCCGCTCGAGTTCAGCGGCTCAGGCCGGAGATTTTTGTCGGTAATTTCAATCGGCTGCGAACCCAAGCGGGCGCAGGCCTCTTTCCAGCTCAGGCTGCGCGAAGAAGCAGACTTCACGCGGATACTTCCGTTCACTGCTTCCAGATCGTCGGGCTGGGCCTGGAGCGCGCCGGCAACTTTTTGGAAGAGTTGCTCACGCGCATCCACCGTGGCCCGCCGCGTGGAAGTAGTTACGCCGCCGATAGTCGTGCTGCCGCCGGAGCCGCCGGAATTCGGATACTGGTTGTCGCCGATCTTGAGGTTGATCGCTTCGATCGGCAACCCCAGCGTGTCCCCGGCAACCTGCAGAATGCAGGTGCGCGTTCCGGTTCCCAGGTCCTGCGTCCCCATTTTGATCTCCACCGAACCATCGGGCTGGATGGAAATCGCGCAGGTGCTGTCATGGCCGCGGCCGCCCCAGGTTTGCAGCGCCAGTCCCAGACCGCGCTTGACCGGCCCTGAACCGCCCTGGCCCCGCGGATGCCAATTTTTCTTCCAGGCAATGAGATCCGCGCCGATCAGCAGCTCGTCGCGGTACGTTTCATCCCGGTTAAACTGGTTGTCAGGCGGCGCCGTAAGCTTGATGTTCTTGAGCATGAGATCCAAGGGATCCATGTTCAGCTTGGCCGCCATGTCCTCGATGGCGCTCATGGTGATCAAGCATCCTTGAGGATGGTTGGGGGCACGCCAGGCGCGAGCCGGGCCGGTGTTGGTGAGCACAGCCACGTGGTTCCGGCGCGTGTTGGGAATTCTCACTACGTAAGGCATGGGTGGCGCGCCGCCGCCGCTGGGACCTCCCGTGCCCCATGATTCTGATTCCCAGCCGACCAGCGTGCCATCTTTCTTGGCCGCGATGCGAACCTTGGCGAACGCTGAAGGGCGGGCTCCGGCCAGGGTCAGTTCGGGGTCGCGCTCCAGCATGTAGCGCACCGGTTTGCCGCCGGCTTTCTTTGAGACCTGCGCGGTGTAGAGGCCCCAGCGGTCGGCGCCGAATTTACTCCCGAAGCCTCCACCCACGTGATCCTGGTGAACGTGCACATTGGCAGCGGGAATCTTCAGCCCTTGGGCAAATTGTCCGGCGAGACCCGAGACGTTCTGGGTCGAGATGTGAGTAAAGAGATGGTCGTTATCAGTCCACTCGGCGATGGAGCCATGGCTTTCCATGCAGCAGTGGGTAATCACCGGGCAACCATAGACGCCTTCCGAAACAACTTCCGCATCTTTGAAGGCCGCGTCGGGATCGCCTTCCACACGCTCGTCTTCTTTTCGATAGGGCGAGGTGCCTTTTTCCGGCGGCTTCACCGGAGAAGCCTGCAGCGTCTTGATGATCTCTTCGCTGACCCGGTTCTGCCGCATTAGCGTAACCATGCCCTCGTTGACCTCAAAGCTGATGCCGCGCTTCCTGATGCGATCGAGGATCTGGGCCTCTGGCATCTGGTTGGCGAACATCCCCTGCAGATCGCCTTGGCTCAACGGGGCGGTGTTTGGGGCAACGTTTTTCGGCTGCGAAGAGTCATCCACGAAGAACGGCAGTGGTTCGTATTCGACCTTAACCGCGCGGGCGGCATCGGCTGCGCTCGGCTCGTCCACGGCGGCGACCACAACAATGTCGTCGCCCGCCCAGTTGATTTCGCTTCCCACATCCTGAATGATGTGCACAGCTTTCACGCCCGGCATTTTTTCCGCCGCCGAAATATCAACGCTCACCACTTTGGCGTGGGGATAAGGGCAACGCACCACTTTGCCGTAGAGCATGCCTGGACGGTGCACATCATAGGTGTATTTGGCGCGGCCGGAAACTTTGTCCGGACCGTCTACGCGCGACATGCGCTTGCCAATCAAGGTGCGCTGTTCGGCCGCAGGCCATGTGTATTTTGATTTCTCGTCGGCCATTGGTCATGCTCCTTTCTTCGCCGCCTGCACCACGGCAGCGCGAATCCCGGCGTAGGTACCGCAGCGGCAGAAGTTTCCGCCCAGCCCGTGCTTGATCTGTTCCGGGGTGGGATGGGGATGCTGGTCAAGAAACGCTTTGGTAGCGACGACGAAGCCCGGCGTGCAGAAACCGCACTGTTGGGCGTCGTTGTCCACGAAGGCCTGCTGCACGGGATGGAGTTTCCCGGGCTCACCCAAACCTTCCACTGTGGTGATCTCACGGCCCTGGACGTCAATGGCCAGCTGCGAGCACGAATAGACGACTTTGTCGTCAAGCAGCACGGTGCAGGCGCCGCAGGTGCCGCGGTCGCATACGCGCTTGGCGCCGGTCAGCTCAAACTGGTCGCGCAGCGCATCCAGGAGAGTGACTCGGGGTTCCACTTGCGCGCTGAGCTTCTTGCCGTTGACGTTCAGCGTGACCGGCACTTTACCCGGGCCCTGCGCCGCCACTTCGGCTTCCGCGAGCGCCAGGGCCGAGGCTTGGGCTACCAGCGGCGCCGCCGCAGTGACGCCTGAGATCTTCAAAAAATCACGGCGCGACACGCCGGAGCTGGATTGGGCTTTTCGAGGTTTGTTGGGCTTTTTCTTTTCAGGCAGGTCGTCCACAGGCGCCTCCATGAGCGAACAGGAATTTGAGCGATTGTGAAGCGGGAGAATTGTAACGCGAGGCAGTGCCGGTTGTCTTGCGGAGGTTTTCAGGACTTCATTAGTAGTTAAAGTGTTAGTTGAAGTTTCATAAAGGTAAAGATGAAGTTGCAAGGCCCGCCAAACCTGCTACTATCCACAAGAGCAGGAGCTCTGTAACGATGCGCACTAATACCTGGTTGATAGTCGCAATTGGGCTTGCACTTTGCTCACCAGTCCAGCCGCAAGACGGGCAAGCTCCCGCAGGACAGGCGGCATCTTCGACCACGCAAGAGGCACAAAAAAACCCGCCTGCGCCGGCGACGACAAATGCCCTAACGACAACCACGGTATACGAGCCGGCCACGGTCCTGAAGGCGACCACGCGGTTGGTGGTTTTGGACGTTGTGGCGATCGACAAGAAGGGCAACGCCATCACCGATCTTGAGCGGGCGGATTTCACCGTTGTCGAAGACGGGGCTGAACAACAGATACGCGTGTTCAGTTTCCAGCGGCCGGCCGTGCGCGCTGCCGGAGCGGCTGCGCCGCCGGCTTTCAACCTGCCTCCCAACGTCTACACCAATGTTCCGCGTTACAGCACCAACAGCGCTCTTAATGTTGTGCTCCTCGACGGGCTGAACACCACGCTGCCGCATCAGGCGTACATGCGCCAGCAAATGATCCGCTATCTGGAAAAAATGCCGGAAGGCCAGCCGGTCGCCATCTACACGCTGGGCAGCAAGCTGACTCTAGTGCAGGATTTCACCAGCGATCCTGAAGTGCTGAAGGAAGTGGTCAAGAAGCTGAAGGGCCATGTCTCGGCGCTGCTGGATCAGCCAGCCGGCGGCCCCGCCACTGAGCTTCTGCCCCCGGGGTTGGCCGACTCGGGCCAGATTCCCGACCAGATGTTGCAGTCCATGATGCGCTTTGAACAAGAGCGCACTTCATTCCAGACCGACCTTCGCGTTACCTATACTCTTGCCGCGCTGACGTCTATCGCGCGTGCGCTGTCCGGCTATCCTGGGCGCAAGAATCTGATTTGGGTTTCAGAGGCTTTCCCCATCAACATCGATCCCAACACGGAACTTACCGGCGACGTTTTTGCCGGCACGCGGAATTATGGCCTGGAGGTTGCCGCAGCCGCCGATTCGCTGACCGATGCGCAGATCGCCATCTATCCGATCGATGCCCGAGGGTTGGTTACGTCATCGGTCTTTGACGCTTCCAACAGCGGTCGCGACCAGTTCGGCCGGTCCATGGGACGCAATCCAGGCCGCATAGCAACTGCCATGAGTAATGAGTCGGCCCAGTTGCAGGCGGTGCACGGTACCATGCAGGACATGGCCGATCGCACCGGTGGAAAGGCCTTCTATAACCGCAACGACATTGACGGCGCCATTCGCCGCAGCATAGAAGATGGGTCGACCTACTACACGCTGGCTTATTACCCAACCAACAAAACCTGGAACGGGAAATTCCGCAAGATCCACGTGAGTGTCGACCGTCCGGGGATCAAGTTGCGGCACCGTCTAGGCTACTACGCGGTGGATCCGAAGATATTCGTAGAACAGAACAAGCGGCAGCAAGCCAAGTTATTTGGTGACGCCCTGAATCTGGATTCCCCGATTTCAACCGCACTGAAGTTCCATGCCGGAGTCGTCCCGCCTTCTGACAAGACGCGGAACAAAGTCCTGGTAAATTTTGCGCTGGATCCCCAGGCGATTGCTTTTGATTCCGAGAGTGACGGTCTGCAGCATGCCGTGGTTGATTGCGTGGTGCAGGCCTATACGGATAAAGGAAAGTTCATCAAGACGGAGGCCAGCACCATCAACGCGTCACTCAAGCCCGACACGTTCACGAAAGTGATGCACAACGGCTTTCCCTGCCAGCAGACCATCGATCTTCCCGCCGGCAACTACTTTCTGCGTCTGGGTGTGCGCGATGATCGCACCGGCTTGATGGGCACGGCGAACGCTCGAGTCACCGTGACTGAAGCGTCGAGTTCGTCGCCGGCTGACACTGATCCGGAAATGAAAAAGCCGTAGGACCGCTCACGTCTGTGCCGAAACGGCACGGGTGAGCGACGGAGATTGATTCCAGCCGTCCCTGCCGGGACTCGGAATTCCCTCCTCGCTAACCCGGCAGTTCCTTCCGGGCTATTTTCAATCGCGCCTTGCGGCGCTTCTGTAGTGCAATGCGAGCGTGCGGAAGGACACGAGACATGCAAATGAAAAACAGCGGCTGCGAGTCACTTACTATTCCGACGAATGTGCTGCGTTGACTCGTGTGTGTCTCTGACACCACCGACTCTCTAGCTTCAGCCCGCCCCCACCCTTAATCGTTCTTAACAGACCCCGGCCAAGCAGAGCTCTTACACTTGCCTGAGCAGAAAGGCTCGGGCGCAACTCACCTTTTCCTGTGGTGTTCGTCTTAGAAGGAAGCTTTCTGCGTAGCAATCTTCTTTCTTGCTTAAGGGAGCCTGGGATGAAAAAACTTCTGCTGCTGGGAATATGGATCGCTTTGGTTGCGCTTTCTGCTTGGGCGCAGCCCCAGGAGCGCCGCAATCTTCCGCCGGGCGATAACGTGTTCGGCAAGGTGACTTCTGTGAGCAAGGATTCGCTGGTGCTGGCGCCGCTGATGGGTGGAGACCCCGTGACGGTGAAAATCAGCGAGAACACGCGCCTGACAAAAGAGCGCCAGCCGGTGAAGCTCGAAGAAATCAAATCTGATGATGTGGTTTTCGCGCGCGGCAATTTGAACGGCAACGTGATGGAAGCTGCAATGGTGGGCGTGGTGAATCCACAGATGGTGCAGCGCTTTGAGCAAGGCGGCGGACCCGGCGGGGGCCGCGGGCCAGGAGGCTTCAATCGTGAAGACCTGGGCAAGAAGTTTATTGCCGGCGAAGTGAAGGCCATCAACGAAACTAAGCTGACCATCGCTCGCCCTGACGGACAAAATCAGGACATTGAAGTGGACGAAAACACTTCGTTCAAGAAAGGCAATGAAAGCATCACGCTGCCGGACATCAAGCCGGGTGACTTCGTGCGCGGCCAGGGCGAGCTGAAAAACGGCGTCTTTGTTCCCAAGGAGTTGATCGTGGGCCGCGGCCAGCTGCGGATCATGACCGCCGGTCCGGAGAATCCACCGCAGAATCCGCCGGCAGAAAAGCCGTCAACACCTCCACCGCCAAAGTAATAGAACACGAGCATGCGCGTCCACAGCAAGAAGTTGCTTAAGAAGATCGCGACGATGCTGGTGCTGTTCGCGCCAGCGGCCCTGGTCACGGCGCAAAGTCCGAATCCACCAACATCAAGTCAGGCTCCCACTCCAGCGCCTGCGCCGCAGGTCGTGAATAATCCCAGCACCCCGGCCAGCGTTACTGCTGCCTTTGGCGAAATCAAAGGCGTGGTCAAGTCCGGCAACGTGCCATTACCCGGCGTGACGGTCACAGCCGCCAACACCCTTACGGGAAAGAAGTACATCACGTCCACGGAAACAGACGGCAGTTTCAAAATCACAGTTGGCAGCAAAGGCCGCTATGTGGTGCGGGCGGAGTTTTCCGCCTTCGCTCCGGTGACGCAGGAAATCATTCTCAACGAACAGAACCGCAGCGGCAAAGCCGACTTGGCCATGATGCTGCTCTCTCGGGCGGAACAACAGGCGCAACAGCAGCAGCGCCAGCAGATCGCGCAACAGATGGCCGCCGCCGCGGGTGGCAGGCCAGGCATGCAGCAGCTTTCGCTTACCGCCGGCGGTGGAACGGAAGGTCACTCCGGTACAGCGAATGACGCAACATCGCTGGCCGGCGCCGGACTGCCTAACGCCGGCCTGGCGGCGGAGGGTAACACAGAGTCGGTGGCGGTCTCCGGCAACATGGGACGAGCGGAACAAAACCCGTTCGATCCCGGAGAAATGCAGGATCGCATCGCCGACCTGCGCGAGGAACTTGCGCGGCAAGGCGGCGGCACCGGGACCATCAACCTGAACGGCGCCATGGCCAACATTCAAATTCTGGGGGGTGGAGGCGGCGGATTTGGCGGAGGCTGGTATGGCGGCGGGGGCGGTTTCGGCGGCGGACCCATGGTCATTATGATGGGCGGCGGTCCCGGAGGCGGAGGGCGCGGCATGCGCGGCTTCAACGTCACCAAGCCTCATGGGTCCATCTTTTATAGCTACGGCGGTTCTATCTTTGACGCAAAGCCTTATTCCCTCAACGGCCAGCCGGAAGAAAAGGCCGATTACAACCGCAACACTTTCGGGTTCACCATCGGCGGCCCGCTCAATATTCCTCACATCTACCACGGCGGGACCAAGACATTTCTTTTCGGCAATTACAGCGGCAGCCGCGGAACGAGCGCCTACGACGTGTTTTCCACAGTGCCGACGCTGGCTGAAAGGTCAGGAAATTTTTCCGCAGACGCAGCGCAGCTCTTCGATCCCATCACGCATTTGCCGATCCCCGGCAACGCCATCACCAGCATTAATCCCGCGGCGGCGCAGTTGCTTACTTTCATTCCTTTGCCCAATCTGCCCGGTACCAGCAACAATTTTCACTTCGTTTCGGCCACGCCAAGCAGCTCGGACACCATGTTCATCCGCTTCAATCACAGGTTCAGTGATCAGGGAGGCCTGCTGGGAGCGTTCGGCGTCCGCCAGCAGCAGCGGCAGCAGAGACAACAACCGGGCCAAAAGAAGAGCAGCAAGTGGTCGCAAAGCATCAACGGGGGATTCGTCTTCAACGATCTCCGCAACACCGTGCTAAATCCCTTCCCGGGACTTGGCGGCAAGCAGACAGTCCACAACATGAATACCAATTTCGGCTACTCGGCAGTGAAGGGACTGTTTCTTAACTCGCTGCGTTTCACATGGAGCCGCAACAATGTGAACGGGATCAACCAGTTCACCAACGTCAACAATATTGAAGGCCAATTGGGGATCGCTGGAGTTTCGCAACTGCCTGGTGACTACGGACTGCCCGTGCTGAATTTTCAGCCGCAGTTCTCGAGCCTGCGTGACATGACGCCCGTGTTCCGTAACAACCAGACGTTTGCCATCAGCGATTCCATGAGCCTGACCCGCGGGAAACATTCCTGGACATGGGGCGGCGATTTCCGTCGCATCCTGGCAGACGTTCGCAACGCCGCCAACGCGCGCGGCACGTTTACGTTCACCGGCGCGGCCACAGGATTTCCCATTGCGAATCAGCAGGTTGTTCCCGGCACCGGCCTAGCTTTCGCTGACTTCCTGCTCGGCTATGCCCAGCAGACGTCGATCCAGTTCGGCGCGGAAGATTACCGGTTCCGCGCCAATTCTTGGGACCTGTTTGTCCAAGACAATTGGCGTGCCGCGAAGAACCTGACTTTGAATCTGGGACTGCGCTACGAATACGTAACTCCGTACGTGGAGATCAACCATCAACTGGCCAATCTGGACGTAGCGCCGGATTTCAGCGCCGTGGCCGTGGTGCTCCCCGGGCAGACCGGGCCGCTAACCGGACAGAAATATCCCAGCAGCCTGATCAAACCTGATACCAACAACTTTGCGCCGCGCGTAGGTTTGGCCTGGAAACCGTTTTCCAAAACCGTGGTCCGCGCCGGGTATGGCATCAATTACAACCTGGCGCAATACGGGTTGATGTCCACCCAGCTCGGTTTCCAGCCGCCGTTTGCCAGTGCGCAAATCAACCCGGCCGCCACCCCGACTTCCCTGACTTTGCAGAATGGCTTCCCTTTCCAGGCGCAGAGTCCCGACCACATCACCAACACCTACGCCGTGGATCCCAACTACACGCTGGCTTACGTGCAGGCCTGGAACCTGAATATCCAGCAGGAAGTGAAGTCGAGCGTGGTGATCAACCTCGGGTACTCCGGCTCCAAGGGAACGCATCTCGACATACTGCGCGCGCCGGACCAGCTCCCGACCGGCGGCCCACGCTTCCCGGCCTGCACACCGCTGACACCGCTGAACACGCCTTGCGTCTCGCCGTTTCTCTATGAATCGTCAGAGGGCTCGTCCATCTTGCATGCGGGCACAGTGCGCGTACGCAAGCGCATGCGCCGCGGCTTGTCGGTCGGTGGGGCATACACCTACGCCAAGTCGATTGACAACGCCTCCTCCATCGGTGGCAGCGCATCCGTGGTGGCACAGAACGACCTGGACATCGCAGCTGAGCGCGGGCTGTCCAGCTTTGACCAGCGCCACCGCTTTACCGCCGACTATTCCTACATACTGCCTTTTGGTAAGGACCAGAAATGGCTGAAAGGCGGCGGCTGGGCGGGAAATGTTCTCGGCGGATTCACGGTGAGCGGCAACATGATCGTGGCCTCGGGAACCCCCCTCTCGCCCCGAGTTTTCGGCGGCGCCAGCGACTTGAGCCGCGGCGTCAGCGGTTCGCTGCGTCCGGATGTGGTTCCCGGCCAGTCCATCAACCTCAGCGACCCCGGCCTGGGCCAGTGGTTCAACATCCATGCTTTCGCAGATCCTGCAGGCGTGTTTGGCGATGCAGGCCGCAACATTATTCCCGGACCAGGAACGGTTTCTTTCGATATGTCAGTGTCGAAGAACGTGCAGCTCAGAGAGATGCAGGCCATGGAGTTCAGGATCTCAGCCACGAATGTTTTCAACCTGGTCCATTACACGACGGTCGATACCACGCTGTTCTCGCCGACGTTCGGACAGGTCGTGGCTGCCGGGCCGATGCGCAGAGTCACGCTCACGACGAGGTACAGGTTCTGAAGGTATGAAATTTGAAATTTCAAATTTGAAATTCAAAATTGCAGCCCTGGTCCTCGCCCTGCTTCTGCCTTCGCTGCCAGCGCAACAGCAGTCGCAACAGGCGCCTCCGGCTCCTGCCAGCCAAACTCAGGATCGTTTCAAATTCAAGGTGGAGAGCCAGCTGGTTCTGGTCAATGTGGTCGCGCGGGACAAGCAGGGCAAACCGGTGACTGACCTGAAGCGTGACGACTTCACCATCCTGGAAGATGGAAAGCCGCAACGGATCGCGAGCTTTGACTTTGAGAATCTTGATTCGACTCCGCTGGCCGCCGGCTCCGGGCCCGCACAAGTGAGTGTGGACGGCAAGCCTGCGGCGGCGTCCAAGCCCATCTTGTCGCGGAAAGATGCAGAAGAGGCCCTCAGCAATCGCCGCGTGATTGTTCTGTTCTTCGACTTGAGCTCCATGGGTCCTGACGAAACTCAGCGCGCCGTGGACGCGGCCAGAAAGTACGTTCAGAACAAAATGACTGTGGCAGATATGATCGCCATTGTCTCGCTGGCCGCGTCATTGCGGCTGGACCAGGACTTTACTGACGATCGCGCCCGGTTGCTGCGCGTGCTGAATCGTTTCTCACGCGTCGAGGGCCAGGGCATGGACAGCGGCCCAACCGGCGACGCTGACGGCATCGAGGAGACGGGGGCTGCTTACACACCTGACGAAACCGAGTACAACCAGTTCAACACCGACCGCAAGCTGCAGGCGTTGCAGTCCATCTGCCAGGTGCTCTCCAGGTTCAACCAGAAAAAGTCGCTGATCTATTTCTCGAGCGGCATGACTCAGACGGGAATTGAGAACCAAACGGCTTTGCGCGCGGCCATCAACACTGCGGTGAAAGCGAACGTGGCCATTTACACGCTCGATGCCCGCGGCCTTGAAGCCATGCCGTCGGGCGGCTCGGCCGCGACCGCCAGCCTGCGCGGGACGGCCATGTATTCAGGCGCGGCGGTCGAAAACGCGCTGGATTCGAACTTCGCCAGCCAGGAAACGCTCACCACGCTGGCCGCCGACACCGGCGGCAAGGCCTTCCTCGACAGCAACGATCTGGGCCAAGTCTTCGATCGCGTTCAGCGAGATAGCTCGGTCTACTACGTTCTTGGATACACCAGCAATAATTCTCTGCGCGACGGCAGGTACCGCCACATTCAGGTCAAGGTCAACCGAGCCGGTTTGAATCTTGAATTCCGCAAGGGATATTTCGCGCCTAAAGATTTCCAGCACTTCAACGCGGAAGACAAGGAACAGCAGATGCAAGACGAGCTCTCGGCCGAGCTTCCGAACACTGATGTGGCCGTCTACATGGCGGCGCAGTACTTCCGTCTGGACGACCGCAAGTTCTACGTGCCGGTGGCGCTGGTGGTGCCTGGGTCGCAGATTCCCTTCACCAAGGGCGGCGACAAAGACAAAACTTCGCTGGACATTATTGGCGTGGTGCTTGACGAGCTGAAACGGACGGTCGGAAGCGTGCGTGAGACGGTAAAACTTTCCCTCGACGCTTCACAAGAAGTCAGGCGCAAGAACGTTCAGTATTCCACCGGATTTATCCTCACCCCGGGCAAGTATCACTTCAAGTTCGTAGTCCGCGAAAACCAAAGCGGTCGCCTGGGATCTTTTGAAACCGATTTCGTGGTTCCAGACATCAAAAAAGCTCCACTTAAGGTGAGTTCTATTGTCCTGGCCAGCCAGCGGCAACCATCCAGCAAGAAGACCCAGAACCCGTTGGTGCGCGACGGCAACGAGCTGATCGCCAACATTGCCCACGTCTTCACTCCAGACCAGCATCTCTATCTCTTTTACGAAGTCTACGATCCGGCACGCGACAAGTCGCCCCCTCTAGCGCTTGCCGACGGGAAAGATAAAGCTCCGGAAATCAAGAACCCGATCCATTTGCTCACCAGCATTGAGTTCTTCAACGGCAAGATCAAAACTTACGAAACGCCGTTGGTGGAGGCCCGCCAGCTCAACGCACCCGAACGCAAAGCCCAAGTCTTTCAGTTCGATGTGCCTCTGGCCAAGCTCAAAGCCGGGATCTATACCTGCCAGGTAAACGTGATTGACGATGCAGGAGGAACTTTCGCCTTTCCGCGTTTGCCGATTCTGGTCCGTGAAAAGAGTCCGGCGCCCGCAGCCGCCGCGGCTGCTGCCGGACCGGCCGGGAGCGGCGAGAAATAGTACAAAGGCGGGTGCAGAGCGGTTACGTTCGTATGCGTTTGCATTCTCTCTACGTAGAGACGTGGCATCGCCACGTCTCAAGGCCAGAGGCAGCCATTTTGAGCAGTTTCATGAGCTTAACCGCGAGACGCGGCAATGCCGCGTCTCTACGCAAGCACAATGAATGGTGCAACGCGGAAGACGGAGTGTCTTCGCGGTTACGGGCATAACCACGGTAACTTGTCGCCTTTTTAGCTTCGAGCTATTTTGACCGAAGAAGTAAGCGAACGGGTGCGATTCAGCGTGCTTGCTAGCGACGCTGGTTGCTCGGCAAGGAGAAGAAGCAAGAAATGGAAACCGGAGAGATCACCTTTATTAAGTGTCCCCAGGGCGACTCATTTCCAGTCCGCAAAACAGCCAGTCTTTCCAGCGGCAGCCAGCATGTGATATGTCCCAAGTGCGGCCATGAGTTTGACGTCAGCCTCTCTCGATCGGTAGAGCGGCTTTCCCAGGACAAAGTAAAGCCCCTGTCAGAGTTAGAGCTCGTGCGTCACGCCGGATAGAAACGTGTGGCACCGGCACAGCCGAGGACGGCTGTGCCCACAAGATTCGACCCAGCCGATATCGTTCCTTCACCAACCTCGCCGCGTGTTAGTCTTTATTCTTTTCATATCCGCACATGAATCATTCACAACCTTCACACTTTGACCTCCAGGCCGCTGCCCGGCAAATCATGCAGGAAAATGGTTTTGAGCCGGACTTTCCGCCCGCGTGCGCCCAGCAACTGGCGCAAATCAAAGGTGCTTCTCAGCAGTCGGTGCAGCCGGGCGACGTCCGCGACCTCCGCAATCTGTTTTGGTCCTCCATTGACAATGACACGTCGCGCGATCTGGACCAGATTGAAGTTGCGCAAAGGCTGCCTGACGGCAGCATTAAAGTCCTGGTGGGCGTTGCCGATGTTGACGCCTTTGTGGCCAAGGACTCGCCCATTGACCAGCATGCGGCCAAAGAAACCACGACCGTTTACACCGGCGTGCGCAACTTTCCCATGTTGCCGGACGCCCTTTCAACCGGAACCACATCCTTGCTGGAAGGCGCTGACAAGCTTTGCACCGTGGTCGAATATGTCGTGGACGGTCAGGGGCAGCCCAGTACTCACAGCCTGTATCGCGCACTGGTGCGCAATCAGGCGCAGTTGACGTACAACGCTGTAGGCGCGTGGCTCGAGAATCGCGGCGCTGCTCCGCCCAAGGTTGCAGCGTCAGCCGAGTTGCAGGCGCAACTGCGATTGCAGGATGAGGCTGCGCAACGGCTCAAGGACGAACGTCACCGCCACGGGGCGCTGAACATCGAAACTACTGAAGTGCATCCGGTGGTCCTGAACGAGCAGGTGGTGGATTTGGTGAAGCAGGAGAAGAACCGCGCCACCGAGTTGATTGAAGATTTCATGATCGCCGCCAACGGCGTGGTGGCGCTGACTTTGCAAGCGAGCAAGATTTCCTCCATCCGCCGCGTGGTGAAAACGCCGGAGCGCTGGGACCGCATCGTGGCCTTAGCAGGGCAACAGGGTGGACGCCTGCCGGCACAGCCTGATTCGAAGGCGCTCAACGACTTCCTCGAGACGCGCCGCACTGCCGATCCTGACCACTTTGCCGACCTCTCGCTCGCCGTAATCAAGCTGATGGGGCCGGGCGAGTACGTCCTGGAACGCCCGGGCGAACCTTCGCCAGGACATTTCGGCCTGGCGGTTGAGAATTACACGCACTCCACTGCCCCTAACCGGCGCTTTGCCGACGTAGTGATTCAAAGGGTGGTCAAGGCAGTTTTGCGAGGACGGGCCAGTCCTTACAGTGACGACGAGTTGTCTCGAATCGCTCGCAATTGCACCGATCG
>DATFXI010000251.1:0-2563 GCA_035316085.1 Candidatus Angelobacter sp.
TGTCCGAAGGCGATGCCCATGTGATCCGCAATGCTGGCGGTCGGGCAAGCGATGACGCGATCCGGTCACTGGTGATCTCGTACAAGCTCCTCGGCACACGCGAATGGTTTGTCATCCACCACACCGATTGCGGAATGTTGCTGTTTACCAACGATGACATGCGCGGCCTTCTAGCGAGCAGTCTGAAGACCGCGACATTGGATCAAAGCGGGTGGCGCGACTTGGGGGACGGCCCCGGGTCTACTGAAGGCAACTACATCAACTGGCTGACCTTTTCTGACAATGCCAAAAGCGTCGTCGAGGATGTCACGCGTATCAGAAACCATCCTCTTGTTCCCAATGACATTCCGATTTATGGGTACATCTACGACGTGAAATCCGGAAAACTTTTAGAAGTTCCGCAAGCCACGACGGTTGGGAAAGCGAGTTAGGCGGGACCGATATTGGAGCCCGTCGAGAAGGCTCGCGAGTCGTACCTAGGGAATTGCGGTTCACCTCAAGGGTGAGAAGCCGGCCGATTTGCCAGTGCAAGCGCCGACGAAATACGAGCTGGGGATCAACATTAAGACCGCCAAGGCACTCGGCCTCGACATGCCGGCGACCGTGCTGGCCTGATCGAGTGAAAGAAAGCGCCAGGCAAAGCTGGCCGGCGACGGCCAATTGAGCAACACCATTGCACACTTTGCGCTGGACTTTTCCCGCCAAGAGAGCGTGTGTGGTGGTTACGGCCAGCGAGCCTGACAGCTTGCTCCTTTCCCCCGCCAGCGCCCTTCGGCCTCCGCGGGGTTCAGGTGGTGGCGGCGCGATTTGCGCCGACGCGATTGAGAATCTGGCTCATATGCGCTGACGGTGGCTCGGGCGTCTTGTTTGCGAGAATGTTGGTGGAGCGGTTTGACAGCGCGCCGTAAACGCTAATGCTGCCCCAGGTACCTTTAGCGAGTTTGTTTTTCCGCCCAAACCGCTGAGAGACGGCAGAATGCGATGTTCGACCTGCTAGCGTGAGGTCAAAGCCCTCTGCCTGATCCAGCACGAATAATCCGTTGCTCCCTCCCCGCCATGGTTACCTGAGAAGGGATGCTAATTCATGGCGATACAAGCCTGGCTAACAGTCATCATCGCAGCGATAGCGTTACTAATTGCTTACTTTCAATGGATCACGGCCCATCAACGGATCGTCCTTGATCTATTCGAAAAGCGAACGCAACTTTTCAACTCAATTGAGCTTGTAATTGGCCAAGTGCTGACCGACGGTGAGACCTCGAATGACACTTTACAAGCTTTCCTACAAGCGGAAGCAGATGCCCGCTTCTTGTTCGGAGATGATGTTCTGAGAGAATTGGTGTCTTTGCGGGCCGATCTTGCGTTCCTGAACGAATACACCAAAGCTGCTATTGATGATCCAAATCTCCCAGACCGAGATAACATATTCAGAGAACGTTGGGATATTCTCCGAAGGCTCGGCGATGATTGGCAGCGCCGCTTGGCTCAAAATTTCGAACCGTACATGCGGCTCTCCCAGAAGCAGCGCAGTATATGGTGGCCATTCTAAATACTACTGCCTGGTCAATTGTGGGGGGCCGGCTGCCAACGGTCGGCCGAACTGATTACGCTAGGGCCGATCGCTGCTAGCGAGGTGGAGATGGCATAGCCGACGAATGATGATCCACAATCATTCAGTTTTGCCCATCCTTCCCGAACGTGAAGCTGTAGCGCGCCGGAAGCATCACGGCTCTATTGTTCCCGGTTGCCGATAGGCGTCGTGAAGTGGACACGAGCGCAGCTTGCGCGGCAGCCAACAGTGCCAGCAAGAAGCAGAGTAGCGCGACCTGATCTCCGGCGTCGCCGCTGCTGCGCGCGCAGCACGCGGCCAAGCGGCCGCGCCGCCAATAAGCGTGATTACCTCGCGCCGCTTCACTGGCTCTCAGCTTCCGGATGCGCATTCGCAGGAATGCGTCACGGCCATGGCTGATCCGCAATAACAGATGGAACGAAGGTGCGCTTGGCGGTTGCTCCTCGGAAAGGTGCGTTCGGCGGCCGGGATCCCGATTTCATAGGCACCGCGCCAATGGAAGGAAACCCTGGCGGCTCGCCGGAAGCCACGCGTCGGTTAGTCAACAAGGCATTCCTCGAAGCGCTGGCAGAAGCTTTCGGCAAGGCGGTCCGGAAGCCATTGCAAAGGTGCGGAAAACGCAGCCCGCTGCCTACATGAAGATATGCGCCTTGCTGGTGCCGCGGGAGATGAAGTTGGAGCATTCCGGCGGCGTCAAGGCGATGACCGACGAACAGCTAGAGCGCTCAATCGAAATCCTCAAGGAAATGATCGCCCAGCGCGACGCCGCGGCGAGCGCCAAGGTGATCGAGGGGGAAGCGGAAGTGGTCCCTCCGGCGCCCGGAAGCGGTCAACGCCAAAAGTCTTTGAACCGAGGGGCTAGAAGCAAACAAAGCCCCGGACGTGTGCCGGGGCTTCAAGGTATGGAGGAAGAAACAACATCGCCTAGAAAACCTCGTGATCTTGGTTTTCGTCATTGGTCTGCTATCGCTGTTGCCGCTGTCGCCGCGCGTC
>DATFXI010000252.1:0-27416 GCA_035316085.1 Candidatus Angelobacter sp.
CGACGAAGAGACGCCTGGAAGTCTAACCGCCTACTGGGATGGTGACAGATTGTACCAGACCCGTTTCATTCTCCCAATAAAAAAATTGGTAATTTACCGAGACTGTCTCAAACAGAATCAACAGCTTACGATAAATCGTCAATCGCAATCAGTTCTTAATGATCTCCAGGCTAGACCCGCGGTTCACGCCAACTGTGGCAAACGGACCTGAGACTGCTATTCCGAACACGGAACCTTGCACGTCGGCCGAACTGTTGTCCGACTTCTGGTGAATGCGGGTGGTGATCAGCCCGGAGGTGACTACCTGGTCGAGATTCAAAATCTGTGTCCGCTGTTGGCCGTTCTCTCTGAACTCCAGTTGAATCATCCCCGCAGGTCCCGGCCCGCAGACAAAACTGAAGGGCACAAAAGTCAGCGTGCAGGTCTGGCTGAAGGACGTGGTAGGGTCGAGCTGGCTGGTGTCGAAGTTCAGATTCAGGTGCTGCGTGTTTTCTCCGGTGAAAGCGCTGGTGGGAATGGTCCCAAAAATGTTGGTAAGGGTGAAAGTGTTGAAATCGGCGGATTCCTCAAAGGCCGTGTAAGACAGGCTAGCGCTGCTCCCTGAAGTAGTGCTGGATCCGCGCGAGACCTGAACGCTGATGGCAACAGGTTGGCCGGTCGCCGAGTCGGTGACGGTTGCCTGCAAGTTGGCGAAAGCGCCGTCCTGTTTGAATTTTATGTGTTGAGTCTGGGCCACCGCAGCCAGAGGTACAAACACCATGAGCGCAAAAACAAGTAGCTTTCTCATTGCCGTTCTCCTTACTCCCTGTGCGGGAAGTTCGGCGGCAAAGGCGATAGGACTGGAACTACACTGAGTGGGAGGGCCGGCCAAATTTTCCGTCACCGGGGCCAGAGCGTCAACAGGCATCTCAGGGCATCTGAGTAAATCACTGCTAAACGTGGGCTTTTCGGGGTTACTTTGGTAATCGCAAGCTCCGGAACACCGCAAAATCTCCACTCAGGTGCCGGACTTGACCGACTGGGCCGCGCGCGCTTCTCTGCGGAGGTAGTGACGCTCAAAGTACTTCTGGTATTCGCCGCTCCGAGTTTCGTCCAACCAGGCCGTGTTCTCCTGATACCAGCGAATGGTTTCGGCGAGCCCGCGCTCAAAGTCGCGCGACGGCGACCAGCCAAATTCCCGTTTCAGTTTCTTGCAATCGAGAGCGTAGCGGCGGTCGTGGGCGGGGCGGTCGGTGACAAAGTTGAGCAGCGTCTCCGGGCGGCCGAGCCCGCCCAGAATCTTCCTGGCCACGGTGATGTTTTCCAACTCGCAATCGCCTCCGATGTTGTACACCTCGCCCTCCCGTCCCTTGCGCAAGACCAGATCCAGCGCCTGGCAGTGGTCGGCGACGTGGATCCAGTCGCGGACGTTCTTGCCATCTCCGTATACCGGCAGCGGTTTGCCGGCGATCGCTTGCGCGATCATTAGCGGAATGAACTTTTCGGGGAATTGAAACGGACCATAATTATTGGTGCAACGGGTCACGATCGCGGGAAACCGGTGCGTCTTCACGGCGCACAACACCATAAGATCGGAAGCCGCCTTGCTGGCGGCGTAGGGACTGGTGGGATTAAGCGACGCAGTCTCGGTGAATTTTCGGCCGTCGTCCTGGCTGCCATAGACTTCGTCGGTGCTCACGTGCACAAAGCGGCTCACGCCGCTCTTGCGGCAGGCCTCCACCATACGCCAAGTGCCTTCCACGTTGGTGCGGACAAAGGGCGACGCATCTTCAATGCTGCGGTCCACGTGGCTCTCCGCGGCGAAGTGGACCGCGGCATCGCAACCGCGCGCCGCGTCCGCCACGGCCGGCTCGCAGATGTCCAAACGGACAAACTTAAGCCGTTCGTCCTTTAAGGCCGCGCCCAGGTTACCCAGATTGCCGGCGTAGGTGAGCTTGTCCACCACCACCACCTGATCGGAAGGGTAGTTGCGCAAAATATGGTGGACGAAGTTCGACCCGATGAACCCTGCCCCGCCGGTAATGAGGATCTTCACGACCTGGACTCCGCTTTCGCCATCTTATGTTCTGTCGCGCCAGCGACTTTTTCGCGCACCAGATTGCTGGCGTGCCATAGCGATTCAAAGGTGCCAGCGTCCGTCCACCAGCCTTCCAGAACGTCGTGGGTGAGCTGGCGGTCTTTGAGATAAGAGTTGTTCACGTCTGTGATTTCGTACTCCTTGCGGTCAGAAGGGCGCAGCGTGCGAATGCGATCAAAGACCGTAGCGTCATAAAAGTAAATGCCGATCACGGCATACGACGACGCGGGACGCGCCGGCTTCTCGTCAATGCGGACGATCGCGCCATTTTCAAACGCGGGAACGCCGAAACGCGCAGGATCGTGAACTTCCTTCAGCAGGATTTTCGCGCCCTTGGTCTGCTTCTCGAATTTCTGGCGGGCAGAGTTGATGCTGCCCTCAATAATGTTGTCGCCCAGGACGACGCAAATCTTGTCGCCGGCGGCGAAAGGTTCCGCCAGACGAAGCGCGTCGGCAATGCCGCCTTCACCTTCCTGGTACGCGAAGTTCAGGCGCTCCAGGCCAAAGTCTTTGCCGTTGCGGAGCAGGCGGAGAAAATCGCCGGCGCTGCTTCCGCCGCTCACGATGAGGATGTCACTGATCCCGGCGTCCACCAGCGTTCGCAGTGGGTAGTAAATCATCGGCTTGTCGTACACGGGCAACAGATGTTTGTTGGTGACCCGCGTCAGCGGAAACAAGCGCGAGCCCGTGCCACCCGCCAAGATGATGCCTTTCATCGCGATCTCCCTTGTTGAGCAGTGGTGGCTTCCGCCGGTGCGGTGGCCCGACGGTTGTGTCCTTCACGCTCTGCACAGTAATCACGTAGAGCTTCCTGCCACGGACGCATGCGCAGTCCGAACTTCTCTAAGCCTGCCCCGGAAAGCACAGAATATTTGGGCCGAGTAGCCGGCCGAGGAACATCTTCCGTCCGCGAGGAAGACACAGTCACGTCGCTCCGTCCGGCCGCGCCCAGGATTTCGCAAGCGAATTCGTACCAACTGCACGCGCCACGATTCGTCACATAAACAATACCCTGCGCGTTGGCGCGCACCAGCTGGATGATGGCCCCGGCCAAGTCGCGGTTGAATGTAGGACAGCCAGTCTGGTCCGCCACTACGTTCAGATGGTTACGCGTTTGTGCCAGCTCAAGAATCGTGTTGGGAAAGCACCTCCCATGCACACCGAACAACCACGATGTTCTGACGATGCAGCAATCCGGCACGATTGCGCAGATCTGTTTCTCTGCTTCCGCTTTCGACCGGCCGTAAACGTTGAGCGGGTCGATTGCGTCTTCTGGCTCATAGGGAGTGTTCTTTTTGCCGTCGAAAACATAGTCAGTGCTCAGGAAGAGCAGCTTGGACTGGGTTTCGCGCGCCTCCCGGGCCACGTTCACTGCTCCTATGGAATTGACCTGATGCGCGCGCTCCGGGTCTTTTTCGCAGCCATCCACATCGGTGTACGCCGCAGCCAGGACCGTCCACTCCGGCCGGCAGCGCGCAAAGAGGCGCTTGAGCTCTTCAGGATGACGCACGTCAGCGTCTCGCGAGCCGGCACCTGTAAGTTCATCGCCGTCCCACTGCTCCAGCAAGACTTTTCCCAGCAGCCCTGTTGCCCCGATCACCAAGACACGCATAGCCCCTACTTGTGCTGGATCTCCCAGTCATACCCGATGTCGGGATGATCGTACGCAATGCGCCCTTCATCTTCCGGGTTGTAGTAACGGTCGGTCACGTAAACCAGTTGCGCAGGCTGTGGGCCCAGCACTTTGTAGCCGTGGCCCACACCCGGCGGAATCAATAACTCCCACGGCCGAAGCAGGCCAATATATAACGTGTTGATCAGACCGAAGGTGCGCGACTTGCGGCGCATGTCATACAAAAAGACTTGCAGCATGCCTGCAATCGGCATCCACAAATCGGTTTGATGATAGTGATAGTGGATAGCCTTGATGGTGCCGGGATACGTCAGCGTTGCAGAAATCTGAATTTGCTTGCCGACGCCAGCGATCATTTCCCCGGCTATACCCGTCGCACCCAGTCGCGCCAGCTCGGTAAAAAAACCGCGGTCATCGGTGTGCAATGCCATCGGCTCGACCCGGACGTCGGAAATCAAATCGGTCGAGTCAGCCTGAGCAATGATCTTTCCGAGGCCCTTGGCGGAAGCGCGCCGGATGGCGAGCTCCAGCCCGTTGCGGGTACCCAACGCAAGCACGTCTTCATTCACGGTCGTAGTGTTCGGTGCCGGCAATTCCTCTAGTCCTCTGTTCTGTTCAGGCGTCACTGGTTACACGCGCGAATTCGGCTTGAGGGCAGTGCACGTACGGAATCGACGTCCACATCGACACAGATCGAGCTCTTGATCAAGTCGAGTGAAAGAACGACTCGAAACAGACCCTTGCGCCGCAGCAAGATTCCTTCCATGCCCTCCAGCGGTCCATCCACAATCTGCACGCGACGCCCGGCCGTTAGAAACGGATGCGGTCGCGCTCGCAAAGCACTGAGCCCATTCCGCAATCCTTCTATTTCTTCTCCAGGCAGCGGAGCCGGACGGCCGTTGAAGCTGACCAGACGCACCACGCCCGGGACCGTCAGTACCCGCAGCCGTTGGGAAAGGGGAAGGCGCACAAAGACATATCCCGGAAAGAGAGGCAGCAGAAGCCGCACGCGACGATCCTTCCACCTGCTGACGGTTTCGTACAGGGGTAAGTAAAGCTCAACTGACCGGCTGGCCAGTTGCTCGGCCACGCGCTTTTCATGCCGGGCGCAAGTGTGGGCGGCATACCAGTGGGTCTCATGGTCGCCCTGTGCAAGACTTCCTGGCATACTCAACGCCCGATCTATGTCCCTGTTTTGTACGCTCACCGGTTCTCTCCCACTGAAGACAGCTCCGCCCCGTCACTTACATTGGCTTGTGCGACATAAACCATTGCTATTCAGATAATTACAGCCACAATCGAAACTCGGCCAGAGGATTCTTTGTTGCCCTCGCGATCGGCGATCAAGAATCAATCTCATCTACCTCAAACGCGTTTCCCCTGCAGCTCGATCCTTCTACCACCGCGGCGCGCGGGCAACTCTCCGCATTTTAGTTCTGCTCCGAACTCGTTCCAGAGCGCCAAGTCCCGGACTGCTAGACTTGCGATTTTTCCCGCCCACGAAGATAGAATCTGAATAGCTGCAATCGGGCAACGAAGCGTGCGTCTTCCCTGGCCTGTCCCCAAGCTTCTATGAAAAACGACGCCAGGATCGCGACCAGGAACCCCGCAATTGTGACGGAGATAACAATGAGTCCGCGATGGGGAGCGGACTTCCTTTCCGGTGCGGTGGCCTTGTCCAACTCCTGAACAATCAGCGCATCTCGTGCCTCGTCAATTTTTGCTGCTTCATATTGTTTGGCCAGGAGCTCGAACAGTGTCTCGCGGTACTTCACTTCGCGCAATTTACGTATGTATTCCAACCCCGCTGTCGGGACGCTTTCAATCGGTAAATCAGTGAGCGAACTCCTGCCCTGCCCGCGTTCCAATTGGTTCAACTGGGCCTTCATAGCAGCCAGCTGGTCCTCGGCCAGCTTTAGATCAGGATTGTCCTTAGTAGCAAAGGAGCGCATGGAGCGCACCAGAATTTCCTGCGCGGCAATGCGGCCGCGCAACGATGCCAGACCCTCGATCATTGCCTTGGACTGGGGATCAAGTAAGATCAGGCCAGTTCTTTCTTGAGTCTGCTTGAGTGCCTGTTCAGCGTTGGCCAGGTCCTCACTGGCCAATTTGGTTTCCCTTTCAAAAAACGCACGCCGCTTACCGGCTTCAGTCACCGCCAAGGTCTTGGTCAGTTTATCCAGCTCTTCCACGTAACCATTGGCTAGTGCAGCGGCCCGCTCTCGCGACTGCTCGACTGAGGCCGAGCTGCCGAACCAGTAGGAGCGCCGATCATCTACCGAGATTGAAATCACGCCGTCTTTGCTCGCGACGATCTCGGTGCGATCCTGAAGAGCACGGCGGGCATCGACTCTCGTCTTCACGCGGTAAACGCTCATGAGCGAGAAGCGATCGATGAGCCCGTTGGCGACGGTATCGCTGTGCAACATGGCGACGTAGATATCGCCGGGATTGCGCAACCCTAACCCTTGGCCAGCCAGGACCGCCAGAGGGCCGAGTTGGCTCAGTAAAGCGGTGGTAGACATCGACTGGTTCTGCTGCGGCGGCATGATCTTGGCATTGGCAGTGTACGTTGTCGGCAGCAGCAGCGACCCTAGGATCGACAGCACAGCGGCTGCGACCGTGAGCTTGAGGATAAAGGCCTTCCTCTTGGCCAACACGATGAGCGGTTCAGGAAATTCGAGGGGCGCGGCCGGATCCGCGGACGCCGGCAATGACGGCGCTTCGGCCACCCTGAGTTCGAATTTCGCGTCGTCAAGTTGCGCCATGAGCTTCAACTTTCCTCAGGGGAACAAAGTCTTGAATCCAGCCGCCGCGATGCCGAACTGCGAAAGAATCGTCGTGTACTCGCGGAAGGCCCGCAAGGCGGCGCCACGATCCAGCTTCTCTGGAACAATAATAGTATCGCCGGGCATGAGGCGGAGGGAGCTAAAATTCCTGGCAATCAGCGTGTTGTACTGCTGGCGGCTGACGGTCGATCCGTCGGCGCGAATGACGAATTCGTGCCCGCTATCGCCATTGCGCGTGGCCCCGCCGGCAAGGCGCAGATAGTCTCCCACAGTCTTACCCGGTTTATAGATGAATGCACTGCTGTTGTACACGGCCCCGATTACGCTGACCGTCGCCGGACGGAATGGGACCAGGAAGCGATCGCCGTCTTCCAGCACCAGATCCGGCAATGCCGCGGTGCCGCTGGCATTGGGCCTCAATTCCAGGACAATACGTCCCGTGGTGCGAAGCCCTTTCATTTTTTCCACCAGGTTCTGGTCCTGTTCCGCCTGGGCCTTGGCAGCGGCTGCGGAAATGTCCATGCTGTAGGCGCTGGATACTGAACGCTGCCGCAGGGACCGGTCAAGCCCGTTGACGTATTCGTCCAGCCGCTGCTGCTCCTCGACGCGGGTGGATTCGCGCAGGAACTCTGCGCCGAACAAATAGGCTTGCGGCGTAAATCCACCGATGCGCTCCACCAGTTTTCGCAAGGTCTCTCCCGGCCGCACCTGATAGACGCCGGCTTGTATCAACTCGCCTTCCAGGTGCACGAATTTGCTGCGGTCGGCAATGGGGACCTGAATGTCGTTCTTGGAAAAGATAGTAATTACGTCGTTGGGTTGCAACAGCAGGTCTTGCGGCTCGTCTTTCTCAATCGCCTTGCCTAAATCAAAGGGCAGCATGTGCGGCGTGAGGTCCTCAGGGTTCATCCTCTGGATCACGGCGTATTTCCAGTTGATCTCCGATGATAGGCGCTTCACATCGTTCTTCAATTCCTCACCGCTGAGACGGAACTCCCCGGGGCGGGCCTCGGCCGCGTTCTGCTCAAGCTGTTGCTTGCGCTGGATGGAAGATTCGCCGGTGGCGATGAGTTCGCGGTTGGCGGCCAAATCGCTTGTATTCTGCCGTTGCTGCTCCGCGTCACGGCGAGGCCCTCCTCCGCGCGCCTCGACTGCGAGGTGGTTCTGACGTTTCCAGTACTCGTCAGTAATCAGGAATTCGCGGTTGGGGATCAAGTCATGTATGCGCATGCCTTGGCGCCACGGGTAACGGCCTGGAACGGCCACGTTGCCGCGCAGCGTCACCGCGTTCTCAAACTTCGGCCGGATGGCGAGAAAACGGATCACGTCTCCATCGCGCAGCTCGCGCGCTAACCCTTCCGCGTTGAGGACAAACTCTTCGGCGCTGCGCACTCGGCTGCTGCCAACCGGCTCGACCACCACGGTGGCGCCGGCGGGTGTGTTGGTGCGGACTACGTTGCCTTCGCGTTGCTCACGGGCCACGCCTTGCTGCCCGGCGCGACGCGTTCGATCGTCAATCCGTTCGACGACGACACGATCGGCAGCGGCGGTGTTGGTCAGTCCACCCGCATATTCGATCACCTCGCCAAGGATCGTCCCCTCTTTGAGCTCGAAAATTGCCGGTGTGTTCACGCTGCCGGCCAACGCCACCAGCGGCCCCACCGGCGGCACGTAGATGACGTCACCCGGCAATAACTTGGCATCTTTGCTCTTGTCGCCGTGCACGAGCAAATCGTACAGATCCAACGTGGTTACGGCCTTGCCGTTTCGCTTGAGTTGAATGCGGCGCAGGGATCCGCGCTTGGAGGGCCCCCCGGAGGCGAACAGCGCGTCGACCAACGAACTGAGGGAACTAACGGTGTAGACGCCTGGCCGCTTCACCTGGCCCACGACAAACACCTGGATCGAGCCCAGCCTGCCCAGCGTGACGCTAAGTTGATATCCCTTAAAAATACGGCCGATCTGGGCGTTCAAGTGGTCGTGGAGATCCTCGTACCGCACCCCGGCAACGTTGAACACTCCGACTTTGGGGATGTAAATCGCGCCTGAGCGATCGACCACCGCGCGCCAATCCACGTTGATCTGGCCCCAAGTACGGATGACCAGCTCGTCGCCAGGGCCAAGAATGTAATCCGGGGTTACTTGAACGCGGTCGATCGGGGCGAATGTTGATGGCACACTGTCAAACATGTCCTGCCCGAAGATGGGCAGTCGTATCCCCAGCGAGCCGCCAACAAACTCCTGGAACTCGATGTCTGGTTCGGGCGTAGGGGTTGGAGTTGCCATCAGTTTGAGCAGGGCTTGCTGCTGCTGCCATTGCTGCAGCTGCAGATCGCGCAGCCGCTCCGAATTCTCTTGTCCCGGGTAAACGTTGGTGATGGTAGTCGGGTCAACGCGCGTCGAAGGAAGAGGAAAGCTCAACGTAGTCCCGGATTGCGCAGGACCTTGCTGGTTCTGCTGGATCTGTTGATTCTGTTGGGTCTGATCTAGCAGGGACGGAGAAAGCACCGTCTGCGACACGCCGCTGGCCGCAGCCGAAAGAACGAGACCAGCAATCCATATGAATCTTGACAAGGCTATCCCACCTTCGCAGCCAAACAAATCTGTTTACGGTAAAAACTTGCGGAAAACAGCTTACCAGAGCTTCTGGGCACGTCCGCTAGGAAATACTCCTTAGGGACGCAACGAAACCCGCGACACACATCCCGCGGGAGCCCGCGCTCCTGAGAACGAGGGTACAGCATGTGGTTTTTTGTTCAGCTCAAGCCAGCCGCCGCAGCCCCGGCCACTTTACGGTGCCCGTTGGTCTGGGCGAGGCCGGATTCCTCGACGTGGTAACGAACCGTGTTGAGAAGAATCTCGTCCAGATCCATCGACGGATGATAGCCAATGGCGCGGCTGATTTTAGTCAGATCCGGTACCCGGCGCATCATGTCCTCAAAACCTTCCTTGTAAGCCCTCTCATAGGGAACCAGCACGATGCGTGATTCCGACGCCGTGATCTTTCTGATCTTTTCTGCCAGTTCCAGGATTGATATCTCCTCTACGGAGCCAATGTTGTAAACCTCGCCATTGGCCTCAGGGTTTTCAGCGAGGGACATCAACGCGCTAACGGCGTCGTCCACGTGTGTAAAGCACCGTTTTTGCGAACCGTCGCCATACACGGTCATGTCGTCACCGGTCAGCGCCTGTTTCACCAGGCTGGGGATCACCATGCCATAGCGCCCAGTTTGCCGCGGGCCCACCACGTTGAAAAGCCGCGCGATTACCGTGGGCACGCGTTTCTCTCTCCAATACGCCACGGCCAGAAACTCGTCGATGGCCTTGGAGCACGCGTAGCTCCAGCGCCCTTTGTCCGGAGGCCCCAGGACCAAATCATCGTCTTCGCGAAACGGGACATGGTTACGCTTGCCGTACACCTCAGAAGTCGAGGTTATCAAGACTCTTTTCTTGTGCCTGGCTGCCATTTCAAGCACGACTTCCGTGCCACGAATGTTGGTTTCCATGGTCCGAGTCGGGCTCTCGACAATCAGCCGTACGCCGACCGCTGCCGCCAAGTGATAAATGGTGTCGGCCTTATCCACCAACTCTCTGATCAGTTCTTCGTTGGTGACGGTGTCCAGATAGCAATGAAAGCCGCGTGCCGGTTGAAGATGCTGTATGTTTCGCTTAGAGCCCGTGGAAAGATCGTCAACGATGTAAACCTCGTCGCCGCGCTCCAAGAGACGTTCTGCCAGATGGGAACCTATGAAACCTGCACCGCCAGTTATAAGGACGTTCATCTCTCTCCCTATAGACAACTCGACAAGTTTGGTTTTAGAAGGAGGCTGCCAACCGCGGAAATTCCTTCAGAAATATAAATACCTTCAATTTTGTTGAACCAGATTTGCTCTGATGGACCCTTAGCACAAGACAGCTCGAAAGCGTGCCTTCCCTTGCGTGTTCCTTCAGATACAGAAATGCAGCTTGAATGTCAGACAAAGGTTATACCAAATAGGCTTTTTCTCAAACAAGCTTTTCCGTACAAAATGCACCCGGCTTAATTCTTGGGGTTCGAGGCACAGCGTAAGCTGTTGGAAATACACGAGTTGACGCCCATCGATATAATCCGCCCCAGGAAGTTCGCAATTGCACACCCTTGCGTTTTCTCGCCTCTAACACTATGGCCCTCCATAAGTCGCGCCAAAATCCCGTTTGTAATTAATAAAAAAATCGCTCGCGGTAGCGGGAGGCGTTCCTCGCGCTCCCAGACTACATGTTTGATAGGCAGCCTGTAGTTATCGCAACAAGCTAGATGATAGAAAACCGCCAGACATTACCAGCGGGCCAAGAAAAAAATGCCACAAACCATCATCTATCCGGCGGCTCATCATCCTGAGCAATGAGGATCGCTCTCTTTCCTTAATCAAAAGTCCGCGAACTTTTTTCCTTCTTCCGCCAGTTTCTTCAGCAGAGGCGCCGGCTCCCACCATGCGCCGTGGTCCGCTTGCAGCTCGCAGATGCGGGAGTAGACTTTTTTGAGGCCGACAGTGTCGGCGTACCACATGGGCCCTCCCCGATATGAGGGAAATCCGTATCCGGTGAGGTAAATCAGGTCGATGTCGACCGGCCGCAGCGCATAGCCTTCTTCCAGGATGCGCGCTCCTTCGTTCACCAGAGCATAAATGCAGCGATCGATAATCTCTTCCTTCGAAATATGGCGCTGGCGAATGCCTGCTTCTGCTGCCCACTGGCTGACTAACCGCGCGACCTCAGGATCAGAAATCGCGCGCCGGTTCTCGTCGTACTTGTACCAGCCAGCGCCGGTTTTCTGGCCATAGCGCCCCATCTCACACAACTTATCTTCCGCAATCGGCTGTCGCACGCCGGGCTTTTCCAGATGGCGATATTCCTTGCGGATTCGCCAACCCACATCCAAGCCGGCCAGGTCGCCGACCGCCATGGGCCCCATCGCCATGCCGAATTCGTAGAGCGCACCGTCAACGGCTTCCACGCTGGCGCCTTCTTCCGCCAGAAACTGGGCTTCGCGGCGGTATGGCCCAAACATGCGATTGCCGACAAACCCGCGGCAATTCCCCACCAACACGCCGACCTTGCCCAGCTTTTTCGAGAACTGCATGCAGGTGGCGACCACTTCTTTGCTGGTGGCTTTGCCACGCACGATCTCCAGCAGCCGCATAACGTTGGCCGGACTGAAGAAGTGCGTTCCGATCACCGCTTGCGGGCGCGATGTGGCGTGCGCAATCTCATCAATGCTCAGAGTGGAAGTGTTGCTGGCCAGAATCACGTTCGACTTGCATACGCGGTCCAATTCGGCGAAGACCTGTTTCTTAAGCGCCATGCCCTCGAAGACGGCTTCAATCACCATATCGGCCTGGCCGAAGCCCTCATAGCTGAGCGTGGGCGTGATTAATCTCAAGCGCTCTTCCACCGACTGCGGCGTGAAGCGCCCGCGTTTCACTGAGTTCTCGTAGTTTTTGCGAATGGTGGTCATGCCACGATCGAGCGCCGCCTGGTCCGTCTCTTTGAGCAGCACCGGGATTCCGGCGTTGGCAAAGACCATGGCGATGCCGCCACCCATGGTTCCAGCGCCTACCACCCCAGCCGACTTCACCGGAATCGTAGGCGTTTCTTTGGGAACATCGGGAATCTTGGCAACCTCACGCTCGCCGAAGAAAACGTGGATGAGCGCTTTCGATTGCTCCGAGTACAAACAGTCCATGAACAACTTCCGCTCGACATCACAACCTTGATCGAAGGGCAGCTTGGTGGCGGCCTCCACAGCGTCAATGGCAGCGAGTGGTGCGGTCATACCACGCTGTTTCTTGCGCGCGTTTTCGCGGGCGGCCGCGAAGACTTGAGAGTCCTGTTCCGGCGCGCCCAATTTCTCGGCGCGCTCGCGCGTTTTCGGCGCCGGTTTGCCCGCGACATCGCGGGCAAACGCCACGGCGCCCGCCAGTAAATCGCCTTCGATCAGCCGGTCAACAATTCCTAGCTTTAGCGCTTCTTCGGCTTTGATCGGATTTCCCTCGCTGCACATCTCCACCGCTTTGGCTACGCCCGCCAGTCGCGGTAAGCGCTGCGTTCCGGCGGCACCGGGAATAATACCCAGCTTGACTTCCGGCTGGCCCACCTGCGCGCCCGGCACGGCCACACGATAGTGGCCAGCCATTGCCAGTTCCAGACCACCGCCAAAGGCTTGGCCGTGAATGGCCATGACCACCGGCTTAGGACAGTCCTCGATACGCCGCAGCATTGGCACAAACTCCAGGCTCGGCTTGGCTTTGCCTGACGTAATCTTGATGAACTCCTTGATGTCGGCCCCGGCTACGAATGTGCTGCCACTTCCAATCAGCACCGCGGCTTTTACGCTGGAGTCTTTGCCGATCTGCTCGATCGCTGCCGAGATGCCTTCCGGCACGCCCGGGCTCAGAGCGTTCACCGGCGGGTTCACGATGGTAATGATTGCGATGTCTTGATCTTTCGTCAGTTGGACTAAATCACTCAAGGAGGGCCTCTTTCACGTAAATCTGCGCCATGTTTTGCAAACTTATCAGGAAAGCAACGAGTTATATCAAATCAGGACGCGGCGTTGCCACAGACTTTTGATTGATGCGCAAAACCTTACGCCGGCGCTTCTACTTCGGCGCCATTCGGATCGCGCCATCGAGGCGGATCGTCTCGCCGTTGAGCATGTTGTTCTCGATGATGTGCTGGGCTAGCGCGGCATACTCCTTAGGCTGGCCCAAGCGCTTGGGAAATGGAACCTGCTGGCCCAGGGACAACCTCGCCGGCTCGGGCAGTCCAGCCAGTAGCGGTGTATCAAAAATTCCGGGGGCAATAGTGACCACTCGAATGCCCTCGCGGGCGAACTCGCGGGCCAGAGGCAATGTCATACTCACGATGCCGCCTTTGGACGCGCAATACGCCACCTGTCCGATCTGTCCGTCAAATGCCGCGACTGACGCTGTGGTCACGATCACGCCGCGTCCCCCGTCAGCATCGGATTGAGGTTCATTGCGGCTCATGAGTTCCGCAGCGTAGCGGATCGCGTCAAACGTTCCGATCAGGTTCACCTGCAAGGTGCGGACAAATCTTCCGAGATCGTGCGTGCCCTCCTTGCCCAAAACTTTCTCGGCAATGCCGATGCCCGCAGCCGTCACGGCGATATGCAGTCCGCCATGCTTGGCAGCAGCTTCGCCCACGGCGGCTTGTATTTGTTCGGTGTTGGTGACGTCAGTCTTCACAAACCTCACAGCGCCACCTAACTCGCGGGCTAAATCCTGGCCGGCTTTCTCGTTCACGTCAGCAATGACAACTTTGGCACCTTGCGCCACAAGCATGCGCACCGTGGCCGCTCCCAGTCCCGATGCGCCACCGGTTACGAGCGCACTCTTGCCTTGAATGTTCATGAGTGTATTGTTCCTTGGTTCGTCCTAGCCACGAATCAACGCGAAAAACGCATGAATCTGACTAAATCGACTCGGTAAATTCGCGTATGCCGCGTGGTCTATTGAATCCGCTCAATGATTGTGGCATTCGCCATGCCGCCGCCTTCGCACATGGTTTGCAAGCCGTAGCGCCCGCCCGAACGATGAAGTTCGTGGACCAGCGTGGCCATCAAGCGCGCGCCGCTCGCGCCTAGCGGATGTCCCAGGGCAATCGCGCCGCCGTTGACGTTCACCCGGCTTAAGTCAGCCTTGGTTTCTTTCTGCCAGGCCAGCACCACGCTGGCAAACGCTTCATTGATTTCGATGCGATCGATCTCGTCGAGCTTGAGCCCGCTCTTCTCTAGTATGCGGCGCGTCGCAGGAATGGGCGCGCTCAGCATGAGTACCGGATCCTCGCCGGCGAGAGCAAACGCGACAAATCGAGCCAGCGGCTTATAGCCAAGGCGCTCCGCGGTGGCGCGTTCCATGATGAGCACGGCGGCGGCGCCGTCAGTAATCTGCGACGAGTTGCCGGCGGTAATTACGCCGTCAGGTTTAAAGACGGTTTTCAGCGCGGCCATTTTTTCCGGAGTAGTATCAGCGCGGATGCCTTCGTCGCGCGTGAGCTGGACCGTGGTCCCGTCTTCGCGTTGGACCAGCGTGGGCAAGATCTCGCGGCAGAACCAGCCTTGCTCGGTGGCCCGCGCCGCCCGGTGATGGCTCTCCAGACTGAACTGATCGAGGCTCGCTCGGTCGAGATGCCAGCGCTCGGCCATCATCTCCGCGCTGATGCCCTGATTGAAGCGCGCGTCGTTGTAGCGGCGCATCATCGCCGGACCAAACGGTTTTCCCGGACCATTGGCTGCCGTCGAGCCCATGGGCACACGCGTCATGCTTTCCACGCCGCAGGCGATGGCGATTTCATAACTGCCGGCCATCACGCCCTGCCCCGCAAAATGGATAGCTTGCTGGCTCGAACCGCATTGACGGTCCACCGTGGTGCCCGGGACCGACTCCGGAAACCCCGCGGCCAGCGCCGCGTTGCGGGCCACGTTGGCGGCCTGCTCGCCGGCTTGCATCACGCAGCCCGCGATCACGTCGTCAACCAACTCCGGATTGAGGTGGTTGCGCGCCACTAGTCCGCGCAGTGTGTGGCCCAGCAAATCTACCGGATGCCAGCTCTTCAGCATGCCGTCGCGCCGGCCCAAGGGCGTGCGTATGGCATCAACGATGACCGCTTCATTGTTCTTCATTGGAGCTAACCACGTCCCATGATAGCAGCGGGAAGCACCAGAAACTGGCGTTGGGAGAACAAAGCTATTGTGGCGTTACAAAGTTTGTCCATTTGACCAAAACGACAGGTCGAGTCGGAAGGAATCGCACGGCTCCAACCCTTGGACCGACTGGTTGCTGGCAAGAACAGCAACGAGAGCATGTATCCTATAACGGTTAACGTTGTAATGGACTTTTCTTGTGCTCAAAGTCCTCTTTTGGGTTCGGGTTCCAAAGTCCTAATGAAAGCACCTCTAACGGTTGCTCGCGGAGCTTACCCACGATGAATGTTCTAGTCACGGGCGGTGCTGGATATGTCGGATCGGTTTGCTGCGCCGAACTAGTCCGCTTAGGCCATGCAGTCACCGTCGTGGACGACCTTTCTGCTGGGTTTCAGGACGCCGTGCCAGCGAGCGCTGTTTTCTCCCAACTTGACATCGGCGATCGTACTGCGCTCTCTTCGCTGACCAGCAGAACCAAATTCGATGTGGTCTTCCATTTTGCCGCTAAAGCTCTGATCTCGGAGTCGGTCGGCAATCCAGGGGTTTTCTTCCAGCAGAACGTTGCCTCCAGCATCACCATGCTGGAGGTGCTGCGTGCGGCCGGGATCAAGAACTTCATTTTTTCCTCCTCCGCAGCGGTTTACGGCACGCCGCGATCAGTTCCTATCGACGAGGATAGCCCCAAGAATCCAGTGAACTCTTATGGCGAAACCAAGCTGATGCTGGAACGCATCCTTGAGTGGTACGCTCGCGCTTACGGCTGGAGTGTAATCGCACTCCGCTACTTCAATGCCGCCGGAGCAACATCGGAACTCGGCGAAAGGCATGAACCAGAATCCCACATTATTCCGCTGCTACTGCAGGCTGCGGCCGGTGAGCGCGAGAACTTCGTTATTTACGGCGACGACTACGATACTCCCGACGGCACCTGCCTCCGGGACTATGTTCATGTCTTGGACATTGCCGGTGCTCACATTTGCGCTCTCGAGAAGATGAATCGACCAGGCATGCACGCCTTCAACATCGGGCTGGGTAGTAGTCACTCAGTTCGTCAGATCTGGCAAGCAGCCGAGAAAGTGACGGGACGCTCCATCTCCGTACGCATCGGTGCGCGCCGGCCCGGCGACCCCTCGATGCTGTGCGCCAGCCCGCACCGGATCACGCAGGAGCTCAACTGGCGGCCCCAGCATTCGTCCATCGAGAAGATCATCGACTCAGCTTGGCAGTGGAAATTGAAACATAAGCGAGCCCCCGCTGCACATCTCTCACGATAGGCGAGTGCGCTTAGGTTATTCAAATATATCTTCTATATCTTCTATATCTTCTATATCTTCTATATCTTCCTCAATACCCCCTCAGGGCCTAAAGAACCCAGAGATATCCAAGATCAGGTGCGTGGGGTCCGATGCGAATGCACTGACAGCGCCGTTCGCTGTGGGCACCAGAGCCATGTTCGACGTGACCGCGCCATCCACGGCATTCAGCGTCGAGACCAATGGTTGAGCGGCACCCTGGGGCCACAGGGTCAGGAAGCCGAGCAGGCCCGGTGGAACGACCGTCGCGTTGAGGACATATGCCTGCGCAGACGTACTAGCGCCGCAGTTGCTGCCGATCGTCACATCGAGCTTTCCACTGAATGGCTGACCGCCTGTTGGTGTCTGATTTCGCGTATCCAGCACGCGACATGGCGGCAAGGGGAACAGGGACAATCCGCCATTAGCGGGTGGAGCAAAGTAACCGTCGATGTCGATGACCAGATCCGAATCGTTGGTGACAAACACGGAGATGTCCCCGTTCGTTCCGGCCGGCACAATGGCGGCATTCGCTGTGACCACGCCGGTCACCGCATTCAGCGTTGACACTAAGGGTTGTGGCTGTCCTGCTGGCCAAGTTGTCAAGAAGCCCAAGGGTCCATGCGGCACCGAGGTGAAATTCAGAGAGTACGCTTGCGCGGTCACGGGCACGTTGCACGGACTCGAAAGAAGCGGGAGCGTCCGAGTCGCTCCGCCCACGAGGGAAGGACCACCCAGCGGTCCGATCGCTCCGCGAGTGTCGACCAGGCGACACGGTGTCACAGGATAAAAGGCTAAAGCACTGGCGTTCGTGGCAGATACGAAGTAGCCGTTGATGTCGAGAATGAAGTCCGAGTCATTCGTAACGAACACGCACAGGGCTCCTCCGGTGCCAGCAGGCACGATCGTGGCCTCTGCCTTGACCCGGCCATCAACCGAGTTAAGTGTGGATGCCAGGGGTAGGTCCTGCCCGCACGGGAACATGGTCAGGAATCCGAGTGTCCCGTGCGGAACAACGGTTACATTAACCGAGTAAGCCTGTGCGTTGGATGGTATGCCGCAAGAGCTGTCCGGAATCGCGAATCCTCGCGTGGTTCCGGCGCCCAAGAACGGCCCGCCAAATGGACCGTTCGGATTCCGAGTGTCGGCAACACGGCACGGCGTCACCGCCACGAAGCGGAGGCCCACAATGTTGGTGATATCAGAGGCCGTATTATTCGCGAAATTGGCCTCGCCAATGCCAAAAACACTGACGCTGTTGGTGACGGATGATGGAGCATTGGGCGCCACCCTTACGGTCAGAGTAATTGGCGGATAGCTGTCTCCTGGCGCCAACACGCCGGCGGGTCGCGTGCAGTTCATTTCCGTTTGCACTCCCGGAAGGATCGAGCAAGTCCAGCCGGTTCCGCTGGCGGCAGTTGCGGTCAAACCCACTGGCATCAGATCGTCAACGATCAACGATCCGCCAGCTGTTGGGATCGTCCCAACATTACTGATCGAAATCGTGTATGTTCCCGGCAGCCCTACAGTGAAGTCGCCGGTATGCGACGCCGTGATGGCGAGATCCGGCAAGCCGATATTGGTTGGGTCGGCGGCGGTGTGAGAACTGCTATCGCCCCCGCCGCTCGCAGTGGCTTGGTTGACGACCATGCTGGACGCCCCGGGAGCCACGCTTACCGTCATCGTGATATCAGGAAAGCTGCTGCTTCCGGCAAGGCCATCGGACCGCTGGCAGTTCACGAAAGTAGTAGGCAACCCAGAGCAGTTCCAGTTCAGCGCGTTAATCGACGTTACGGTCAATCCAGGGGGCATGGAGTCACTGACCGACACCGTTCCCGCGGTCGTTACGGTCCCCGGGTTGCTAACTGTAACCGTGTAGCTTCCCGGCTGTCCTAGGAAGAAGTCGCCTGCGTGGGACTTGGTAATAGCGATCGTGGGCGGCGTGATGTTTGTGGTGTCACTAGCGCTGTGCGTACGCCCATCACCTCCCCCAGTGACATTGGCCGTATTGGTGACAATCGACGCGCTGCCGTTCACGCTCACAGTAAGGGTGAGTGGCGGATAGCTGCTGTTTGCGGCGAGCGAATCTGACCGCGTACAAGTCAAGAAGCCAGTGGGCAAATTAGGACAGCTCCAGCCCGTCCCGCTGGCAGCGGTTGCGGTCATGCTGAAAGGAAGAAAATCCGTAAGCGTCACTGTTCCCAGGGTGGCCACGGGGCCAACGTTGCTTACAGTGATGGTATAGGTGCCCGGCTGGCCTACTGTGAAGTTGCCGCTATGCGACTTGGTGATAGCAAGCGTGGGTATGGTCACAGTTGCGCTGTCGTTGGCGCTATGAAAAGAGGAATCGCCGCCTCCGCTCACGCTGGCTGTATTCACGATCGTGGGCGTAGCATTGCCCACGTTGACTGTCACAACAAGGGGGGGATAGCTGCTGTTGGGTGCCAGGGAATCAGTCCGGGTGCACGTCAGGAGGGTCGTACCTGAGCAACCCCAGCCCGTGCCGCTTATTGAAGATATGGTCAAGCCGCTGAGCAAGGGATCCTGAACCGTGACCGTTCCGACGGTGGCTACCGTACCCGTGTTGCTGACCTGTATCGTGTAGTTGCCAGTCTGGCCGACGACGAAGGGTTCGGGACTGTGAGACTTGGTGATGACAAGAGTCGGACCGCTGATATTCGTAAGGTCGTTGGCAAAGTGGAAGCCGGGATCACCGCCGCCGCTGACATTAGCCGAGTTGGTGACCGATGGCGCGCCGCCGTTCACGCTTACGGTGACGGTAATGGGCGGATAGGTCCCGCCTGCCGCGAGCGAGTCAGACCGGTTGCAGCTCAGGAACGTCGTAGGCAATGCCGAGCACTTCCAGCCGACAGCCGTCACTCCGGTTGCGGTAAGAACGCTGGGCAGGAAGTCTTGAACCGTCACGGTCCCTGTCGTTGGGTTCTGCCCCGCCTTGTTATCCACCGTAATCGTGTAAGTCCCGGACTGACCCACGATGAAGGGGTCGCCGGTATGGGACTTGGCGATCGCGAGAGACGGGCCGCCGCTAATATTCGTGAAGTCAGAGGCGAAGTGGGTGAAAGAATCACCGCCACCGCTTACACTGGCCGAGTTGCTGACCCCTGGCGCGCCACCGCTCACGCTCACGGTCATGATAATGGACGGATAAGTCCCGCCTGCCGCCAGCGAATCCGACCGTGTGCAAGTCAGGAACGTCGTAGGCATTCCCGAGCAATTCCAGCCAGGGGCTGTGACCGCAGTTGCCGTCAGGCCCGTCGGCAGGAAGTCCTGAACGGTCACAGTTCCGGTCGTTGCGGTTTTCCCTGCCGTGTTATTGACCCTGATGGTATAGGTCCCCGTTTGGCCCACGATGAACGGGTTGGGGGTATGGGACTTAGTGATCGCCAGGGAGGGTCCATTGATATTCGTGGGATCAAAGGCATTGTGGAAATTTGGGTCACCGCCGCCGCTTACGCTGACCGAGTTGGTAACCGATGGCGCACCGCCGTTCACGTTTACGGTGACGGTAATGGGTGGATAGGTCCCGCCTGCACCAAGCGAGTCGGACCGCGTGCAGGTCAGGAACGCGGTAGGCAGTACGGAGCAACTCCAGCCAGTTGCGGTCACCGCAGTTGCTGTCAGGCCTGAGGGCAGGGAATCCTGCACTGTAACAGTTCCCGTCGTGGCCATCTTCCCCGCCGTGTTATTGACCGTGATGGTGTAGGTCCCCGTCTGGCCGATGGTGAACGGATCGCCGGTATGGGACTTGGTGATGCCAAGAATGGGCGAGTTCACGTTGGTGGGATCGCTGGCACTGTGAGTAAGGGCATCACCACCACCGGTCACACTTGCAAAGTTGGTGGTTGTGGGCGCACCCCCGCTCACATTAACCACGATGATCAGGGGAGGATAGGTGGCATTGACCGCAAGCGAGTCGGAGCGCGTGCAGGTCAGAAACGTGGTCGGAAGGTTCGAACAGCTCCAGCCCGTACCCCCAACCGCGATGGCGGTCATACCGAAGGGAATAGAATCTGTAAGAGTTACGGTTCCCGTTGTTGCCACCTTCCCGACGTTGCCGACCTTAATCGTGTAAAAGCCTATTTGTCCGACGTTGAAGTCGCCAGTATGAGACTTGGTAATCGTAAGAGTGGGCGTATTGACATTCGCAGTGTCACTGGCGCTGTGCGATTGGGAATCACCGCCGCCATTCACATTGGCAAAATTGGTGATAGTGGGAGTTGAGTTGCCCACGCTGACGGTCACAAGCAGTGAAGGGTAGGCGCTGGCAGGAGCCAGTGAGTCCGACCGAGTGCAATTCAGGAACGTGGTGGGCAGCGCAGAGCAGCTCCAGCCGGCGCCACTGACAGCGGTCGCGGTCAGTCCGCTGGGCAGGAAATCACTGACGTTCACCGCTCCCACTGTAGCCACTGGCCCGGTGTTGCTCACATTAATGGTGTAGGTTCCGGTCTGTCCCACAGTGAAAGGTTCGGGGGCATGGGTTTTGGTGATAGCGAGAACCGGGGCTGTAATGTGCGTCAAGTCGCTGGCGCTGTTATTGCTGGTATTGAATTCGCCCCCACCGCCTACGCTGGCAGTGTTGGTCACAGCGGGCCCGCCGGCGTTCACGCCAACGGTCACACTAATGGATGGATAACTGCTTGCCGGACTCAGAGCGTCAGACCGCGTACAGGTCACCGATGGCGACGGTGTCTGGGAACAGGCCCATCCTGTACCGGTTATCGCGGTGGCGCTCAGACCAAAGGGCAGAAAATCGCTGACGGTCACAACTCCCGAAGTTGCCGCGTTTCCGATGTTGTTAACAGTAAGCGTGTAAGTTCCGGTTTGTCCGACGATGAATGGGTCTGGCGTATGGGACTTAGTAATGGTCAGGTCGGGCGTCGGGTTGATCGTAGTAGGATCTGAGGCGCTATTGTTGCCGGGCGAAACGTCTCCACCTCCGGAGACTGTAGCGGTGTTGATGACGGACGCTGCCGCGTTGCTGGCCACGTTCACTGACAGAGTAATCGCGGGATAGCTGGCGTTGGCGGCAAGAACATCATTGCGGGTGCACGTCAACGTGCCGAAGTTGCAAGACCATCCGGTGCCAAACATGTTAGCCGCGGTAAGACCTGCAGGCAGCGTGTCGTTGACGGTTACCGCGCCAATGGTCGGCCCGCTCCCCGCCACGTTTTTTACGGTCAGCGTGTAAGTCGCGTTGGTCTGCCCCTGGTTGAAGTTGCCGACATGGCTCTTCGTGACAGTCAGGTCCGGCGGAGGAGGAATAATCGTTGTGGGGTCGCTGGCGGTGTTGTTCAGTGGGTTCGTATCGCCGCCTCCGGCCACCGTAACAGCATTGGTAACTTTCCCTGAAGCGTTGGCGGCGACGTTGACGGTCAGCGTGATTGCTGGATAGCTGGCGCCTGCAGCCAGCACATCGCTGCGCGTGCAGGCTGCTCCCGTACAACTCCAACCGGTACCGCTCATCGCGCTTAAGGTGAGGCCCGTGGGCAAGGTGTCGGTTACTGTAACTGCCGTGCCATCTGTCGGCGACAGGCCGGCATTGTTGACAACGATCGTATAAGTACCGGTTTGCCCCTGGACGAAGGGTCCGCTATGACTCTTGGAAATAGCCGGATCGGGCCCAGTCATGATTACCGTTGTCGGATCCGATGCGATGTTATTATCCGGGTTCTTGTCCCCGCCTCCGGATACAGTAACGGTGTTGGTCAACGCACCTGGAGCATCAGCCGCCACATTCACGGTAAGTGTAATCGGATCATAGCTGTTGCCCTTCAGCAGCACGTCGCTGCGTGTGCACGTGAGTGTGTTTAGCGTGCAACTCCAATTCGTCCCGCTGATGGCAGTCGCCGTGAGTTTGGCGGGCAATGAGTCGATTACAGTGACCGTCGTACCGTCGCTGTCCTTCCCCCCCACATTGCTTACGGCGATGGTGTAGGTGGCGCCGGCTTGCCCCTGGGTGAAGTTGCCGGTGTGCGTCTTGGTAACCTTCAGGTCGGGCACGCCGCATCCGGGAAACTTGAAGTTGGCAATCCTGGTGTTCCAGTTGAACGAACCGGTATTTGCCAGGTACTCGGTGGTGTACCAGAAGGTACAGTCGTCAACTGGATCCACCTGCATGGCGCTGTAGTCGCCCCATCGGCTGAGGCCGTTGATTTGTGAACCAGTGCCGGAGAAAATGCTGGTTTCCGGTTCCAATGTGCCTGGCGTATCGGACGGGATACGCCCGGCAAAGGCAATGGAAGGAAACATGCTGCTGCTGGAGACACTGTAACCGACAGCGATGTCTCCGCTTGCATCCATGGCGATACTCCCCATCCAGCGGAAATTGGAGTCGGGAGCAAACGTTGACTGCTGAGCCACCGTAGGCGTCGTTCCGTTGGGATTCTGGATTTCGTACCAGCGCACGCCAGAATTGAGATTGGGAGTGGCGATTACAGAATGGTTAACAACGAGAGATTCGTGATCGCCAAAATTACGGTAGGCCAGGCGATACATGAGACGGTCGCCGAGGGTGTCCAACAGATTCGTTGTGCCGGACTGCGGCACACACCTAAACGATCCCCCGTTACATAAAAAGGGAGTGAAGGGCGCCACTGGGATATTCACGGGGCCGGTAAATGTGGAGTTTGCCGGCGTGGCGAAATCGACGTGGAACTTGTACAGATTTAGGGAGTTCACATCGAAGTCCATCATGTAATTGGGCGAATTCGCCGGAGGCGACGTATGCCCATCTACATCGGCAGGCAAGAGGCTGCCTACGCTTGAGGCCTGCTGGAAACAGACCTGGCTTGCCGGTTGCCCATTGAGCATGGCGTTGCGATCATAAGCGCACGCGTCGGCGCCGAGAAAAGTGCTCGGGCCGAACATGTTGAAAGTGATGTAGTAGGCATCCGGCCATACGCCCATCTTGGGATAGTCGTCAAAATTGGAATATTGGAATGAGTACCGATTATAGCTACCAGTAGCATCGGAAGTAGTGGAGACTGCAACGCACTGCAGGAAAGGCTGTGAGCGCACTACGAATTGGGTGAACACCCAACGGTCAGCAAGCTTGTCGTACGTAACAATCGGATCACCATCGTTGTTGGTTTCGCAACCGCCACCGAATCCAATCCAGAGCGTCTTTCCCGGTACCGGGAAATTCGGCAGAACATTGCCTGTGGTCTTATCAAATACTGCGAAGGAAAGATTTACCCATTGCACGTACTGAGTAAGTCCGACAGCGCCGTTGGTGTCGGGTGGGGCAACATTCACGAAGTAGTTGGGAAAACCTGTACCGAGACCTTCAAAGTTGAGCCCGACAGCGGGGCCGAGAACCGTTGGAATGCCCGGCGGCGTTTTCTGCAGCACGGAATCCGGCACCCCCGCCGGCTTGAAGCCCGAAGGCAATGGGATCATCTTCAGTTCGTCCGCTTCCTGCGGTCCCAATTCCACGGCTGGCGCGATCTTGGCCAAGTCGCGCAGCGGCGCAGAGACGTCGTGACGCAATTCTGGCCGCACTACCAGGTTCTGTCCTTGGACAGGAATACCCGAGCAAAGGACCAATAGCATCATCCCTAGTATGAAGCACTTAAGAGGACAGAAACCCGACTTCGGCATAGTAAGCGTCTCTCTTTCCTACTAATGTTTAGTGGGTACGTTTGTGGATTCCGGCGGGCGCTAAATGTATATCGGTTAGGTTGATTTGTCAATCGCGGATAGCTGTACTAACAACCTCTTGTAGATGAATCAATGAACATCAACAGCGCACGCCTGGGCCATCTTTTAACTACACCCAAAGGGTTGCTTACGTTAGATTTCGGCACACGGCCCCCTGGAGAGACGAGAACACAAAGGCGATCCTAGTCCGTCACCTAGACTGCGGGCTACCCCCGTAGCCAGGGCCGCGCAGCGGCCTGCCGCCTAGCTGACCGGTCACCTTGCCGTGCTCCAGCGAAACTACGCCGTTCACGATGACGTATTCAATACCAACCGAGCGCCGGTGCGGATCTTCAAATGTGGCCACATCGTTTACGGTATTGGGATCGAAGATGGTGATGTCGGCAAATGCGCCTGCGCGCAGGATGCCGCGGTCATGCAAGCCCACGCGTTGCGCCGGCAAGCTGGTGAATTTCCGGATGGCTTGCTCCAGGGTCAGCAGGTGCTGCTCGCGCACATAGCGGCCCAAAATGCGCGCGAAGCTGCCATAAGCGCGCGGATGCACCTTGGACTCGCTCAGCGGCCCCTGGAAGTTTACCGCGCCCGCGTCCGTGCCCACGCTTACGAACGGCTGCTGCATCGCGTACTTCACGTCGTCTTCGCTCATGGTGAAGTACACGGCTCCAACGTGGTCTTTGCAGGCGATGACCACGTCCATGAGCGCATCCAGCGCGTCTTTATTTTCGGCAGCGGCAATCTGGGCGATGGTTTTGCCTTCATAATGCTTGAGCCCGGGATCCAGCACCGAAGAAATCAGGATTCCCTGCGGCCCGCCCGTGCCTCGCCACATGTTCTCCGCGCTCCCGCTCCGGCCCACCAGCTCCTCGCGGATGGCGGTTCGCATTTGTGGGTCCTTGAGGCGGCCTACAAAAGCTTCCGATCCGCTTTCGTGATACTTGGGCGGTATGGTGGCGCCCAGTGACGTGCCGGAAGCAATGTAAGGATATTGATCAGCGGTAACGTCCAAGCCGGAAGAGCGCGCGCCCTCGATGACGGCTATTACGCTGGGCATTTTGCCCCAGTTCTGCCGCCCGCTCACCTTCAGATGCCATATCTCGACCGGAATATTGGCTTCGCGGCCGATGCGGAAGGCTTCCTCCAGCGCTTCCATTTCGCGGTCGCCTTCGTTGCGAATGTGAGAAGCATAGATGCCGCCGTATTTCTGCGCGACCTTGGCCAAGGCAATCAGCTCGTCGGTCTTCGCGTAAGCGGCTGGCGCATAGATGAGCGAAGTGGAAACGCCCATGGCGCCTTGCTGCATGGCCTGCTCCACCAGCTGCTGCATGCGTACCAGTTCTTCGGGAGTGGGCGCACGGTCCACGCTGCCCATTACGTAGCGCCGCACCTGGGTGGCGCCGACGTAGGTGCCCAGATTGATGCCCGCGCCTTGTTTTTCCAGCCGGCGAAAGTAGCCGTCAAGATCGCGCCAATCGATGGTGAGGTGGTAGTGCTCGAGAAAATCACGGCGCTCGGCTATGGTTGCGTCATTTTGCGGCGCGATGGACCCGCCTTCACCGGTGATGCCGCTGGTGATCCCCTGGGTCAACTTGCTGACAGCCTGCTTATCAATCAGCAGGTTGGTCTCAGATTGCTCCAGCATGTCAATAAAGCCGGGAGCAACAATGAGCCCTTTAGCGTCAATCACGCGTTTGGCGGTGGCCTTGGCCGGCGCGCGGCCGAGAAGACTGATGCGGTCGCCGGTGACACCGACATCCGCATAAATCCATGGGTTGCCGGTACCGTCCACGACACGGCCGTTACGGATCAAGATGTCGTATTGCTGCGCGAAGAGAGTCGACGAAGACAACAACAACACAAATCCTGCAGCCCACCGTTTCATGGTTGCTCCATTACAGAAATCTGAAGAGCGAGACGAATCAGATGCCGGCGCTGAAGTTCGACGCGCGGCCCTAAACCTTCACAAAAATTTTCTTCCGGTACAACCATCCAGCGACCAGCGTCCACAGCGCCACATAGCAGACGGCGAAAGCAAGGGAGGCGTTGATAGGTCGCGCAAACGGTGCGAACCAGTGGCGATAAATCCATGTCTGCACGCCAATAACGCCCGCGCCCTCGCTCACCTTGAAAATGAATCCCTCTTTCGCGAAAAAAGTGGAAAGCGCATATGCCAGAATGGCGTTCGTCCCCAGCCAAACGAAAGGCCTGCTCCAAGCGCGCCAGCCGCGCATCTCGATCAGCCACAAGCACAGCGCCAGCAGCAGGCAGGCGGCCCCCGCGGTGAACAGCACGTAGGAACTGGTCCACAGCGGCTTGTTGATGGGGAAGAATGGATGCCACGCGTAACCGGCGGCCACTCCTGCGGCGCCGGCCAGGCTCAGGCCGCGAACTTTGCGCGACAAATCTCCGTCGCTGCGCAAGAATTCTCCAGTTAACGTTCCCAAGAGGGTTGTGGCAATCGCCGGGAAAGTGCTCAACAGGCCCTCAGGATCAAAGTCCGGGCGGTAGATATGCCCCAGCATGATGGTGCGGTCAAGCCATCCGGCAAGGCTGCAATGTTGCGTCATCCACCCGGCGGGATTGCATCCCGGAACCGGAATGAAGCGCAAGACTGTGTAGTAAGCGGCCAGCAATCCGGCGATCCAAATCATGCGCCCGCGTCGCGCCGTCCACAACGTGATGACCGACGCGCACAGATACACCAGCGCGATCCGCGGCAGCACTCCCGGATAGCGCATTCGGGAAAAATTGAAATACGGTTGCAGGTGGATGAACCAGCCGATGGCAAGGATGAGCGCGCTGCGCCGGACCACGTGTTCAAACAGCTTCCTGCGCGAATCGCCGCGCGTCTGCCGCGCGGTAAACGACAGCACCATGGCCACGCCAACCATGAACAGGAAGAACGGGAAGATCAAGTCGGTCGGCGTCCAGCCATTCGCGTCCACCCACCACTTCCCCGGATACCAGCCTGTGGGATGTTCACTCGCCAGTTCGTCGGCGTGCTGCAGCGGCCAGTAGATCGCACTCCACGTCCCGGGATTGTTGACCAGGATCATGCCCGCGATGGTCAGCCCGCGGACGACATCCAGGGACTCAAGCCGCCGAGGCCGGCTGGCAGCGATCTCGTCGGCGACAGCTGTCTTTAGTTCACTGGTAATCGCTTTGTCGACTGTCGTAGCCATCGTGCACGCCAGGCGCAACTGTATATCAGGTGTGCCCAAAACTGGAACTTAAAGTTGTCGAA
>DATFXI010000253.1:0-12586 GCA_035316085.1 Candidatus Angelobacter sp.
GTTAGCGATCGTAAGAATGAAAAGGCGATATCGAGCTGCGGGGCGGGGTTCACAACCAAAAAGCGCTGAAGCTTACATCGCTCCGGAAGCAACCTGTTGGGTAAAGGTAAAGCGGAGATACTTGTGCGGGTTGACCGGGGTGTTGAGGATGCGCACTTCGTAGTGCAGGTGGGGTCCGGTGCTGCGGCCAGTCTGTCCGACGTAGCCCAGCGTATCGCCGCGGTGAATCAACTGTCCCGGACTCACGGTAAATCCTGAGAGATGGCCGTACAGCGTGCTGATGCCGTTGCCGTGGTCGATCACGACCGTCCGGCCGTAGCCGTTCATCTGGTCGGAGAACTCGACAATACCGTCAGCAGGAGCAATCACGCGGGTCCCGAGATCGCTCGAGATATCCACTCCGCGATGAAACGCGCCTTCACCGTTGAACGGATCGATGCGCTCGCCAAACGAGCCGGTGATGCGGCCCTGTACCGGCCACAACGTGGGCGCGGCGGCCAGGCGCAACCAGTCGCGCGTGGTGGCGTCATGCAGCTCGCTCATACTGCTGATGCCCACGGAAGCTGCGCCGTTCATGGCTGTCATGCGCAGCGCATAAAACTGCTGAATCGAAGCGGAAGCCGGATCATCATCAGCAAAGGTTGGGTCCGGCTTCAGGCCGTAGAGAGAAGAAACTTCGCCGGCCAGGGAGCTGAGCGCTTCCGCCTGGACTTGGTTTTCCTGCGCGATTTGCTTGAGTTGTTTGTAATTCTCGTTCAACGCGTTTTTTTCGGCCTGGAGTTGGTTGACGCGACGGGCCTTGACCAGCATGCGTGTGTAGGAGCCGGCCATGCCGGTAATGGTGAGCATGCCAATCAGAGCACCGGCAATGAAAACGTACATGTAGTGGAGCGGAATCGGGATTTTTAGCAGCTCTCCCTCGGCATTCCTTGCCACCAGCATGATATAAAACCGTTTTCGCAAATGAACTCCGTTTCGTTAAGAAGCCCTAGCTCCAATAACTCTCCAACGCATTGTTCGTCGTCACGTCTGGGTTGCCCGTTGCAGCAGGTCAACCATTTGCGTCCTCGCCGCGGATCAGCAGGGGATCCCGATGCGGCCAAGGACCATAGGAAATGGTTGCACCAACCTTAGCAAGCAGCTTCTTACCCTGTCAATGACGCAATGGCTACCGTTAGTAACGAAGGTTGGCGGCAAAATACCGGGAAAAGTCCTACTTTGACCCTGTCCTTCGGTTTTCGACGGCCGTTGTCCGTTCGGTCTAACGATTGCGAACATGCGCCCAACCCCACCGTCTTCTGTGGCCGCCAGTATCCGGCAAGTCGTTTTTTTCGCTATAGTTAAGCTGCTTTGCCGCAACCGGAACGAAAACTGATCGAACGCATTCAGCGCCTCACCCGCGGCCGCGATGGCCGCTTTGTCGGCAGCGGCATCGGCGACGACTGCGCTATCCTGCGCTTCCCTCCGGGCCACCATCTTCTAGTGACCACCGACCTCTCGATCGAAGACGTGCACTTCCGCCGCAAGTGGCATCCGGCGAAAAGCGTGGGCCACCGTTGTCTGGCGCGCGGCCTCAGCGACATTGCCGCCATGGGCGGTGAGCCGCTAGTTTGCTTTCTCTCGCTTGGTCTGCCGGCCAGGCTGCCGCAGACGTGGGTGGATGAATTCTTTCGCGGCTTCCAGCGGCTGGCCCGCCGCTTCCGCGTTCCATTGGCCGGCGGCGACACTTCCGCCGCTCGCAAGATCACTGCCGACATCGTGGTCGCCGGACAAGTGCTTGCGGGCAAGGCTATACTTCGCTCTGGCGCCCGCGCTGGCGACCGCATCTACGTCACCGGGGAGTTAGGCGCCTCGGCAGCCGCGCTCAAAAAACTCTTTGCGGGGAAACGCGTCTCACCGGCGTCCGCGCGTTCTCATTTCTTTCCTGAACCACGCCTGGCGATTGCCCGACAGCTAAGGCTGAAAAACCTGGCGACTGCGATGATCGATTTGAGTGACGGCCTGTCGGTTGACCTAGCGCACATCTGCCAGGAAAGCGGTGTGGCTGCGACCATCAACGCTGCCGCGGTTCCCATCGCGCGTGGCGCCGGCCTGGAGCTTGCGCTGCACGGCGGCGAAGACTACGAACTTCTATTCACCGCCAAACCTCGGGTACGTATTCCGGCCCGGATCGCCGGCGCGAGAATCACGCAGATCGGCTGCGTTCACTCGCAAAAAGATTACCCGGCAGCAATAAGGATTCTCGATGAAAATGGCAAGGCGCGGACCTTGGCGCCCCGAGGCTGGGAGCATTTCCGCAAGCGTATCCGTAAAAGGAGATGACAGCCCCGGGGCTCCGCGTTAGAATCGCCTGACCCTCAGGAAATCTGCCTTGAAGGATGGTTTATGAGTACTCCTCCGCCCCCGGTCGTCGCTCCCGTTCCACCCGCAGGTCAGCCCGCTCAACCCGGTCTGTCAGAGCCAGCACGCGTCGTCGACACGTTCATTGCGCCGCGTAAGACGTTTGAAGATCTGAAAGTGAAATCGCGCTGGTGGTCGCCTTACGTGATATCGGCGGTGATCACCGTGCTCTTTGGCATCGTCGCTGTACAAAAAATTGACATCGCAAGGTTCGTACAGCAACAAATTGAGCGGTCACCATCCGCGCAGAAAAGAATGGAGCAGGCAACGCCGGAGCAGCGGGAGCGAGGAATCGCCATCCAAGCCACAATCACAAAGGTCGCTTTCTACGCGTACTTTGTGGTCATTTTAATTGGAGGCGTCGTCATTGCTGCCATTCTGATGGCGGTTTTTAATTTCATGCTGGGAGGGGAGGTCTCGTTTGGACGCGCTCTGGGGATCGTCTTTTACTCCTTTCTGCCATGGAATCTACGCAGCATCTTGCTTGGCGTTAGTCTGCTGGTGAGTTCGGATCCGAACAGCATTGATCTGAACAATCCAATGCCAACCAACCCAGCCTTCTTTATGGACCCGATGGGAAGCAAGTTCCTCTACGGAATAGCGCAGAGCTTTGACATTTTTAGTATTTGGACGACGGTATTGCTAGGCCTTGGCTTTGCCGCAGCCTCTTCGAACCAGAAGCCGAATACCAACACCGCGATCGCCACGATGTTTGTCATTTACGGAATTGTGGTTCTTATTGGCGCAGGCTTTAAGGCAGCGTTCTCGTAAACCCCAATCAGGCTTTGAAATCAGCCGTTTAGGCGTACAATTCCGCCGCTTACGACTTGCTTCTTACGTTCGTAAGCGGCGGTTGTGTTTTAATAACTTCTTATTAATCACATGGCACCAGCGAGTACCAGGATGAAGCGGCGGCTGAGAGCCGCGGGGCGCACCTTGCGCGAAATCAAGATGATCGCCAAGGGATTGCTCTCCACCGACCATCCCGTCCAGGTGCACATCATTCCCATGCGGCGCTGCAATCTTTCCTGCGCCTACTGCAATGAGTACGACGACTTCTCCGCTCCCGTGCCGATCGAAGAGATGTACCGTCGCATTGACAAACTGGCAGCGCTCGGCACCACGCTGGTGACCATCAGCGGCGGCGAAACTCTGCTGCACCCGCAGCTCGATGACATCATCCGCCGCATCCGCTCTCACGGCATGCTCTCCGGGTTGATCACCAACGGCTACCTGCTCACGCCGCAGCGAATCCAGCAGTTGAACGACGCAGGCCTCGACCACTTGCAGATTTCCATCGACAACGTGCAGCCAGACGACGTTTCCATGAAGTCGCTGAAGGTCCTGGACAAAAAACTGCAATGGCTCAAGGAGTATGCCGAGTTTCACGTCAACATCAATTCCGTGATCGGCGCCGGCGTCAAGAATCAGTGGGACGCGGTGACCATCGGCAAGCGCGCGGTAGAGATCGGGTTCACTTCCACGGTAGGCATCATTCATGACGGAAGCGGGCAGCTGCGTCCGCTCACTGAAGAAGCCCAGCAAGTTTTCCGCGAGATGAAGAGGCTGGGCAAACGCAGCTATGCCCGCTTCAACGATTTTCAGAACAACATCGCCCAAGGTAAGCCGAACCGCTGGCGCTGCCGGGCCGGCTCCCGCTACTTGTACGTCTGCGAGGACGGCCTGGTGCATTACTGTTCGCAGCAGCGTGGCTACCCGGCAATCCCGCTGGCCGAATACACGCTCAAGGATATCCGCCGCGAGTTTCTTACTGAAAAATCCTGCGCGCCAAACTGCACCATCTCCTGCGTGCACCAGACTTCGCTGGTCGATTTCTGGCGCGCCCCGCAAGGCCTGGACTCTCACGCGGTCTTCCGTCCCGCTCCTGCCGTCAGCGAACTCGTCCAGATCCAGCCGCAGAGCGAAGAGTCGTTGATGGCGGATTAGGCTAGAACTCCGCGAATCGGCAGCAGATTCTAAAAATAAGAAGCCTACATTCTTAAGATCCCTAAAGTGTCATTCATTAGCTTCCCTAGGTCGTGCTCCGCAAGGGTTGCTCTGACCAAGTCCAGATTCTGGAAGAACCTTATTTGCTTAGCTTTTCTTGCACAAGTAGCTTGACATCACCTTTTTCTATGTGTACATATTGACCCCTCTTTTAGAAGCGACGTATAGGGATCGCTTAAGAATTCGGCCCTCGTTCGTAGCGCCACTCTTTCATTTGCTGTCTGGACTTCTTGTTTTGCTAAACGGTTTGGCGGATCGGAAAGAAGAAGTCATCTACGGGAGGGAAAGAATGAAACGACTTGCTTTCGGACTACTAACATGTCTGATCGCTCTCGTGCTCGTGACGGCAATGCAAGCTGTGCCGGCATGGGCACAGTCGACCAGCGGCACGATCTCAGGCTTTGTTACCGATCCCCAGGGCGCCGTGGTGAATGGCGCTGCGGTAACGATCGTCAACAAAGAAAACGGCAGCACGCAAAAAACGACGAGCAAAGACGACGGCCACTTCCTCTTTGTAAACGTTCCGCCAGGAACCTATGAGATGACAGTCGCGGCCACTGGCTTCGCGACCGCCAAAATATCCACCCAAGTCCGCATTGGACTCACCACCAATTCCAATGTCAAGCTGCAGATCGGCACCAAGACAGAAACCGTCGAAGTCAGGGCGGTGGGAACCGAATTGCAAACGCTGGATGCCAGCGTTGGCAACGTGCTCGATCAGAATGCTCTGGATAAACTGCCGAACCTCACCCGAGACGCAACAGCCATCATGCTGCTGCAGCCGCTGGCCCAGCCGGGATTCAACTCCGGCGCGCCGGGAACCGGCGAAGGCAATCTTACCGGCGGCGGCATCGCCGGCGCCCGCGCCGATCAGAACACGTTCATGGTGGATGGCGGCGACGCCTCCAGCAACACCGAGGGCGGCGGCGGATATGCGGCCGGCGGCAGCTTTATGGCTACCCCCCATGCTTCGATCCCCACGCCCGTTGAAAGCCTCCAGGAATTCCGCGTGGTCACCAACAACTCCAACACTTTTGCCCGCTCCGCCGGCGCCGAGGTGCAAATGGTAACGCGCAGCGGGAGCAACGCCTGGCATGGGGCGGTGTATGAAAACAACCAGAACACTGACTACAACGCCAATCTGTGGCAGCGCAACGCGACCAAACAGCCGCGCGGCATCTGGATTGACAACCGGTTTGGCGGCCGCCTGGGCGGGCCAATCAAGAAAGACAAGGCCTTCTTCTTCATCATGTACGAAGGCCGCGACCAAAAGAAGGCTCAGGGCTTTACCCGGCTGGTGCCCAGCGCCTTGATGCGACAGGGCATTCTGCAGTTCAGAGACTGTACCGGCGGCACAATTACCAACGGAAACTGTGTGGGAGGCACCCCTATCGTCCGCCAGTACAACCTGGCCGGCAGCTTAGACCCGCGTGGCCTGGGCATCAGCCCGGTAATCAAAAACATCTGGGCGATGGAGCCGAACGGCAACAATCCCTCCGCCCCGGGGGCAGACGGGCTCAACACCATCGGATTTGACTCCTCGGTGCCGCTGATCACTCGCGACAACTTCGGCGTGGCCAAATTCGATTACAAGCTCACCGACAAATGGGACCTCAACACCTCGTATCACTATGCTGTGAGCGATGGCGTGAGCGCCAACCAGATTGATATCGGCGGTGTGGTCAAGGGCGATACCAAGGGCAGCCCGGTGTCCACCCGCCCGACACCGACCCAGCCCCGCTATATAACGTTCGGCGCTACCGGCCGCTTGACCTCCAACCTGACCACTGAGGGCCACTTGAACTGGTTGCGGCACTGGTGGCAATGGAAGCCGGTATCGCCCTTCCCGCAAGTATCGGGAACCAACGCAGCGGTACAAATCTTTGCTGAAAGCGCCACCAACGGCCTGGTGCCGATGAACATTGACACGCAGAGCGCCCGCAGCCGGGTGTGGAACGGCAAGGACATCACCTTGGGCAACAACACCACCTGGCTGAGAGGCAAGCACATGATCAGCTTCGGCGGCGAATTCCGGCATGAGCATTTCACCCACACGCGAGACGATAAAGTGGTGGGGGCTTTGACTTCACCGGTGTACTTTGCCACCCGCAACGCCTCCGACATGTCCATCGGAGCCGCCTTCCGTCCGCCAACGTGTGTCAGCGGCCAATCGAACTGCATATGGCCCAGTCAGGTTTCGGCCTGGCAGAATGCCTACGGGCCGGTCCTGGGAATGATCAGCCGTGCGTCGCAACTGTTGACTCGCTCTGCCAATTTCAGTCCCAATGCTGCGGGCACGCCTCTCCACCAGGATACGATCGTGGATTGGTACAACCTGTATGTCGCCGACAGCTGGCGAGTGACGCCTTCGCTCACCGTGACCCTGGGCATGGGCTGGGGCGCGCAGACGCCCCCTTACGAGCTCACCGGCCTGCAGACCATCATGGTGGACGCTGCCACCAACAAGCCCATCATCTACAATGACTTCCTCAATGGGCTGGCCAACGGGGTCGTTCCGCAGTTGGCTTACGCCCCTATCAAGTCGTTGGGACGCAAGTATCCCTACGACCCTGAGTGGAACGACTTCGAGCCGCGGCTCTCTTTTGCCTGGAACCCGTCTTCGTTCCTGAAGCCGATCTTTGGCGAGAAGAAGACCGTGATCCGCGGTGGATACGGACGCTTTCACGACCGCCTGAATGGCGTCGGCTTAGTCATGACGCCCGCGCTAGGGATTGGCTTCGGCAATACCGTGAACTGCCGCAAGGTGAAGATCGGCGGCGTTTGCGGCGGCGCCGCCAACGATCCCACCAATGCATTCCGCATCGGCGTGGATGGCAGCAGCATTCCGTTGCCTGCGCTGGGCCCCATCACCGGGAATTTGATACCCGGTACCAACAGTCCCTTCGAGATTCTCGACTTCCGCATTGATCCACACCGCAAAGTGGGAGTGGAGGACACCTGGGACCTCAGCATTCAGCGCCAATTGCCCAGCAATATGCTGCTGGAGGTTGGCTACGTGGGGCGCGTAGCGCACCACCTGTACACGGTTGACGACCTTAACCAGGTGCCGTACATGATGAAGGCCGGAGGGCAAACCTTTGCCAACGCCTTCGATGCCATCGCCAAACAAGTGCGGGCCGGGCAACCGGTGACGGCTCAGCCCTTCTTTGAAAACATACTGGGAGCGGGGCAAACCGCGGTGTTCGTTGCCGCCGAAGAAGCTAAGGGTGCGTTCTTTACCGACGGCCTGGTGACCAACATCTTTGACGATCTGGTAGGCATGCCCTTACTGGACAACCAGGTGGACACGTTCCAGGTGACCACCTCGAACGGCAACTCCAATTACCACGCCGGATATGTGTCTGTGCGCAAACAGTTCAACCGCGGCCTGCTGTTCCAGGCAAACTACACGTGGTCCCACTCCTTCGACACCATTGGTTTCACGCAGGAGAACGTGTTTATCTCGCCTTCGGACAACTTCAACCCGCACCGCGACTACGGACCGTCACAATTCGACCGGCGGCACACCTTCAACCTGTTTTATGTCTATGACCTGCCGTTCGGCAAGGGACATTACTTAGGAGGAAGCAACAACCTTCTGGACAAGATCATCGGTGGATGGTCGTTCTCCGGCCAGTTCGTGGCAGCCTCCGGCATCCCGCTGGACGTGATCAACAACGCCAGTTGCGAGGAGTTTGGCGCCGGCGATCAATCCGGCGTTTGCAGCGCCATGCTACCGCTGGCGGGCGCTCCCACCGGTTCCTCGCTTCACTACAACCCTGATGGATCCGTATCGATCTTTGGCAATCCGAACGCCGCCAACCTGTTCGGCAAGCTGCTGTTCGCCGACCAGCGCACCGGCCACGGCGCAGTTCGCAGCTTCCCGCGCTGGAACTACGACGCCGGCTTGAGCAAGCAGATCGTCCTCACGGAACGCGTGAAGATGGCCTTCGGCATCCAGGCCGTAAACCTGTTCAACCACATGGAGTTTAACGACGCCAGTGCGACTGCAGCGATCCTCGACATCTCGTCGGCGAACTTCGGGAAAGTAAGCACGCAGTACACCTCGCCGCGGTTCCTAAACCTCAACATCCGCTTCGACTTCTGACGCGGACAACTTTGCGGGGGCTGGGCAGAAAGCCCAGCCCCTTTTTGTTGCTTGGCGTTTTGCGGTTATTTCGCCGCGCCGGTCAATTGCGCCAGGGCTTCGCGCGCGCGTTCCGCGTTGCTTCCCTGCGGATCCTCAGCAAGATACTGGCGGTATTCTGCGCCGGCTTCTTCCGGGCGATGCAGGGCTTCCAGACTCTTTCCCGCGATCAGGTGCACACTGGCGTATCCGGCATGCTTGGAGGCGTGGACGCGCGAGGCGCAGGCAACTGCGTCGGCGAATTTGCCGAGCTCAAATTCGGTGAGCGCGGTGAATGAGAGCGTCCACAAATCGCCGGGTTCGCTGCGCAGCGAGGCGAGCAGCGCCGGCTCGGCGGCGGAGTAGTTTTTGTCGGCGAGCAGGATTTTCGCCAGCTCGCGATGAGCTTCGCCGAAAGCATCGTTCAACTTCACGGCGCGCTGGAAGTCGGTCCAGGCCTGATCGCGATGGCCGGCAGTCAACTCCAGCTTCCCCAACGCAAAGTAGGCCAGATCGTAGTCTGCATATAGGGCAATCGCCTGGTTCAAGTGCAGCCTCGCTGCGTCCGCATCGTTTTTGCTTAACGCTGTTTGCGCTTTGCGGTATTCGTCGTTGGCTTTGCGCGGTATATGGAGACGGACCGCCGGCACCGGTTGGGATGAGCTTGTCGCCGCCAGCGCCGTTCTCTTCGGCCGGACATAGACGGTTTCCGACCAGGTCGGGGTGGGTGAGTCAATCTTGAAGTCCCCGAAGTAGGTCTCAATGCCGGCGCCGCTGACCTCCAGACGATACAGGCCGGATCGCACATCGAACCGCACAAAGCCTTCGGTTGTGTCCTGGGACCGTACTACGTTACCCCAGTCATCTCGAAGCGTGACTGTGACTCTTTCCGACAACGGCAGCTTGTCGCCTTCGCGCATGATGATGACCTGAAGAGCGACTCTTGCGAATTGCGCGAAAGCCGGAAAGCTGACTAGCAGGAGGAGGACGCAGAGGATGCGCAGGTGCAGGTTTTTCCCCGGGCGTGCCTTCCGGCCCGCAGCTTCGCCGGTTTTATCCAGCTGCCACGGCTTGCGCAAGCGGACCACCTCAAGCCTCGAATCGAAGCCCCAGGGCAACAGCTTCCTGATTATAGAGCCGGCGCTTGTGTTTTTAAGCCAACGCATGCCGCAGGGCCGCGCGGGCGAGAATACGCGTGGAATCGAGGGTAGGCAGTGAGGAGGTCGCGTCGCTGATCAGCAGCGGAATTTCCGTACAGCCCAGCACCACGCCGTCGCAGCCTTTGGTCCTAAAGTCGTCAATCACCTGCTGGAGATAGGACAACGCTTGCGGCGTCTGCTGGCCGCGCACCAGCTCATCAAAGATGATGGTGTTGATCTTCTCCGCCTGCTCCTGCGTGGGCCGCAGAAATCCGATTCCGAGTCCAGCCAGTCTTCCGGGATACACCTCGCTGTTCACCAGAAACCGTGTTCCGGTCAGGCCGAGCTTCTTAAAGCTCCGGCGTTGGGCTTCCTTGCCAACTTCTTCGGCGATGTGCAGCCAGGGCAGCGGCGAGCGCGGCAGAACATCCGGAAGAGCGGCGTGGATGGTGTTGTCCGGGCAAATGACGAAATCCGCCCCTGCTCGCTGGAGCGCACTCACCGATCGCAGCATGATCTCCGCCACCGCCTTCCAATCCTCACGCTCAGCAAGATGCTGCATGTAGTCGGCGAGGGCGATGGTGTGGAGCGTGATTTCGGGATGCGAGTGCTTGCCCATGAGCGGCTCAGCTTCCAAACAAATGGTACGGTAGCAGAGCGCGGCGCCCTCGGCGCTGCAACCCAGGATGCCGATGTGCCTGGACCTGTTTCTCATACCAGCGCGTCGACCTGCTGCAGGTAGCGCAGCTTCTTTTCCACCGGCAGGAACGAAGCCTCAAACGAGTTGCGCGCCAGCTCGCGCAGATGGTCGGGAGAAAGATCGAACTCCTGCGCTGCGAGTTCGTATTCACGGCAGAGCGTGGTCTGGAACATGGCGGGATCGTCAGTGTTCAAGGTCAGCATCAGGCCGTTATCGAAGAACTTCCGCAGAGGATGCTGGCTCACGTCGGCACACACGCCGGTGCGAAGGTTGCTGGAGACGCACATTTCCACGGCCACCTGCTTGTGGGCCAGGACTTCTTCGAGCTCGGGATCGCGGGCGATGGAAAGGCCGTGGCCGATGCGTTCGGCGCCGATGTTCAGCGCTCCCCACACCGATTCCGGGCCGCCGGTCTCGCCGGCATGGGCCGTCAGATGCAAACCCTGGGCCGCGGCTTTTTTGTACACTTCCATAAACCATTCGGCGGGTCCGCGCCGCTCGTCGCCGCCAATGCCGATGCCGACGACGTTGCGCTCGCGCAGCTCGGCGGCCAGCTTGAAAACATCCGCCGCCGGCTGCGAACCAAAGTGGCGGACGGCGTCAAAGATCCATAGCAGCGATACGCCGAAGTCGCGCAGGCCGCGCTCGCGCCCGCGCTCCATGCCTTCGAAGATCGGCAAAAAGTCCTGGCCGCGCCACAGGATTACGCCTACGCTGACGTAAACCTCGGCGTGGCCCACGTTCTGCTGCCGCAGCTTCTGCATCAGGCGGTAGGTCACCAGTTCGTAGTCTTCCGGCGTGCGCAGGCGCTCGGTCACCGACTTGAAGGCCATCAGGAAGCCGTTGAAGTCGCGGTAGGAATAAAGCTGGCGTGCGTCTTCCTCGCTCAGAACGTTGCCGCTGCCGGTCGTGTCGTAACGATTGTTTTCGGTGGGAAGCGGCGTGGGGTGAAGCCGGCTCAGTTCCGCCAGAGTCTGCGGTTCAACGCTTCCCTCCAGATGCACGTGCAGCTCGGCTTTGGGTAACGACTGGATGAAAGCCCTCAGGTCCATCCCTTCATCCCCGCGTTCCGGCAGCCGCGCTGCTGGCCGCGAACTCGCTGTGCTTGCGGCTGTAAAGGAAATAGATGACCAAGCCGATAGCCAGCCAGCCGAAAAAACGAATCCACGTGATCACCAGCAATCCGGCCATCAGCGCAACGCACAATATAACGGAGATGATCGGGAAAAGTGGAACAAAGGGCACTTTGAAGCCGCGCTGGCGGTCCGGTTGAGAGCGGCGCAGGAAAAGCACCCCCAACGACACCAGTACGAAAGCGAACAGCGTGCCGATGTTCGACAAATCCGCTGCTTCGCTGATGTTCAGAAAGCCGGCCGGAATGCCAACCACCGCACCTGCGATCCAGCTGGACCAGTGGGGCGTCTTGAACTTGGGATGCACGGAGGAGAACAACTTCGGGAAAAGGCCATCGCGCGACATGGCGAACCAGATGCGGGTCTGTCCGTATTGAAAGACCAGGAGCGAGGAGATCATTCCCATCATCGCGCCGATGATGATGACCGCCTGGAACCACTTGTTCGCCCCCAGATGTGACAGAGCATAAGCCACCGGGGCGTTTGCTGCCTCGGCGTTACCGCCAGCGAACGTCGAGTACTTCATCATGCCCAGAAGCACGAGCGCGACTCCGATATAAAGCACCGTGCACGCGATGAGAGATGCGATGATCCCGAAAGGGATGTCCCTTTGCGGATTGCGGGCCTCCTCTGCCGCAGTCGAGACGGAATCGAAGCCAATATAGGTAAAGAAGATGATGGCACCACCGGACAGAATGCCGGAAAAGCCGGACGGGGCAAAAGGATGCCAGTTGTCACGGTTCATGAGCATCCCGCCCACAACCAGAAACGTTACGATGGCTCCGATCTTCACCACCACCATGATGTTGTTGGCCTCAGCCGATTCCTTGATCCCCCAAACCAAGAGAACGGTGAGAACAAAAACCACGAAGAAGGCCGGGAAATTGAAGTACGATCCGGTCCAGCCATTGTCGATGACGGGCGTGGACCACTTGTCAGGAAGCATCAGTCCGAAGGAAGCTAGTTGGGCTTTTAGATAGCCGCCGAATCCGATGGCAACAGCGATGTTGCTTACCGCGTATTCCAAGATGAGATCCCAGCCGATAATCCACGCAAACAGCTCACCCAGGGTCGCGTAGCT
>DATFXI010000254.1:0-3825 GCA_035316085.1 Candidatus Angelobacter sp.
TGTCTCACCGAGTCGTGCGTTCTGGCTCGGAACGAGTGTTTTCTCGCTGATTCTTGCCCCAGAGTAACGCGCTTCCGGATCGGCGATGACTTCGCGCTGATCGTTGAGTGTGGCCAAGCGTCGCCGGACCAATTCATCCAAGCGAAACTGTTCCGGCCCGCCGATTTCGACGGTGCCATTGACCGGCGGCGCTACCGCGATCCGGGCCAACCCTGTGGCGACATCGTCGGCAGCCATCGGCTGAAAAAGCACCGGAGCCAGATGCACCTTCTTGCCGTCAAAGGCGGTGTCGGCAAGGCCCTTGAGGAACTCGAAGAACTGGGTTGCTCGTACGATGGAGTAGGGAATAGAAGATTCCTTGATCAATTTCTCCTGGGCGATCTTGCCGCGGAAGTAGCCGCTCTCGGACAACCGGTCAGTCCCCACCACTGACAATGCAACGTGATGTCCCACGCCCGCCGCCGCTTCATGAGTGAGGAGATTCCGTGTGGATGTGTCGAAGAACTTCAGCACGGCTGCGTCCTCCCAGGAGGGTGAGTTGGTTACGTCAACCACGACCGAGGCATTTTTCAGCACTTCGGCCAGCCCCTCGCCTGTAAGGGTGTTGACGCCCGTGTTGGGTGCTGCCGCTACAGCCTCGTGTCCCTGCTCACGCAACTTGTTGACAAGCTTTGATCCAATGAGTCCGGTACCGCCGATCACTACGACTTTCATAATTGTCTCTCCTTCATTTTCGACCGAGCCACTCCGAAGCTGCAGCTCGTATTCGCTCAATCTAACATCCCAGCGTTTTGTGACACCATGCCTCATTCGCTCTGGATGAAAGCGCGCCGGATCACTGAGCGATTTTCACGACAATCGATGATGGATTTCGAGCAGCACGGATGTTCAAGGCCTTCGCGGGCTGTGATGCCAGTCACCGAGGATGGTGATGTCTAGCCTTCTCAAAACTTTTGCGCCGCGTGATCTCCCGGCGAAAGTTGAAACCGTGCTGAACTGGACCAGTCTCAGCTCCGCTTGGCGAGCCGGCACGCCCTAAAGCGAAATCTCTGAGTTTTCCTGAATACCGAACATCATTGGGGCCATCTGGTTTTTCATGGTCTTGAAGTTTATAGTGTGCCCACCACATTCACGGGGGAGGGCCATCGCTATGCCGGCATGGAAGAGCATTGTGAACCTGAGTTTCACGGCGGCCAACTTCAACAACTATTTGGCGACGGTACGGCTCTTGAACTGGCGGCCGCAGTTTGTGGTGGTCCACAACACATTTATCCCCAGGCTCGAGGACTGGCATTCGGTAGACGGGCACAAACGCATGTTGGGCCTGCAAGCTTTCTATCGCGACCAGCAGAAGTGGTCTGCCGGGCCGCACCTGTTCGTGGCCGACGACCTGATCTGGGCCTTCACTCCGCTCAACACGCCAGGCGTCCATTCGCCGTCTTGGAACGCTATCTCTTGGGGCGTGGAAATGGTGGGCGACTATTCCAGCGAGCCCTTCGGTGACGACGTACGCAACAATGTGGTGGCTGCACTAGCCGGCCTGCACCGGCTGGCGGGACTCGATCCCCGCACGCTCCACTTCCACCGTGAAGACCCGCTGACAACCCACAAGCAATGTCCGGGCGACAATGTGGTCAAGGGCGACCTGATCCAGGCTGTCGTGGACCGCATGGTCGCCGACGATTCCGGTGAGCACGTTCCCGGCGCCGCCGCGGCAGCGGGTGCTGGAGGGTAAGGCACACAGCGACGCAAGTTGTATGAGAAAAAAACAACCCTTACCGCGGATTGACGTGGAGCAACGCGGTTCAGGCCTTTTTGCTTCATCTGCGCTCATCCGCGTTTATCCGCGGTAAGGGTTTCTTTGCTCTCACCAATAGATAGCGTTGAACAGCATCTGGAACGTGCCTTCCGTCTGGGCGCGATGCTGTACGCGGAAGCCGAACATCACGATCTTGCCTTTGCCCTTGGTGAAGCTGACCGCAGCAGCGCGACGCTCCAGGCGTTCGGCGCCGTGAGCGTAACCAGAAATCAGAATGTCCTTGGCGTTGTCGGGATACCAGGCGATCACCGAGCGCTGCACGTCGGGCGCAGGTGCAGAAGTCTGGAAGGCGATGGGCCCGTCGAAGAATGCAGCAATCTGGTTCGGCATGCCGTAGCCCACGGGATGTTCGGTGTCAACGTAAACGCGCAGCAGCGAGCCGGGAACGTTGAAGTCGGCTGTCTGCACACCGCGGCCGCGCTCGCCGGCGCCGGCCAGCGCGTTGCGCACCGGCAAGTTGAATTCTTCGCCCATGGCGACTTCTGACGCGCGTGCCAGTGTGATCAGCGTTCCTCCTTTCTCAACAAAATCTTTCAGCGCACGCACTCCCTCTTTCCCGATGCCGCCGGTATACTCCGGCGGCAGCTCTTCAAAGTACCCTTCCCGGCCCTGCCGGCCTTCCACGATCACTTCGCGCGAGGCGTCGGGAAGAATAATGACGTCGAACGCCGCGTTGAGATTGCCGGCTTTGACTTCCTTGTTCTCGATGTTCTTCACGTTGAATCCGTATTGTTCGAGTACAAAACGGGTCCAGCCTTCGTCAATCGAGGGGATGTAGGATTTGTAGAGCCCGATGCGAAATGCTTTGAGAGGTACTGCGTCTCGCGGCAGATCCGGTCTGGAGTGAAGAACAACATCGACCTTCCCCGCAGCGGCGGCAAGCTGCGGATGATCCGCGAAAATCATCAGTGGCGCCGCATTAGTTCTCCTTAAGAAGAACACTTTCCCTCCAACTTTGAGCATCGCGTTGGCCACAGCGAAAGCACCGTTCCGATCCTCGATCCAGTAGTACTTGTCTATGCCCGCAAGTGCGACGCGGGCTCCAGAATCCTTGAATGCAGTTGTACCTGCGACTTCACTTTGGGAGAGACGGACCTTTTCCGCTTTCACTCCCATCATCAAAGGCAGTGACCAGGCGGCCACATCGTAGGGTTCGAGAATCCCGCTTCCGGGCGCCGGGTGGACCTCGGGATAGCGCTGGATACCCATCATTTCTTCTACGAATCGTCCGTAGGGCTGGGCCAGGGGGATCAGGTAATCGCTCTTGGACACACGCACTTCGACGCCATGGTCAACCATCAACGCTACCAAGTGCCGGGCGGCCCTGGAGTCGCGCTGCTCAAAAGGAATCACCCAAAACTCTTGCGCGTCAGCCGACTCGACTGCTTGTTTGGCCATCGACGCCACGCCCCGCAGCAATTCCTGACGATACTTGCTGACGGTTTCGAGCGCTGCGTCCGACACGATCAGCTCGTAGTCCATGATGTCGCGCAGACGCCACATGCCGCCTGGCCAGGGATTGGGAAAGTTGATCTGTTGTTCGTAGGTGATCAGACCTTTCACGCCGCCTTGCAACTCCGTCGGCGCAATCTCTAATGGCGTAGCGATGCGCGCTGAAGCCACTTCCGTCAGAACGCCGTACATGTTCTTCCACCACCCTGTATTGCGCGTGCCGCCGGGCCAGTAGGCGTCGAAGGAATAACCGTAGATCACGCCGGACTTCCCGGCTTCCTCCAGGCGCCAGCCCATAGTTGCGCCCATCAGGTTGTTGCCGCGATGAACCAGGGGGTTCACCAGCTTGGCCACGGGATCAGCGTTGGGCGGAATGTAAATGCGCGGGCCGTTGGTGCCCATCTGGTGTTCGTCGAGCCAGAACTGGGGATGCCACTCGTGGTAGACCATGCGGTTCACGTTCTTGGTTTCAATCTGCGTCAGCATGTACCAGTCGCGGTTGTTATCGTGTCCGACATAATGGTGGTAGAGGTACGGCATGGGCCCGCCTTCGT
>DATFXI010000255.1:0-2539 GCA_035316085.1 Candidatus Angelobacter sp.
TGGGATTGCAGGCAGCGCGCAAGTACGCGGCGATTGCGCCCTCCTCCGCGCACGCCGTGCATATGCCCTCGCACATCTTCGCTCGGCTCGGATTGTGGCAGGACGACATTCAGTCCAACCTGGCGGCTGTTGCCGTCGCCGAAAAGATGTCCGGTATGCATATGCACCATCGCATGCACTCCATGGATTTCCTGAACTATGCGTACCTGCAAATTGGCGACGATAAGAGCGCCAAAGCCCAGATCGACCGCCTGGCAACCTTTCATAAGCAGGAAATCGAAGAGGACTATCACGATTACTACAACCGCATGGTGGCAGAGTTTACAACGCGCTACGCCCTGGAACGCCGGCAGTGGAAGGAAACTTTAGCCCTCGAGCCCGTCCCCGATGCGGGGCCTGGTATTCAAGCGGTCGCCTACTGGGCCCGCGCCGTCGCAGCCGGTCACCTCCATAACGCCGTGGCCGCGCAGGACGCGCTCAACCATTACGAAGAACGTCTGGAAGCCTTCAAGAAGTCTCCCAAGGGGTACTTGGCGGGCGGCCTGAAGGACGAACATGATGAAGTCAAGGCCTGGACGGCTTTTGCTGCCGGAAAACAGGAAGAAGCGCTGATGCGGATGCGTGCTGCGGCCGATGATCAGGACCAGGTGGGCAAAGGCGAAAGTGAGCTTCCTGCGCGGGAAATGCTCGCCGACATGCTGCTCGAGTTGAACCGTCCTCAGGAAGCGCTCGCGGAATACGAGATTTCGCTGAAGACCGATCCCAATCGATTCAATGGACTTTACGGAGCGGCGCGGGCTGCAGAGCTGTCACAGCAGAAGCAGAAAGCCGCGGTTTCTTACGCCCAACTGGTGAAGAACTGCGCCGGCACCAATTCCGATCGCCCTGAACTGGAGCGGGCCAAGACGCAAGTGGCCGCGCGGTGAATTCAAAGCCGGCCACAGAGGACCTGTGACCGGGTAGCGCCCAGAACAGCTATCAAAACGGAAACAGGATTCCTTTGTCCTTGAGCTTCTCAAATCTCTTGGGGATGAAGGCGTACAACCGCGCCGGCTTGCGGCCCGTGTGCCGCCAATCGCGCAGCGGGCGCAGGATTCCCAGGAGACCCATCTTCTTGCGAAAGTTGCGCTTGTCAAGCTTTTTGCCGAGGATGGTTTCATATAACCGCTGCAGTTCGGAAAGCGTGAATCTTCTGGGCAAGAGCTGAAAACCTACCGTGGTGTACTCCAGCTTGTTCCGAAGCCGATCGCGGGCATACGCAAGGATCTTGGCATGGTCGAAAGCCAGAGGCGGGAGTTTGTCGACTGAACACCACACGGCGGAGCCATCGCGGCCGGCAAGCACGCGCCGGTCGCCGGGGATGAGCGCGTAGTAGGCAACGCTGACCACACGCCCGCGGGGATCGCGCCGGGGCTCGCCGAATGAGTACAACTGCTCCAGATATGTTTTGCCCGCCCCCACCAGTTCTTCCAGCTCTCGCAGTGCGGTCCGCTCCAGGGATTCGCCTTCACTCACGCGGCCACCAGGAAGAGACATCCGTCCTTTGAACGGCTGGCTCGCGCGCCTGGTCAACAACACCTGGACGGCTGAATCGCGAAGACTGAAGATAACGATATCGACTCTCAGATTCATGATGGAATACGCTTGAATAATTTAGCTGCCAATGCGCCGGAAGGGCCTTTCCACCAAGTTCCCTAACCTATCCTCTCAAATCTAATTGTGTCTCGGAAACACATTGTCGTGCTCGCCAACAGTGATTGAGCAAGCGAAATGTTGCACCGGCAGGAAAATGACTTATCCTGGGTTTGCCTCAGGTTCAAATGAGAAGGGAGATCCCTACTTCACGTTGGGACCAAACCGAAACGCCGGGCCCACGGAGATGCGCAGGCTGTTGCGCCCCTCTTTCAGCAGGCCCTCGAACAAGTTGACATGGACGTAGTCGAATCCAACGCGCACGGCCACGTGCTTGGACGCGTTGAGATCAAAGCCGCCGCCGACACCAAAAAACGGTTCCAAGTCGCTTCTCTCCCCACTAGGAGCAAGCTGTTGGACGACGAGTACGAGGGCCGGTGTATTCGGCTTGAGCGTGGCCGTCTCATGCATGCCGCCGATTGCCGGACGCACGAAGAAGGTCACCCACCGCAGTTGCCGGAAATTGAACTGCGGTCCGGCCGTAAACGTGTATGTAGTCGAGTCGAACGGCCAGCCTGGGTGCGTTCAGGTAGGAGAACCCAGCGAAAGAGTCGTAGCGAGACACGTACTCCTGCTGCGCGAAGGTTGCCGAAGACAGCCACAATAGTACAAGAGCGACAGCAATCCCTCTCATCGAACAACTCCTTCGCTGCACCGATGACGCCCTTCACGAACCCCACCTCGCCCACCATCCGGCGCTGTGTGAAGATTTGTTTCATAGAATCGGAGGTCCAAAAAGCTTGGCCGGGATGCCTCAAACTTTCAAGACGGCAGGTTCGCCGGTCCGAACCTCGGATTGGCTTTGATGGGCGCTTTCCAGTCTAGGCAGCCAGCAGTTTGCGCGCTC
>DATFXI010000256.1:0-3607 GCA_035316085.1 Candidatus Angelobacter sp.
TCTCGCCGCGAAAGCTTCGCGGTCAACGGCCAGCGCGTGCCCGGCGGGAACGGCGGTCTCGCGAGCGATCTCGATCAGCAGCGAGCCCGCGCGGCGCATCTCTGCCTTGAGCAGCCAGGGAGCAGTGTTCTCGCTTTCCGACTTCAGCGAGTTGGAACACACCAGCTCGGCGAACTTGCCGGTCTGGTGTGCCGGAGTCGGCTTAGCCGGCCGCATCTCATACAGCTCGACTTCCACCCCACGCCGCGCGCACTGCCATGCCGCCTCGCAACCGGCCAAACCCGCGCCAATGATTTTGATTTTCACTTGGCTGCCTTCTTGGGAGCTCCCGCCAGCCGCTCCAGCGCCGCACCGCGCAGCAGCATGGTCTCCCATTCGCCCAGAAGCTCGGCGCCCAGCGAGTCATAGAACTTGATCGCCGGCTCGTTCCACTCCAGCACCATCCAACGGATGCCGTAGCAGTTTTCGCGCAACGCAACCTTCGCCAGGTGCTCCAACAGAGCTTTACCTATACCTTTGCCGCGCATTTCAGGAAGCACGAACAGATCTTCCAGGTAGAGCCCCGGCTGTCCCCGCCAAGTGGAGTAGTTGTAGAAGAAGAACGCAAAACCAGCGGGACGGTTGTCCCACTCGGCGATCACGCAGCGGTACTTGGGGTTGGGGCCGAAGCCGTCGCGGAGCAGATCGTCCTCTGTGGCCACCACCGCGTTGGGCGCGCGTTCATACTTCGCCAGACCGCGGATGAAGTCCAGAATCAGGGGCGTGTCAGCGGCAGTAGTGTTGCGGATGTTCAGCATGAGCGAGAGAAAACCCTACCGCTGATTCTCGCTGATTCTCGCTGATGAACGCAATTCCGGTGAAGTTTAACGTGCCATGCCTTTGTGGCACAGCCGCCCCGGCTGTGCGGCCCCAAAAGCCACAGGCGGGGGCGCCTGTGCTACATGAACCTCGTCAGCGCGCAACATTCTTGTAAACAACTCCGCCTTTCATGACGAAAACGACGCGACGGACCGCAGTGATGTCGCTCAAGGCGCATCGTCATGCTATGGCATTCAGGTTGGCTAAGGCTGCGTCCTCCGCCTCGTAGTTGAACGGGGTTCCGACCTCCTTCGACGGATTCTCGCGCTCCCAGGTGATCGTGCGCCGCATCGCATCGTCTGACGTAACCGGCTCGCGATAGCCAAGCTCTTCGCGGACCCGCTCGGTCGACACCACGAGATGCTGCGCTGTATTGCCGGGCCAGTGAAGGTGCGGCGGAGCCTTGTCGTGCGGCAGGACAATCCATTCACCCGGCCAATTCACAATCGCCCCGATTTTTCGTGCCCAGGCAAGCTCGCTGAACGCCTCAGCTTCGCCAATGTTGTAAATCCGACCCATCGCGCCTGGCGATGTCGCGAGAGCGATGCCGGCGGCAACATTCTCCACATACCCGCGTGGAGTGCGGAGCGCGGCAACATCGTCGGCGAAGAGAATGAAGCGACGGCCGTCATCCATGCGCTTCAGGAAGGGATGGAAGCGGTGCACGTAATCGCCTGGCCCATAGATCATGGGCAATCGCAGAATGGTTCCTGGCAAAGCCGAATCGCCGAGAACGATTCGCTCCACAGGGACTTTGTCATACTCGGCGTTCACCCAGGAGACCATTTGCTGGAGTTTCTTGATGACTTCCGGGGGATAGGCCGGCGCAGTGCGAACCGCCGAGTCCTCCGTCACGGGCAGCGGCTCCAATCCGCCCGGCTCCAGCCCGTTGAACACTCCCCAGGCCCGGTATGTGTCCATGCTGCTCAACACCACGACGCGCCCGGTGATCCCGCGCAGGGTTTGCATGAGTTGTTCGGCCTGGCGTTTCGAGCTCAGGACGAAATCGATGACCAAATCGAACTTTTCCCGGGCTAGCACTTCGCGATATTCGACCAACCGATTGCGGTCACCGATGATCTCGGCGACTCCAGCCGGAGCTGCGGTCGTCCCGCGGTGTAATACGGTCACGCTGTGTCCAGCGTGCTGAAGATCGCGAATCACAAAGGGACCGATGAAACCAGTTCCGCCGATAGCTAGTATCTTCATGGCTGCAACAACTCCTTCAAGGTGACGCCGGCGAAAGGTCCGAGCCGGGCTGGCTGCGCTCGGGATTTCAGAAGACGATCTACAAGATAATCCTCTCGTCTCCCACACGTCTTGTCACCCTCTGCTGGTCCAGATACTCGAGCAGCGGGATTGCATACTTGCGAGTCACGCCCAGCAGGTCTTTGAAGGTCCCCACATCGATCTTTGGCGCTTTTGCTTTCTGCTCCGCCATGAGACGACGCAGGCCCTCGAGCGCGCTATGGTGAAAAACCAGGTCGTCAGCCAGCTTGACTAATACGCGGTCGCGTAACAGCAGAGTGACCAGTTTCTGGGCGCGGGCCTGGTCCACGGGCAGTCCAGCCAAAACTTCTTTCATCAGGGGCACTCTGAGTCCGGCTTGCGCAAACGCCTTCTCAATCTGGGCTTTCGCTCTGGACTCCTCATCCTTCAGTTCCACGCCGCGCCCAGCCAGCCGGACCTGCTCGCCGGCGACTTCAGCTTTTTTATCGCGCGCCAGAGCGCCAAGCACGGCTTCCATCACCGCGGGATGAAGCCCCAGTTTGTCGCGAAGCTCTTCTTTGCTGATGCCTGCCACCAGCGGGTTGGCTTTGTGAAACGCGTCGAGCGCCGCCGTGGTCGCCTCCCGTGCGCTCAAGAAAGCTTCGCTTGCCAGCAGGAACTCGCCTGCCTGGGACACCTTCTTCTGCTCGAGCAGGCCGGCAAGCAGCGGCTGCAGGACTTGCGGCTTCAATCCGGTCTCGCGCACCGCAGCGGTGAGCGAAAGACCGTCTTTTCCGCGGCGGGCGATCCGCGCCAGAAGATTGTCTGCCCGCGTGCCGGTGGTCAGCGACTTCAAGAACGCCAGGCGCTGGGCCTTCCTTTGCCGGGCCGGTGGAAAGGCGTCCAGTACCACCGCGCCGCCGATGGTAACCACGGGAGAAAACTGCCGCAGAATGGCTCGGTCGCCGGGAAGCAGCAGCAGAGGATCGGCTACGCGAAGCTGCGCGGGCGCGGTGCCGCCCGGCTTAAGTTCGCCCTGGTAAAGTGCCACTTCGGCTATGGTCTCCGATGCGAACGCGTGGAGATGGACGCGCGCGCGGTCTTTCAGCGGCTTTGCGTCTTGCAACAGCGAGATCTGCACTTCAAACCTTTGCGATGGCTCGAGCGCCCCGGGCGCGGCCAGAGTCATGCCGCGCGCCAGGTCTTCCAGCTGGAGGCCCGCCAGGTTGAGCGCGGTGCGCTGTCCGGCGGACGCCTGCTCGGCAGCAGCGCCGTGCACCTGCACGCCCCGCACGCGCGCCCGCTTGCGCGTGGGGAAAATTTCCACTTCTTCTTCCTTCTTGATTTTGCCCGCGATCAGCGTGCCGGTGATCACCGTGCCAAAACCCTTCATGGCGAACACGCGGTCGATGGGCAGGCGAAACAAAGCTTCGCTGTCGCGCGCGGGGACCTCCGCCGCCAGCCGCGCGATCTCACGCTTCAGGTCCTCGAGCCCCGTGCCCCTGAGCGAGCTGACGGCTACAACGGGCGAGCGTGCGGC
>DATFXI010000257.1:0-2850 GCA_035316085.1 Candidatus Angelobacter sp.
GTGTTCCGGGCAATCTGTTTGCTGAAACCCTTGGCTTCGACGGAGATGTCATACGCTCCCGGCGGCAGGGCAGCAATCTGGTAGCGTCCTTCACCGTCAGTGGTGGCGGATTTGCTGACCCCGGTTCCAGAGTTGGTCGCAGTAACTGTGGCCCCCACCACCACGGCTCCCTGTGGATCGGCCACAGTTCCTTTCAACGTCGCGGTCGAGTAGTCAACTTGCGCGCAGGCGGGGACAACGCCCATCAGGATCACCAGCAAGCCGGCCAAGAGATAGCACTTGTTCAGTCTTTTCACTGCGCCCTCCCAAAATGGCAGAAAAATATGGAATCCACTCACAGGCCGCAGAAGACAGGCGGACAGGTTTGAGTGGACGCTCATTCATTAACTTTGCAGCGCGAGACTATAGCCCATTTCTTGGGGCACTGGCAAAGAAAATTAGCGGGGTTCTAGCTTGAAGGGTTCGTTCTTCTAGTCCTCGGGGCGAAGATCAGGCGGAAGGAGCCAGTAGCTTTCTGTACTATCTATCAAATCGCGAACGCGTTATAATCGCGCGCGAACGGCCCACGTTGAGGGAGGCTCCTATGCAGAAGTCGCGGATTCTCGGTTTCATCGCTTGCACGGCAATCATCGGTTGCGGACTGGCGTTAGCGACCGCCGAACAGACACGGCCCAAGAACCAGCTTCCCGTGCCCGGAGCGCAGGCGCAGCCCGGCAAACCTCTTCCCAGCCAGGCTTCGGCGGAACAAAACAAAATTGTGGTGCGCCGCGTATTCGACGAACTCTTCAACCAGGGACGGTACGAAGGCATCAGCCAAATTTATGCGTCGAATTGCCAGGTCCACACCCGTAACCGTACCCAAGGACTGCAGGAAGCCGTATCCGAGGGCAAAGGCTGGCGCTCGGCCGCCCCTGACCTGGTCATGACTCCTCATCAGATGAGCGTCCAGGGCGACATCGTGATGGTTTCCTGGACGGCACGCGGAACGCACACTGGCCGCGGCAACGACCTCGCCAAGCCGACCGGCAAGCCCTTCGTCATCCACGGCAGCAGCCGCTTCCGCATGGCCAACGGAAAGATTGCCGAAGTTTGGAACGACTGGGACCGCAACGAGCTTTACCGCCAGATCGGTGTGTCACCCAAAGTCGGGCAGCTCTATGAAGCGGGCCAGGACCTGTGGGCGGCAGTGACCCGCTTTTTCTCCGGCCATGATGACGATGCCGGCGAATCGGCCCAGCCCAGCCGGTAAGAATCCAGCGCCTTGAATTGAAGCGGCTGGCCGCACGGCCAGCCGCGCTGTTTTTGGGTACCGCTTTCCTGCCATGGCAAACATCACGCTCATCGCCCATAGGAACAACGCTTGGGCCAGCCTTTTGTATGCCGCTCTTCGCGATGCTGCCCAAGCCGGCGAAAGCGCTTTGCAGGAACTCTCGACATTTGTGCATCGCGATGCCACGCCACAGGCCCCAGCAACCTATATCTACGTCCCTTCGTTCAACGGGCGTAACGGCATGGCGCCCGATCTTACCGAAGCTGAGCCGGTACTCGAACGATGCGCCGCGCTTTCGCCCGCAAAGGTCATTCTTCTTTCCAGTGCGTTGATCTACGGCACGGGCACAGCGCGGCAGGGCCTTGCCAGTGAAGATTACGCTACTCCGCGGCATGGCCGAGATGCCATCAGCGGTGCGTGGAAATCGCTTGAAACCCTGGCGAGCCAACGCTTGAACCGGACGGTGCCGCTGATTATCCTCCGTCCGGTAACCGTGCTGCCGTCGCCGGCCTTGCTAGCGCGGCGGCTGGCGCGAAAGTTAACCGTTACTCTCGCCGGGCACGATCCCACGCTGCAACTGCTCAGCCTGGAAGACCTCGCGGCTGCCGTGCTCTGCGCCGTCCGCGCGGACACCACCGGCGTCTTTAACGTCGCGCCGGATGTGGTTGTTCCCATGCGTGCAGCGGTGCGGCTGGCAGGAGGGCATCGCTTTGCTCTGCCTCGCACCTGGCAGCGGCTGGCTTGGCCGCGAGCCACCCTCGAGTACTTGCGTTATCCCTGGACCGTCTCCAACCAGAAAATCAAACGCGAGCTGGGATTTGTGCCTCGCCAATCGAGCCTGAGGGCGCTGCGCAAATTGCGCAAACAGGCTTTGGACGTCGCGCCAGAGCCACGCTTCGACGACTTCGGCATGGACCGCGCAACCATTGATTCCTTTGCGAAGACGATTTTAAAATTCATGAGCGACCGCTACTGGCGGATCGAGCTTCAAGGCATGGAGAACGTTCCCCGCCAGGGGCCGGCCATTCTGGCAGGCACGCACCGCGGTTTCATGCCCTGGGACGCCGTGATGACTCTGCACATGTTGCTGCGCGAAACCGGCCGTGTGCCGCGATTCCTGACTCACCCCGGACTACTGAAGTTTCCGTTTATTTCCAGCTTCATCACCAAAGTGGGCGGCGTGGTGGCTTGCCAGGAGAGCGCAGACCGCGTGCTCGCGGGCGGCGAGCTGCTGGGTATTTTTCCTGAAGGCGTGCAGGGCGCGTTCACGCCTTATCGGCGGGCGTACCAGTTGCTGAACTTTGGACGCGAGGCTTTCGTGAAGATCGCGCTGCGCCACCGCGTGCCGATCGTTCCCTATGTCACCGTGGGCAGCGCCGAGACTTATCCCATCTTCGCGCTGTTCAAATGGCGCTGGTGGCGACGCTACTCAGAATGGCCCGGCCTGCCGCTGGCGACATTTCCGTTCTTGCCGTTGCCTTTGCCTTCGAAGTGGCACATTCGTTTTCTGCCCGCGATGGATCTCACCCAGTACGGCCCTGAGGCGGCTGACAACGCCGCTTTGGTCAAAGAGATCAGCG
>DATFXI010000258.1:0-2954 GCA_035316085.1 Candidatus Angelobacter sp.
TGGGTAAGATTTGCCGCCAGCGGAACCTTCACGATCGGGGCCTGCACTGAGCTTGAATAAAAGCCAATCGCCTCAAACGTGGGCGCGGCCATCACCAGCTTTCGTCCCGGACCGGTGAAGGCGTAAGCCGCCATGCGCAGAATCTCCGTCGAGCCGCAGCCGGTGAGCACGCGAGCCACCTCCACTTTGTACTGTGCGGCCAGGCGTTCGCTGATCACGTCGCTGTGATGATCGGGATAACGGTTCACACCCTGAAAGGGGTTGGCCATGGCCATCACGCTGGGAAAGGGACCGTAGGCGTTTTCGTTGCTGTTGAGCAGGATCGGGCCACCCGGCTCCGGCGCACGCGATGGCTCAGCCCAGCTCAGCAGCTCAACGGGAAAACTCGCGGACGCAGCCACAGCCGCGCCCAGGCCGGCAGTCTTGAAAAAGTTTCGGCGGGATAGCATGGCGGAGGAATTCTACAGCAATTAACACCTAGCCGTTAGCAGAATCCCGAAGGTGGTCCGCTGCCATGCTGTTCCAGGGAGTTCTCTTGACGCAGCGTGGGGAGAACGCCTTCCGGCAGCATTTATGCTGCGACCATTCTCGGGATCCTTCGACTCCGCGCCCATCAATCTTGTCGGGGACCAAGTGTCGCCGCGCTTCGCTCAGGATGACATGGGTAGGGCTCTCGTCGGGTTTCACGAGCTAATGAGGACATTACTTTCGACGCGCGCTCATCCCGCTGAGCGGGACTCGCGCTTGCTCAGAATGACAGCCTTGAGAAGGTCGTCGCGTTTTGAGGACGTTTAAGGCCGGGAATCAATATCTTTGTGTTCTTCACCAAGAAAACTTCGCTTCGCGATGCCGGTCAATCCAGTAGGCCCACAGAATTGCCAGCCAGATAGAGAGCGCGCTCCAGGCAAGAACCTTGGCGTTGGGGGGCGGCGGTCCGAAGACCGCACCTATCCATAGGGCTAGCAGAAGCGCAACGAGGTGATTCGGGGCATCGCATGTGCCGATTTAGAATGTCCCATGCTCTTCAATGGGAGTTGGCTGTGAAGACCGTAGGCATTATCGGGGGCATCGGGCCGGAGTCAACCATTGAGTACTATCGGCTTATTCTCGCGGGATATCGCCAGCGCCGTCCGGACGGAAGCGCAGCCCGCGTCGTCATCAACAGCGTTGATTTGAAAAACCTGCTGGACCTGGTGTCCGCCAAGCAAATGGCGGCCCTTACGGACTACCTGGCCGGCGAGGTGCACAAGCTGGCGGCGGCAGGGGCTGATTTCGGACTGCTGGCTTCGAACACGCCGCATATCGTCTTCAACGAACTTAGAAGGCGGGCAACGATTCCGCTGCTCAGCATTGTCGAGGCAACGTGCGTCGCGGCTAAAGCGCAAGGTTTGAGGAAACTCGGCCTGTTCGGCACACGCTTCACCATGATGGGCGGATTCTATCCTGAGGTCTTTTCGCGGGAAGGGATCACGGTGGTCGCGCCGGAGCCTCTGGAGCAGGACTACATTCACGAAAAATATCTGGGCGAATTGGTGAACGGCATCATCAAGCCGGAGACTCGCAACGAGTTGCTGGGCATCGCTCGGGGGATGAAGAAGCGAGACGGCATTGAAGCCGTGATTCTGGGCGGGACGGAACTGCCTTTGATCTTGCCGCCGGAGAGCGCCAGCGACATTCCGCTGTTGGATACCACTCGCATTCACGCCAACGCCGCATTGGACTGGATGTTCCAATAGACCTGCTTTAGCAGGACGACCGGGAGTGTCGGGTACAGCCAACGGGGTGCCAGTAACAAAACCCCTCAGCCGTCCCGCTGAAGCGGGACTCTGGTCCTTCAGGAGACGCCTACCCGGCCCTTGCTCCCTAGCGCGCGCCGCGCGCCTCGTCGCCGTGCCGGGCTATTTCCATCCGTCCCGCTTCGCGGGACTGAGTGGCAGCTTTCCAGCACAACAGGATGAATACGACCTCAGCGACTACGGCATTAGCTTCGCAGAGCGCCACCGATGGCTTCGAGCGCCTGGATAATCTTAGCTGACCATTGCGCCACTTCGTCGTCACGCAGGGTGCGTTCGGCGGACTGGAATTGTGCCCTCAGCAAGACGGAATATTTGCCCGGCGGAACAGCGCCGCCGCGGAACATCTCTGCCGGCCGGAAGCTCTGCATCTCGGCGATGTTCAGCGCGAGCACTGCAGAACGAATCTGCGCAAAGCTCACGTTGTCAGCGAACACGAACGAGAAGTCGCGATCGACCGCAGGGAACCTGGAAAGCGGCTGGTAACGGGGCACGCGCAGCGCCAGCGCGAACAGGCGGTCAAGAAAGACCTCGGCGATGTAGATGTCCTGTTTCAGCTTTCGTGCCGCTGCGAGATTGGGATGAATCTGCCCAAACCGCGCGAGGGTCACGCCGTCAGCCACGGCGCAAGCCGAGCGGCCGGGGTGATAGTGCTCGGCCGGAACAAACTGAAGATTGCGGACTTCAAACGCCGCCAAGAGCGCTTCCATGTCGCCCTTCAGATCAAAGAAAGAATAAGCACGCCCCGGTTCGTGGACACTGGGCGCAACCGCGTTCCCGGTCACGCCAATCGAGAGCATCTTTCGCTCTTCTGATTCTTCTCCGGCCAGTTCGAATATATGTCCCATTTCAAACAGCCGGACATCGGACGTTCCGCGGTTCAGGTTCCAGGCCAGCATGCCCAGCATTCCCGGGACCAGGGACGTCCGCATGGCCGATTGTTCTTCGCTCAGCGGGTTGGCCAGAAGCACTGGCGTAGCTCCCGAAAAGCCGCGGGCATCTTCAGGAGAAATGAAGGTCGGAGAAATAGCTTCGTTATAACCCAGGGCCAGAAGTTCGGCGCGCACTCGCGCCTCCTTTTCCGCGTTGGGCAGCTCTACCACGCCGCCGGAGAAGGAAGGCAGCGTGTTGGAGAATTTGTTGTAGCCGTGAATGCGGGCG
>DATFXI010000259.1:0-8701 GCA_035316085.1 Candidatus Angelobacter sp.
CTCGGGTCGTGGCATGAGGCCGTGGACTTTGCTGTAACTCACAAGTTGCCTATCGTGCATGTGGTGCAAAGCGACGTTTGGACGGAGCCGCCTGATCCGCGGCTGCTAGTGGCTGTGAGGGGCATGGACAACGTGGGCAGCGACAACGGCATTCCCACTCTGACTGTTGACGGCAACGATGTGGTGGCCGTCTACCGAGTGGTCCAGGAGGCCATTCGCCGCGCCCGAGAAGGATATGGCCCAGCTCTGATTGAATGCAAGACGCAACGCTGGCCCGCACCCGCCACTGTCTCTCCGATGGCGGAACGTGGCAGCGAACTATCCGATGATCCGATTTCCCGCATGGAAACCTACCTCAAGCAGAAACGACTGTGGTCGGAGGCGTGGAAGCAACGGCTGGTGAAATCATTCACCACTCAGTTGGACGCGGCCGAAAAGCTCGCAGTGCAATCGGCGGCGAAAATGAGACAGTAGATCGACGGCGGCCGCATGTTCAAAATGAATTAACATTCCGCGCGCCAGGCCTGTGCTCCCTGCGTGCCTGCGTTCGCTATACTAGTATCATGACCACCACCATTGTGAATGGCCAGCCGGTCGAGGTTGTCGAGCCTGATTTTCAGGAAGTAGAAGAGTGGCTTGAAGCCTTTGATCAGGTCGTGGAAGAAGAAGGGCCCAGCGGCGCCGCCCGCTTGCTGGACGCGTTGACCCAACGTGCGCGCAAGTCGGGTGTGGATGTTCCAGTCCAGTTGAACACCCCGTACGTTAACACCATTCCTGTGGAAGAGGAATCGCCCTACCCCGGCGATCGCGGACTGGAGCGGCGCATCAAGAGCCTGATTCGCTGGAACGCCATGGCCATGGTGCATCGGCAGAACAAGAAGGATCCCGGCATCGGCGGTCATATCTCTACGTATTCGTCGTTGGCCACGCTGTTGGAAGTCGGCTTCAACCATTTCTTCCACGCCACCTATGGCGACCAGCCCGGCGACTTTGTTTATTTTCAGGGACACGCTTCGCCCGGCGTTTACGCCCGCGCATTCCTTGAAGGACGGTTTACCCAGGAGCAGGTGGAAAACTTCCGCCACGAGCTGCGGGATAAGCCCGGGCTCTCCTCGTATCCGCATCCGTGGTTGATGTCTAATTTCTGGCGTTTCCCCACCGTGTCCATGGGCCTTGGTCCGTTGAACGCGGTCTATCAGGCGCGGTTCATGCGTTATCTGGAGAACCGTGGCATCATCCCGCAAACGCCTCGCAAAATCTGGGCTTTTGTGGGCGACGGCGAGACCGACGAGCCGGAGGCCATGGGCTCGCAACTCACGCTGGCCTCGCGCGAGAAGCTCGACAATTTGATCTTCGTAGTGAACTGCAACCTGCAGCGGCTGGATGGCCCGGTGCGAGGCAATGGCAAGATCATCAACGAACTGGAAGCCGCCTTCCGCGGCGCCGGCTGGAACGTAATCAAAGTTATCTGGGGCTCAGGCTGGGACGACCTGCTGGCCCGCGACACCTCGGGAATGCTTCTCAAACGCATGGAAGAGTGTGTGGACGGCGAGTACCAGGCCTTCAAGGCGAAGGACGGTGCCTACGTCCGCAAGGAATTCTTCGGAAAGTATCCGGAGACCGCGGCCCTGGTCGCGAACATGACCGATGACGAGATCTTCCGCTTGCAGCGCGGCGGCCTCGATCCGCAAAAAGTCTATACCGCATACAAGCGCGCTGTGGAGCACACCAACGGTCCTACCGTGATCCTGGCCAAGACCATCAAAGGTTATGGGCTGGGGTCGGCGCAGGCGCGCAATGCGACCCATCAGGAAAAGAAAATGACCGACGAAGCGCTCCTGGCTTTTCGTTCGCGCTTCGATATACCAATCCCTGAGCGCGCGGCGAAGGAAGGCTCTCTGTATCGTCCGGCTGACGACACGCCGGAGATCCGTTACCTGCAGGAACGTCGCAAGGCCCTGGGCGGATACATACCCAAACGCGACACCAGCGTACCTAAGTTTGAAGCTCCGCCGATGGAGTTGTTTGCCGAATCGCTCGCCGGATCCAAAGGCCGCGCTGTCTCCACTACCATGGGCTTTGTCAGCATGTTGCGCACGCTGATGAAGGATAAGAAAGTCGGCAGCCTGATCGTTCCTATCATCCCTGACGAGGCCCGCACTTTCGGAATGGAGTCAATCATCCGCCAGGTCGGCATTTATGCCAGCCAGGGCCAGCTTTACAAGCCGCACGATGTGGACATGCTCCTCTATTACCGCGAAGAAAAAGGAGGGCAAATCCTGGAAGAAGGAATCACCGAGGCCGGATCCATGGCTTCGTTCACGGCGGCCGGCACTGCGTACTCGAATTATCGCGTGCCCATGATTCCGTTCTTCACCTATTACTCCATGTTCGGGTTCCAGCGCGTGGGCGACCTCATCTGGGCGTTCGCCGACGCTCGCGGTAAGGGGTTCCTCATGGGCGGCACCGCCGGCAGGACCACCCTGGCTGGCGAGGGCCTGCAACACCAGGACGGGCACAGCGTCGTTCTCTCCAGCGTGGTACCGACTTGCGCCACCTACGATCCAGCATACGTGTATGAGATCGCGGTGATCGTCCAGGACGGGATTCGCCGCATGTATCAGCAGGGCGAGGACCGCTTTTACTACATCATGCTTTACAACGAAGATTACGCCATGCCGGAAATGCCGAAGAACGTGGAAGAAGGCATCGTTCGCGGCATTTACAAGTTCAAAGCGGCCGAAGGCGGCAAAGCGAGTGTCCAGCTGTTCGGCAGCGGGCCCATCCTGAATGAGGCCCTGCGCGCACAGACGATTCTTGCGGAAAAATACGGCGTCCGCGCCGACGTGTGGAGCGTGACCAGCTACAACGAGTTGCGCCGTGAAGCCCTGGCCGTCGAACGCTGGAACCGCCTGCATCCGGCGGAAAGTGCGAAGCAGCCCTACATCGTGAGCACGCTTCGTGACGGCAAGGCCGAAGGCCCCATCATCGCGGCTTCCGACTATATAAAGGCGGTCCCCGATCAACTGGCGACGTGGCTAGGGACGCGGCTCATATCTTTGGGCACGGACGGCTTCGGCCGCAGCGACAATCGCGAGCATCTGCGCCGGCACTTCGAGATCAATGCTGAGTCCATGGCCGGAGCTGCGCTGTCACGCCTGGCGCGCGACGGCGAGTTCGATGCCAAGCGCGCCCAAAAAGCCCTGCAAGAACTCGGCGTCGATTCCGAAAAGGTTGATCCCGCAAGGGCGTAGGAAGAATTGCCGTCATCGCGTGATCGCCGGCATCGCCGTCATCTGAGAGACTTGGAGCGCAGCCGCCCCGGCTGCGAACTGTTACCTTCTCTTCAGTGTCGGACGGTCGTCGGAGTTGTCCGGCGGCGGTTGCTCCTGGTCGCGGCGATGCAGCGTCGGCTTGTTACCGCCGGGGTCCACCAGCCCGAGCTTTGTCTTGGTATTCACCATTTGCGTCAAGCGGGCCTTGATCTCATCAAACTCGCTGGTGTTGATCACGTACTGATCGTGCTCCGGCAGCATCGTGGCAATTTCTTTCTGGGCTCGGCGAATGCGATCGTCGTTCATGGGATGGCTGGAAAACGCCCGGGCGATGAAGTTTGGCTTCTTGCGCTGCACGGAAATTCGCTCAAAGAAATCGATGAACGCTTCCGGATCATAGCCGGCAGCGTATTCGTACTCGATTCCCAGAAGATCGGCTTCACGTTCAAAGCCGCGGCTGAATTTCATGAACGTCATAGGCATGGCGATGCTTGAAACCTCACGCGCCGCCAGGCCGATCGGCCCGCCAACGAAAACCAGCGACATCGAAGCCAGGTTCCAGATTTGTGAGCGAGTGGCCCCACGCGTACCGTGCCGTGCCGCCACGTGGGCAATCTCGTGGGCCATCACGCCGGCCAACTCGGCCTCGGTTTCCGCGGCCAGAATCAACCCGGTGTTGACGTAGAAGTAGCCGCCCGGCAGGGCAAAGGCGTTGACCTCTTCGCTGTCTATTACCTTAATGGTAAACGGCACTTTGGCGTCCGAATTGCTGACCAAGCGCTGCCCCAGCCGGTTCACGTATTCGTTGACCACCGGGTCATCCAAAAGTTTTGAGTTGGCTTCGATCTCCTGGGACAGCTCGCGGCCCAGCGCCTGCTCGCCTTGCCACGAGTAGAAGTTAATTCCCTTCTCGACTCCGCGCTCCCCGATTTTATTGATGTCGTATTTAGTCTTGACTTTGGCGCTCTTGCTTGTGCCCACCAGCGACGGCGCCGGCGAAACTGCCGGAGGAGCGTCCATCTGCGTGAGACGTTGCAGGTCGCCTGTGGTGCGCGGCACAATGGTGCCTACGGAAGACTGGCCCTGGGCCCAGACGTTAGGGAAAGACCAGCCCAACAACAAGAAAGCTAGCGCTACTTTACGCCCCAATGGAAGAAAAGCTACATACCTGGATACCAAGCCCACCACCCCAACTCCAGAACCCCGCTTCTGTGGTTTGAGCTGCGAAAGAAGTTATTTGCACCCCTAGCTACTGAGTTAGAAGTGGAGGCTAAACGCGCTGTTGTCCCCAGGACGATCGGGTCATCGGATCATCGGGCTATCGGGTCATCAGAGCTCTGGCGCGCGAACAAACCGGTCTCGAGCTTTTTCGATGACCCGATCTCCCGATGGCCAGATGGCCCGATTTGGGCCTTGTCTAAGTCTTGTATAAACAATAACTTACTTCATATTGATTGGTGGTTTGACGAAACTAAGGCGTCCACTCTATAATTGGCACTCGATAGGGATGAGTGCTAGCAAGCCTGCAAGTGCCCTGTCTGTCCTTGTAAATCCACCTCATTTTTTTGAAAGGAGTAGTCGCAAATGTCACAGAAGCTGACACCACTGCATGACCGCGTACTGATTCGCCGTGTTGCTGAAGCGGAGACGGTCCGTGGCGGCATCATCATCCCCGACACCGCAAAGGAGAAGCCCCAGGAGGGCGTTGTGGTCGCTGTCGGAACGGGGCGGCACGAAAAAGGCCACGTTACCCCGCTCGCAGTAAAGGAAGGTGACCGCGTTCTGTTCGGCAAATACGCCGGATCGGAAATCAAGATTGACGGCGAAGAATTGCTGATCCTCAAAGAAGAAGAAATCTTCGGGATCCTCGACGGCGCCAAGGGAAAGAAGAAGTAAGGCGCGCCCTAAACAGAGTTTTTTGTGACCAACCATCCCGCGAACTTCGCGGAACAGTTTTGACAGGAGATACAAGCAATGGCAAAAGTAATTGTGCACGGTGAAGAGTCGCGGCAGGCGATCCTGCGCGGCGTGAATGTTCTGGCCGATGCCGTGAAGGTAACGCTGGGGCCGAAGGGCCGCAACGTTGTGATCAACAAGAAATTTGGTTCTCCCACGATCACCAAAGACGGCGTGACTGTGGCCAAGGAAATCGAGTTGGCCGACCATTTGGAGAACATGGGCGCGCAAATGGTGCGCGAAGTCGCGAGCAAGACCAGCGACGTGGCCGGAGACGGCACTACGACAGCAACTGTTCTGGCCCAGGCCATCTACCGCGACGGCGTGAAGACCGTGGCTGCGGGCGCCAATCCTATGGCGCTGAAGCGCGGCATTGAGCGCGCCGTTACCACGATCTGTGGAACCGTTGATAAAGACGGCAACCGCAGCAAAGGTTTTCTGGACAGCCTCTCCAAGCCGGTCAGCGGAGACATGATTGCCCAGGTGGGTACGATTTCCGCCAACAATGACGAAACCATCGGGCGCATCATTGCCGAAGCCATGAAGAAGGTTGGCAAAGATGGCGTGATCACGGTGGAAGAGTCTAAGACGATGGAGACCAGTCTGGAAGTGGTCGAGGGCATGCAGTTTGACCGAGGCTACCTCTCGCCCTACTTCGTAACTGACCCAGAGCGGATGGAAGCAACCCTGGATGACGCTTACATCCTCATCAATGAAAAGAAAATCAGCACCATGAAGGACCTGTTGCCGATTCTCGAGCAGGTGGCCAAGATGGGGAAACCGCTGTTGATCGTTGCTGAAGAGGTGGACGGCGAAGCGCTGGCCACTCTCGTGGTCAACAAACTGCGCGGGACGCTGCAAGTCTGCGCGGTGAAGGCTCCCGGCTTCGGTGACCGTCGCAAGGCAATGTTGCAGGACATCGCTATCCTGACCGGCGGCAAGGCTATTACCGAAGACCTTGGCATCAAGTTGGAAAATGTCCAGGTTGCCGATCTCGGGCGGGCCAAGAAAATCACCATCGACAAAGACAACACGACGATCGTCGAGGGCAAAGGCAAGGGTGCGGAGATCGAAGGCCGCGTGAAGGAAATTCGCGGGCAGATTGAAAAGGTCACCAGCGACTATGACCGCGAAAAACTGCAGGAGCGGCTGGCGAAGCTGGTAGGCGGCGTGGCAGTGATCAAAGTCGGCGCCGCGACCGAAACCGAAATGAAAGAGAAGAAAGCCCGTGTGGAAGATGCCATGCACGCGACGCGCGCGGCCGTGGAAGAAGGAATTGTTCCCGGCGGCGGCGTAGCCCTGGTGCGCTGCCAGGCGGCCCTGGCCGAGCTGAAGTTCAAGAACGACGACGAGCAGACCGGCGCGGAGATCGTCGAGCGGGCGCTGGAAGAGCCGTTGCGCCAGATCGTGGCCAACTCCGGCGAGGAAGGCGCGATCGTGGTGGGGAAGATCCGCGACTCGAAAGAGCACAACTTCGGCTACAACGCCCAGACTGATAAGTTCGAGGATCTAGTCAAGGCTGGCGTAATTGACCCTACGAAAGTGACCCGTACCGCGCTGCAGAACGCGGCTTCGATCGCAGCTCTCATGCTGACCACCGAAGCCCTGGTCTCTGAGCTGCCCGAGGAGAAGAAAGCTCCCGAAGGCGGACACGGCGGCGGCTATCCCGGAATGTAATCGCCTAATTTAGGCTAACAATTCAAAGCCCCGTCCCGCATTGCGGGACGGGGCTTCTTTTTGATGCGCTCACGAGAGTTGTTCTGGCGTCGTTCCAACAGAAAAAAGCGCACCGGCCTTGGCCGGTGCGCTTGGTTAAGCCGAGAATCCCGAACTAGAACTGCAGCTTCAGAGCCACCTGCAGTTGGCGCGAAGAACCCGAATCGCCGGTTGGGAACCGGGTGCTCGTGATCTGGCCGAACGTGTCATCCACGTTGGCCGTACCACCAATCGTACGGGGGTTATAGGCCCGGTTCGGTTGCCCGTAGTTGGGATGGTTGGTGAGATCAAACGCGTCGGCCCGGAACTGGAGGTTCAATCTTTCCGTAAGCTTCGTGTTCTTGATTACAGAAAGATCAAGATTCTTGAAGGTTGGGCCGACGATGCTGTTGCGTCCCATATTGCCAAATGCGTTGATGATGGGAGTCTGAAATATCCCTGTGTAGGAGTTGTGGCCGTTGGGTGTGCTGGTGGGGGCAATCCATTGTCCCAGCGGGTTTCCCGTCACCACGATCGGGCCGATAACAGTCGGGGTCACAGTATTGCCGACGCCGGTGATCGCGCTGGAAGTCAGGACGATATTCACCGGGTTGCCGCTCTGCAGCGTGCCAATCGTTGCCACCGACCAGCCACTTACGAACCGGTTGCCTTTGAAGGGCAGATCGTAGATGGCGTTAGCTACAAAGCGTTGCCGGGCATCAAAGTCGGAGTTGCCTTTGGAGCCGAAGATGTTTGTGCTGTCCTGGACAACAATGCCGTTATTGTTGCGGGACACGAAATCGATGGAGTGTGACCAGGTGTAGGAGGTGTTGAACTGCAGGCCATGCGACATGCGCCGATTCGCCGTCACCCACAACGCGTGGTAACTAGAGTTGGCGTCGCTGGTGCGCTCGGTCATGGTGTTGGCCAGCGTGGCGCCGGGCTGGATGGGGCTGGACGCGGAGATAACCTGCAAGGGTCGGCTGGGCGCCGAGCCCAGGATTGGGAACTGATTGATGTTGCGGTCAATCTCCAGGTGCGTCCCCTTGCTGCCGAAGTAACCGACCATGACGGACATATCGCGGCCGATCTGCTGCTGCAGGTTCAGGTTCCACGACTGTATGTCGGCATTGGTGAAATCGGGATCAACCATCAGCAGCGCCAGGTTCCTTCCCGTTGCCGCAGGGTTAAAGTTGGTGCCTAGGGTCGCAAGCGGCAAGCCGGTGGTCGTTTGTTGCGCTAACGTTGCTGTCGAATTGATGGGCAGAGCAAACGGCGGGTTCGCAGCCAACCCCGTCACAAAGCCGGTAATCGGCTGATCCACCTGATAGGCATAGGCGCCGCGCAGGACGGTTTTGCCGTCATGCCGCACGTCCCAGGCAAAACCGACTCGAGGCTCGAAGTTTTTGTTGTTCTGCTGATAAGGTTCGGTCACCTGCTGGATGATGGTGCCTCCGGCGGGCGCGGGCACGACCGTGGCAAAGCGATTTTTCGCTTCTGAGGGGGTCATATTCCAGGCGTAACGCAAACCTAATTCTAAGGTCAGCGACGACCGGACTTTCCAGCTATCCATGGCAAAGAAATCCAAGCCGTTCTGATTGATGCGGCTGGCGACGTTGCCCAGCGTCCGGGCCCCGGTAAGCACAGCGGCAGACTGGAAGCTGTTGTGGTTGGTGACCGAAGGATCCAGCGTGTTCTGGAACACGAGTGCTCCAGGGTCGTTGTTGAAGTTGTTATTGCGAAAGTCGCGGAATTCGCCGCCAAACTTGAAGGAA
>DATFXI010000260.1:0-10842 GCA_035316085.1 Candidatus Angelobacter sp.
TAATCCTTACGCGCTGGCCCGCGCCCTGCAGAAACTTGACGCGTATTCCAAGCGCATCCCGATGGCAGCAACGCCTTCCACGGCACACCTGTTCATCGTGCAGCCGCTGATGGGCGCGAGCTTCGCCAACTTGTTTTCCACCCATCCGCCGATTTCCAAACGCATCGAGCGGCTGACCGGGATGGCAGCGGAATATCAGAGATAGGTTTTTCCGACGTCCCGACCCTGAGCTTGCCGAAGGGGAGGGATCCCTATCGGCTTCCGTTGCCTTCTGCGGGCAAAGATTTCTTCAGTCGTGCCCCTGAAGAGCGTTTGCGGCCAGAGGGTTCCCTCGGCCAACGTGCGCCTTCGGGTTTTCAGAAGAAGAAGTTACCTTCGGAACGCACTCTCGGGCACCTCACATTGGCAAAGGTCGCTATACAATAGAACCCAAGTCTCATGGCCAGTCAGACCCAGTCATCATCATCCATAGGCGCTCGTGCCACGGCGATTGAGCAGTCACTGCGGAACATCATTCGCGGCAACGACGAAGTCGTACGTCTGGCGCTGGTAGCAGTGTTGGCCCGCGGGCATCTGCTGATCGAAGGCGTTCCCGGCGTAGGCAAGACTACGCTGGCCCACGCTCTGGCCCGGGCCCTCGATTGCACCTTCCAGCGCATCCAGTTCACCAGTGACATGCTGCCTTCGGACGTCTTGGGCATCTCCGTTTATTCGGCCGCGGAGCAGCAATTCGAGTTCAAGGCCGGGCCGGTGTTTACCAACATTCTGCTGGCTGACGAGATCAACCGCACTACGCCCAAAACACAGTCCGCGCTGTTGGAAGCCATGAACGAAGGCCAGGTCACCATGGACGGCCACTCCCATCCGCTGCCGCTGCCGTTTCTGGTGGTGGCCACGCAGAACCCACTGGAGCATCACGGCACGTATCCGCTGCCGGAATCGCAGCTTGACCGTTTTCTCCTGCGCGTGCGTATGGGATATCCGGCTCCGGCCAACGAGCGCCAGATTCTGCGCTCGGAAGCGGGAGCGGCCCGCCTCGACGAAGTGAAACCCGTGGCCAGCGGCGCCGACGTCGTAGCCATGCAGGATGAAGTCACGCAGGTGAAGGTAGACGACTCCCTGATTGACTACGCGCTCGAAATCGTGCGGCGCACCCGTGAATCGGAATCGCTGACGCTCGGCGTCTCGCCGCGCGGCGCGCTGGCGCTCTATCGAGCCGCGCAGGCCATGGCCTATCTCGACGGCCGCACCTTCTGCACGCCCGCCGACTTCAAGTCGCTGGCTATTCCGGCGTTTTCCCACCGCGTGGTCGTCAACGTCCGTTTCTCCACCAGCCTCAAGAAAGCCGAGCAGGCGGAAACCATTCTTGGCAACATGCTCGACAGCGTGCCCGTGCCGGTATGACCTGGCTGCGCGCCGTGATGCTGCTTGCGCTGATCGTGTGGATCGGCGGCATAATGTTCTTTGCTTTCGTTCTGGCGCCGACTCTGTTCTCCGTTCTGCCTTCGCCGCAGATGGCGGGGGACGTTGTAAGCCCCACACTGAGTCAACTGCATTCGATCGGGCTGGTCTCGGGCACAGTTTTCTTGATTGCTTCTCTCCTCTACGATCGCCTTCTCTATGCGCGCTTCCGGTTGTTCACCGCCACTAACGTTCTTGTCGTTCTTATGCTCGCGCTGACCGCGATTTCGCAGTTCGCGATCACCCCGCGCATGCGGGAAGTGCGCTCTCAATTGAAAATGGTGCAGAAGGCCGGCTACGATCCTTACATGCCCGGTTCTGTTCCCAAGCTCATGGTGGTCTATAGCAGCCAGTTCAACAATCTCCATGCCTGGTCTACGCGCTTGGAAGGCAGCGTACTCGTGCTTGGACTCGCCTTAGTTGTTGTGACGGCGCGACGGTGGAGTGAAACCAGCCATTAGCTCTTAGCCGTTAGCCTTAGCGAATCATATCGCCTTGATACAATTTCTTCTGTGCTCATCAAGTGCCAATGGCTAAAGGCTAAGAGCTCGCGGCTATTTCCACATATCTTCGAGTGAATTTCGCGGCGAGGCCCAAGGGCCGTCGAGCCCCGGGGTCCCCAACGCGCGCGGGGTTCGCCTGGAGGGGTGGGAGTCGCGCGCATCAGGAGTGGAAGGGTTAGTCCCGAAACGGAGCCCCTAGCGGTGTGGAGCGCAGCGACAGCGTTTTCAAACGACATACTTGAGCGGCGAGGCCCTACGGCCGCCGAGCCCCGGGGTCCCCAACGCGCGCGGGGTTCGCGTGGTGGGGTGGGAGTCGCTTGCATCAGGCGCAGAAGAATTACCGCCGACGTCCAGGCCCCCTAGCGGTGTGGAGCGAAGCGACAAGAAAAAATGAAAACCGGCATCATTGGCCTGCCGCAGGTAGGCAAGACATCGTTGTTCAAGATCCTCACCAAGGCGGACGTTTCCAGCCGTGCGTTCGCCAACCCACGGGAGGCGCATCTGGGGATCGCCAAGGTTCCCGACGACCGTCTGGACCGCCTGGCCGCGCTCTACAACCCCAAGAAGCTGACTCACGCCGCGGTCGAGTACGCGGATGTCGCCGCGATCGGCCAGGAAGCGCTTAAGGAAACGGCCTTTCTCGCCAACCTGCGCACCGTGGATGCGCTGGCACATGTGCTGCGCGCCTTTGACGATCCGTCTATCCCGCATGTCGGCGAGATCAATCCTTTGCGCGATGCCAAGAGCGTGGAATTCGACCTGATCGTCAGCGACCTGGGCCAGGTGGAAAAGCGCTTGGAGCGGCTGGAAAAAGACTTGAAGAAGATGAAGAACCCGGAGCTGGAGCGCGAGTTCGACTTGATTCGGCGCTGCAAGGCGCATCTCGAAAAAGAACTGTCGCTGCGCGAGATGGAAATCTCTGCTGATGATGAAAAGCGCATTCGCGGCTTTATGTTTCTGAGCCAGAAGCCGGTCCTGTATGTTCTGAATGTGAACGAATCTGCCACGCTGGGCGCTGACTTGGAGAGTGCGGCGCAAAAATTCAATCTCAAGGAATTGGCTTCGCGCAAGGACGCCGGCGTCACCGCCATTTGCGGCAAAGTGGAAGCGGAGCTCGCCGACATGAGCGACGAGGAAGCCCAGGAGTTTCTTTCGAGCTATGGCCTCAAAGAGAGCGGCTTGACGCGTCTGATCCGTAAGACTTACGAACTGCTGGGTGTGATTTCATTCTTCACCATCGGCGAAGACGAATGCCGTGCCTGGACTGTGCCCCGCAATTCGCGCGCCCAGACCGCCGCCGGGGCCATCCATTCTGACCTGGAACATCACTTCATCCGCGCCGAAACCATTCACTGGGACAAACTGCTGGAAGCGGGCTCAGAATCGAACGCCCGCGCCAAGGGCCTGCTGCGCCTGGAAGGCAAGGACTATGTTGTGCAGGATGGAGACGTCATGCACATACGCCACAGCGGATGAAGCCAGCAATCAGCCGTCGGCAATCAGCGCTCAGCCCCTGAACTTTCTCCATGCCCCAGAGGCTCTAAATAGCGAGAAACGTGTGGGCGGGCTGAATGCTGACTGCTGAGTGCTGACTGCTCATTCGCTTCGCTCGGGGTTTCAGAAGAACGCAAAATCCTGCTATCCTGCCTCGTCCCTCATGAACCCGATTGCCATCAGCATTTTGCTGGGGTTGACTGCGGCCGCCGCCAACGCCCTGGGCGGCGCTGTGATCGTGCAGAAAAGATGGAACCGCAAAGTCCTCCAGTACTTCATTGCGCTGGGCTCGGGGTTCATGCTGGGTACGGCGCTGCTAGAGATGCTCCCGGAGAGCTTCAAGCTGGCCAGCCAGGTGGGATGGCCGGCGTCACGCGTCCCCCTTCTGGTGCTGGCCGGCTACCTCATCGTGCACTTCTTCGAGCATACGGTAACGTCGCACTTTCATTTCGGAGAAGAAACCCATGCGGAAGAATTTGTTCTTCCCCACCGCGGTTATTCTGTTCTGTTCGGGCTGGTTATCCACGCATTTTTTGACGGCATCGCCATCGCCTCCGGCTTTCAGGTTTCCGACTGGTTGGGATGGATCGTCTTTGGAGCAGTGATTCTCCACAAGATGCCGGAAGGCTTCACCGCTTCTTCGGTGATGCTGGCCAGCGGACGCAGCCGCCGCGTAGCCTGGACCGCGTCTGCCTTGCTGGGGATCACGACGCTCGCCGGCGTGCTGGCGGTCTCTCTGTTCACACGCTCAGTGGTTGCAGGACTACCGCTTTCAGCCGGCGTCACTCTCTACGTGGCCGCGTCTGACCTGATTCCAGAAGTCAACCGCGAGCCAGACGTACGTATGGCAATTGTGGTGTTTTTGGGGGTAGGAATGTTGTTGGTGCTGCAATATTTCTTCCACTAGATTGGTAATTGTCATAATCGGGTAATTGCCAAAATTGAACTACTGTCAAAATTTAACAATTACCCGATTTCCAATGCGCTCACTCCACCTGTCTCTTCGCGGTGTATCCATCGCGCGCGATGACCTGATACTTCACTTCTTTGCCTTTTTCGTCGCGCATTTTCAGAGGAGTGCCGTCAGGGCCTACCAGTTCGACTTTGATCTTGCGGAAGGTGCCGTCCTGGGCGCCGTTAGTGGGATGGTAAGCCAGACTGTACTGGTTGCGGATCGTCTGTCCGATGTCCGCGAACGCATCACGGAACGAAGCCTCGAACAGCGGGAAATACGCCTTTCCCCCGGTCATTCTGGCGAAGGACCGCATCTGGTTATCGGCCTGCTTGTATTCGATGTCGCAGGTGTCGCGGCTGGTTACCAGCGTGGTTTTGCATAAATAGCGGCTCAAGCCGCGTGACTCGGCCCAATTGCGCAAGGCTTGACCGGTGCCGATGGAGTAAATGGCAATGTCCTTTGAGTTGTGGATCTTCTTCAGCATTTGGTCCAGCGTATGTTTGCTGAACGTGTCTCGCCCCGTGCCCACCAGAATTATGTATTTCCGCCCCTCGACCGTCTCCAGGCGGTCCAGCGTGTCATAGAGAGCATCAAACAAGTTCGTCTCTGCCGACATGGACAGGCCCGGTATCAGGTTGCGTGTGCCTTCCATGATTTCCCGCTTGTCCTGGGTGAAGTCTGCCACGATATGCGGGCGAATGTCATAGGTGATCATGGCGACCCAGTCTTCTTTTTTGAGCGTTTGAGTGAAGTAGGCGGAGGCCACGATGGAGTCAGTTTCAAACGCGCCCCAAAAATCATTGTTGGCGAACTCCACCAGCATCACCGCGGTGATGGGCGCCTGCGTCTGGTTGAAGCTGGTCACAGTCTGCGGAACATTATCTTCGAGCACACGGAAGTATTCCTTCTTCAGTCCCGGCACGAACATTCCCTGATTGGTTACTACTCCCACATCCAGCGTCACCAACGCCGCGCTCACGCGCATGGAGAAGCTGGGCATGCCTTCAATCTTCTGGGGGGCCTGCGGAGTTTCTTCTTTCTTGGGCTCCTCAACTTTTTTCTTCGGCACCGCGATGGGGCCGATATCACCCAAAGGCCCGCCGGCTTCACCGCCGGTGGTGGACGGCTTCTGCTGGTCGCCTGCCTGGGGCGACGGCGTGGGTGTAGGCGAGGACTGGGTCTGGGTCTGCGCCGGCAGAATGGCGGCACCAAACAGCGCTACCGCTAGCACCAGAATGATGAAACTAGAGCTACGGGGAATTACCTTAGAAAAATGGCGATGATGGCCTCTTCGAGTTAAGCACATTTTCATCCTGCCTTGGGGGAGGTTCTACAGTAGTATAGATGCTCGAAACTCCCCAAACCAGCGGCCAATTTTTTTGCGGTTGCCAGGAGTTTTGCGTGCGCGGCTGCAAGCGGAACGCGCCCATTTGCGGTATGAAAAAAGCTGTATTCTTTTTCGCTCTCTTCGTCTTTGTGGGCCTGGAGCAGATCCCGGCCTTCGCCCGTACAGGCGACACGCCTGCCCAAACCAAAGTAGCTGCTTCACCTCAGATCATGACCGTGGACGAAGTCCGTCCCGGCATGAAGGGCGTAGCGTACACCGTCTTCCAGGGCACCCAGCCGGAGCCCATGGGAGTGGAGGTGTTGGGTGTCCTGCGCAACCTCATCGGCCCCAAGAGTGACGTGGTCTTGATCCGTCTCACCGGCGAGAAAGCCGAATACACCGGCGTTGTGGCCGGCATGAGCGGAAGCCCTGTCTATGTGGACGGCAAACTGCTGGGCGCGCTTTCTTACCGCATTGGTTCGTTTTCGAAAGAGCCTATCGCCGGTGTCACGCCGATCGCGCAGATGCTCGAGATCAACGAACTCGATAAGAGCATTCCGGCGCAGGACTCGTTTTCTTCGCGCAAGCCTGCGGGAGCGGAAAAGACCAGCGGACCCGGTGTCGCCAACTCCGGTGAGCTGACCAACTATGCGCAGCTTCTCCAACCGATTGACGCGCCGTTCGTGTTCAACGGCTTCAGCGAATCGGCCATCAAAAAGTTTGCTCCCCAGCTGGCTTCCGCCGGTGTGACTCCGGTGATGGGCGTGGGTTCGGCCAGTCGTGAGAAACAGCCGGAGCCGATCGTTCCCGGCTCGGCGGTGAGCGCCGTGCTGGTGCGCGGCGACATGGACGTGGCTGCCACCTGCACCGTTACCTACGCCGACAAAGACCGTCTTCTCGCATGCGGCCATCCCCTGACCCAGTACGGCATGGTGGATTTGCCTATGACCAAGGCTAACGTGGTAGCCACGCTGGCTTCGCCACTCAACGCTTTCAAGATCGTGAACACGACAGAACCCGTCGGCGCGTTCGTGCAGGACCGCCACACCGGCATCATGGGGCGTTTCAACCGCGATCCGCAGATGATCCCGGTGACGCTGACCATTCATGGCGCGGGCGGGCCGAAGGAATTCCACTACGAAGTACTGAACAATCCCAAGCTCACGCCGCTGATGATGATGACCACGGTGTTCAACGCGCTGATGGGCATGAACCAGTACGGCGAAGAGACCACGTATCGCATGAACGGGCGGATCCACGTGAACGGCTATCCTGACGTGCGCCTGAACAACCTGTTTTCTCCGGTCGAGGCTTCGCCTACCGCCTACGCGGTGGCTATGGCTCTGGGCGACCACTTCGGCCGAATCTACGACAATCCTTACCAGGCACCGACCATCGGTGGCGTGAACCTGGAATTCGACCTGGAGCGCGACCGCCACTCCGCGGTGCTGGAGAACGCCCGCACCGACGTGACGGAAGCCCGTCCTGGCGACGAGATCACGATTGAAGCCGTGCTGCGCCCGTATCGCGGCGAGCGGATCGTGCGCCGCATTCCGGTGCGCGTGCCGACCTCGGTGCCCAAAGGCACGCTGCGCATTCTGGTCAGCGACGCCGAAACCCTGGACCGCACTCGCCGCGGAAACCCCGCGGCCGCCCGCCGTCTGGACCTGGGATCCACCATTGAGTTGCTGAACAAAGAGCACCTCAACGACCATCTCTATGTCTCGCTGTTGGAGCCCAATCCTCAGGCGACCGTGGAAGACAAGGTCATGCCTGCCGTGCCGCTCTCTGTCATGAACGTGATGGAAGGCATGCGCGCAACGCAGGAGATGGTGGTGTATTCGGAGTCAGCCGTGAACGAGTCTTCGACGCCGGTAGGCTATGTGGTCAGCGGCTCGCAGGTCATCAGCCTCACGATTAAGTAAAGACTGCTTGCGTCTGTCATCCTGAGCGAAGCGCCACAAATAAAGGCTGTCTCAGGATGACAGGCAACAAAGAGTCTCCTGCCCTCAAATTTCCCCCGCAAGAATTCCCACAACTCCGTTCTAACTTCAGCCACCGCTTGGCTGAGCTAGACAAACACTGAGAAAGTGCGGTGCCGTGAGTGGCACAGCCACCCCCGGCTGTGCGGGCAGTCTGCCGCTCACGTATGGCAAGTCATATTCCGCTTCCAAAAATTGAAAGGGGCGTTTTCTATGACGAAGACAACGTCAACGTCAAAGTATTCACTTCTCTCTTCGCTGCGAGAGGCACTGATCGTGTCGCTCTCGTTCGCGCTGGCAAGTTGCTTCATTGCTGCGGTCGCCACTCGCGCTCAAGCGCAGACGGCCGCGTCATCTTCAGGTTCATCCGGGTCGGCGCCGGGCTGGGTGGTGATTCCTGTGGAAGAGTACAAGCATCTCCGCGCCCAGGCGTTTCCAGCCGAGCGCGAGCCAGATCCGCCGCCGGTAGAAGCCACGCTGACCCGCGTGGACTACGATCTGCACGTCAACGGCAACGGCGACTTGGCCACCGGCCAGGCCAGCCTCACGGTAGATGTGATCAAGGATGGCTGGGTGCGTGTGCCCATCCCCGCCGGCTTGCTGGTGCGCGAAGCGCGGCTTGACGGCAAATTAGTGTCGCTCGTCTCCGGCATGCCGGGCAAAGGCGTCAACCAGTTGTCAGTCGTGCTGTCGCATCCCGGACGCGCCGTGCTGCTGTTGGATGTCGCGTTGCCTGTGTCAGCGTCGGCGGGCGAAGAGCGCATCGCGCTGCCGTCCACTTCGTCCGGTGTGACCCGCGCTGCCATCCAGCTGCCGCGGCAGGGCGTGGACGTAAAGCTTGCCGGCGGATTGCTGGCGGAGAAATCCGAGTCCGGCGCCGAGAGCAAATGGCTGGCCTACGGCCGCGGCAACGAACCCCTGACCTTTTCCTGGCGGCGGAAGATGGACGACCATCGCCAGACCCTGCCGTTGCGCCTGCGCGGATCGCTCACGCAACTTACCGGGCTGGGCGAAGATGCAACCTCGGTTTACGCCGAAGTGAACCTTGAGATCATGCAGGGCGCCGCCAAAAGTTCCCGTATCCATTTGCCTGCCAACATCACCATCAACCAGGTCACCGGGGCCATGGTGGCGGACTGGGAGATCAAAGACGGAGAGCTCTCCGTGACCTTCCTGGAGCCGGCAGAGCAAGGCGCGCGCTTCGTCGTCAACGGCGAGATGCACACCGCGCGCGAAGGGCAGATTGAGATCCCGCTGCTGCGCCTGCTCGACGCTGAGCGCGAGACCGGCGGCGTGGCCGTGGAGGTCCTGGGCGCCGGCGAAATCAAAGACCAGAAAGCCCAAGGGCTCGACGGCGTGGACGCCACCGACCTGGGGGACACGATTGCCGGCCGGCAATCGCCGTCGCTGGTGGCGTTTCGTTTCCGCTCCGGCGACGCCAAGTCGCTGCGCACGCTCACCCTCAACGTCGCCCGCTACACGCAACAAGCCGTCCTGATGGCTAACGTGGAAGAAGCCCGTTACCAGGTGCTGATGAGCAGCGAAGGCAAGACGCTGGTGCAAGCGCGCTACGCCATCCGCAACAACCAGAGAAATTTTTTGAAGATCACGCTGCCGGCGGGCGCGAGCATTTGGAGCGCATCGCTGGCGGGCAAGCCGGTGCGTCCAGGGCAGTCGCCGGACGGCGCTGTCCTGCTGCCGCTGGAGAAATCCCGCGCCGGCGATGACGCACCGGTGTTCGCGGTAGAAGTTTTCTATTTGATCCGCGATGCCAAGTGGACGGAAAAAGGCCGTGCGCGGCTGACGCTTCCGTCGCTCGATCTTCCTATCTCGCGCAGCGGGCTGGTGCTCTACCACGCGCCGCAATTCCGCGTGACCGCGGAGCCAGGCACGTACCGTACCGAGCCTTATGAAAATCCATTCTCAGCAGCGCTGAACCCCGCAGTCTATGGGACCGAATATGGGAAAAACCCTGGGGCGCCGGCGGATCGCCTCGCAGAGAGCGATAAATCGAAGGCCTTCGACGACTTCCGCACCAAGACCATGGGCGGAAAGAGCGCACGGGTTTTGCCGGTTCACATGTCGTTCCCGGCATTCGGCCCATCGCTATTTTTCGTCTCCGAGTTGACGGGTGAGAACCAGTCTCCGGCGATTGACTTGAACTATCAGCGTGGCAAAAAGGAAGGTGGGCGATGAAAGGGATATTTCTTCTAGGAACAGCGATCTCGAAATCGAACGAAACGAAACGCTTGGGATCACGATTGCCAAAATTGCCAAGACTGCCAAAGATCGCCGAAATGATCAGGGCGACGCGGCTTTTCAATCTTGGCAATTACCAATTTTGGCAATACTGGCAATTCGCGCGCAGGGACCCCTCGCTTCGCTTCGGGGTTTCAGAGAGAGGGCTGCAAAGCTTCGTTGCCATCGTAATGGCCATGTTAATCCCCATCAACGCGCTGGCCGCGGATTCGAACACGCCCACGCTTCCTTTGCCGACCACCGGCAACGTCACGCTGACGCTAGCCGAGTACGACCGTCTGATGGACTTGGCGGCGAAAGCGGCCAAGAAACATGAGACTCCGCCGATCGCGTACGCCATCAAGCACGCCGATCTGAAGTTGCACGTGACCAACGATTCAGTCTTGGGAACGGTGGTGGAGGAAGGCGAAGTCTTCAGCAAAGGCGCTGCCAAGGTCCCCTTGACCAGCGGCCTGACCATCTTCAACGCGCGCCAGCAAGGCAAACCGCTGCCGCTGTTCGAGGAAGGCTCCATGGCCACGGCGGTGCTGCCGGGCGCGACCGAGTTCTCCGTCGCGCTGGAGGCCGGCCTGCCGTTGAACATTGAGGCCGGACGCGCGTCGTTCAGTCTGCCGGCGCCGGCGGCGGGCAGCGTGAAGCTCGCCCTGGTGATTCCCGGCGACCACAGCAACGTGCGCATCAGCCCGGGCCTGATCACCGGCAGAACGTCCCTCAACGGACAAACCATCATTGAGGCCACCTTGCAGCCGGGACAGCCGGCCAGCATCTGGTGGCAGACGCGGGAAATCGCCGCGCCCACCGTGCCCAAAGAAGTGCGCTTCCTCTCCGACGTGAAGACCCTGGTCTCTGTGGGCGAGGCTG
>DATFXI010000261.1:0-19010 GCA_035316085.1 Candidatus Angelobacter sp.
CGCACGGAACGCGAATAGACGATGCCACTGAGTGAGATGACGGCGATGTCGGTAGTGCCGCCCCCGATGTCAACCACCATGTTGCCGCTGGGTTCGGTGATCGGCAGCCCGGCGCCGATCGCCGCCACCATGGCCTGCTCCACCAGATGCACTTCACTGGCCTTCGCGCGGTAGGCAGAATCCATGACCGCGCGCTTTTCCACCTGCGTGATTTCCGAAGGAACGCCGATCACGATTCGCGGATGCACCAGCATCTTGCGGTTGTGAGCCTTCTGGATGAAATAATTCAGCATTTTTTCCGTGACTTTAAAATCGGCAATGACGCCATCTTTCATCGGCTTAATCGCGACAATGTTTCCCGGCGTCCGGCCCAGCATCTCTTTGGCTTCTTTTCCCACTGCCTCAACATCGCCGGTATTTTTGTTGATGGCCACGATGGAAGGCTCATTCACCACAATGCCTTTTCCTTTGGCGTAAACCAGCGTGTTCGCCGTGCCCAGATCGATGGCGAGATCGCTCGAGAACATGCTGAAAAGCGAGCGAAGATTATGGATGCGTGAATTTTCTGATTTGAGACCGTTTGACGACATACGCTTCTTTCTTTTTCTTTTCGAATTTCCAGCTTCGCGGCGGAGTTCGCCACAGGCGACGGCCGTCTTGCTGCTGAACCCGCCTCGCCCATTACCTCACAGCCTGTGTCTGGGAATCTACTACTTTGAACTAAAAGCCTGTCGCGAACAATAGGTGATTCTACTGGATCGTGACCGGACGTGACACGTTGTTGTATCCCCCTTTCGTGTTCTGCGCCGTCACCGTGATCATGTTTTCCCCGGCCGGCAAAGTGTTCGTCATGTGACGGAACGTCCCATCGGCACCCATGATGGCTTCCTCCCCGTTGACCATCACCCGCGCGCCCGGCTCCGTCTTTCCCCTTACCTCAATCCTATGCCCGTGCTGCACAAAATCCCCCACTTCCAGGGCGATGCTCAGGCTGCTGGTGCCTTTGGGGGCCAGGATGAACCGGTTGATCGGGCTGTCGGCGGATTCCTTTCCGTCTTCGCCGATGGAGCTCACCTTCCAAAAATACACCCCTTCCGGGACGGCCAGCACAATCTGGTCGCTGGTCACGGTCTTATCGAAGACTACGGAATTGACACTGAAAAACTGGTTGTGGGCGAGGCTTACATGGTAGCCGCGGACGTTCTCCACCTGGCTCCAGGAGAAGGTCACGCCCTTTTCACCCGGGGCGAGTGAGATCTGCGGCGTAGCGGGGTTGATCAGGATCGGGGGCAAAATCACCTTGCTTTTGACGATCTCTCCCTCGGCGGGAATGGTAGCTTTCTCGCCGTCAGTCAGTTTGACGCTTTCTCCGCCACGGTTAACCTGCACAGAGCCCTTCTTGGCCAAAATGTCGCTCACTCCGCTGCGCGGATCGTTGCCGACCTGGGCCGAGGTGTCGGGGGCAAAGCTGGCGGTGGTGCCGGCCACGGTCACCTGCGACTTGGATCCAGGGCTGATGTTCGACGTGGCCAGATCCACCCTCCCGGTGGTCACCTGCACGGTGACTTCCGTCTGTTGCGAGGCGTTCAGAGAGTTTTCCTGGATCACGATCAGCGAATCCGGTTTTACCGTGTAGTTCGTACCGTCAGTGAACACCACTTTGGCAATACCTTCGGGCGACGTCTGGATCACGTCGTTTCGTTCCAGCGCCACGGAGTAATCAGCCTGGATCCAGGTGTTAGTGCTGGCCTTCTTGACCCGGACTACGCCATCGATGTTGGTAAAGTGCGCTTGCTGCGGTCCCGCTTCCGAGCCATTGTTGCTGCCGGCCAGTCCCATCTTGGCCAGTACTTTGCCGAAACCGGCCTGGCCTGACCCGATCAGACGGTTGGCGGTATCAGGAAAAGCAAAGTACACGCCCAAGCACACCAGCAGAACGGCCACCAGAATCCACAGCAGAACGCTGCGATAGGTGATGGTGACGTAGGAAATCTGAAAGCCGGATTTTCTCTTTTGCGCCACTGCCTTGACTGGGGGGAGCCGCCGCTTGTTGGTACCAGAGTACCACAATTCTCGCGCCACTCCCGCCCGCCCTAAAGTGCTCCGACCAAAGTCTTTACAGCCCGGGAAATGACCACCAAGCCAGTAAATTAGAGCAAAAGCCGGGCCTTCGAGCAGTAGCCAGATTGGTACGTCTTTAGCTCAGCACTCAGCAGTCAGCATTCAGCCCCCGCATCATCATCGTCGACCAAAAAAAGGCGGTTCAGGGCACCAACCGGACCGATCTTATGGATTTGTCCGAGAGCGCACGTATCCGGAGAGTGACGGGGCGGTTGCAGGGCTGAATGCTGATTGCTGAGTGCTGGCGGCTTCTTCTAAAGCGAACTCATATTCCCCAAGAATTCCTGGTTGGCGCGGGTCTTACCCATCTTGTCGATGAGCAGTTCCATGGCTTCCACCGGCGAGAGCGGATTGAGTACCCGGCGCAGCACCCAGATTCGCGTGAGATCTTCCTTAGGAATAATGAGCTCTTCCTTGCGCGTGCCGGAACGCTGGATGTCAATGGCCGGGAAGACGCGCTTGTCGGACAGCTTGCGGTCCAGGATGACTTCCATGTTGCCGGTGCCCTTGAATTCTTCAAAGATCACGTCGTCCATACGCGAGCCGGTTTCAATCAGCGCGGTGGCCACGATGGTCAGCGATCCACCCTCTTCAATGTTGCGGGCGGCGCCGAAGAAGCGCTTAGGGCGTTGCAGAGCATTCGAGTCCACGCCGCCGGAGAGCACTTTGCCGGAGGGCGGAACAATGGTGTTGTAAGCGCGGGCCAGACGGGTGATGGAATCGAGCAAAATCACCACGTCGCGCTTGTGCTCGACCAGGCGCTTGGCTTTTTCGATCACCATCTCGGCCACCTGGACGTGACGCGCCGCAGGCTCGTCGAAGGTGGAAGAAATCACTTCACCCTTCACCGATCGCTGCATGTCCGTGACTTCCTCCGGACGTTCGTCAATCAACAGAACAATCAACACCACTTCCGGATGATTGGTGGTAATGGAGTTGGCGATATTCTGCAAAATCATGGTCTTGCCCGCGCGCGGCGGAGAAACGATCAAACCGCGCTGGCCTTTGCCGATGGGCGTAAGCAGGTCCATCACCCGGGCCGTGAAATTGTCTTTGGCAGTTTCCAGTTTGAGGCGTTCCTGCGGATAGAGCGGCGTCAGGTTGTCGAACAGGATCTTGTTACGCGCCTCTTCCGGCGACTCAAAGTTCACAGCTTCGATCTTCACCAGCGCGAAATATTTTTCGCCTTCGTGCGGCGGACGCACCTGGCCGCTGATGGTGTCGCCGGTTTTCAGGTCGAATTTGCGGATTTGCGAGGGCGAGACGTAAATGTCGTCGGGGCCGGGCAAGTAGTTGTAGTCCGGCGAGCGCAGGAAACCATACCCGTCGGGCAGGATTTCCAAAACGCCTTCGGCAAAAATGTGGCCTTCCTTCTCGCTTTGGGCCTGCAGGATTTTGAAGATGAGGTCCTGCTTGCGCATGCCGCTGGCACCGGGGAGGTCCAGCGCGCGCGCGATCTTGGTAAGCTCGGTGATGTTTTTTTCTTTAAGTTCGGCGATTGTCATATTCACCTACGAGGTTTTCTTGGAACTGATCTGGGAGGATGTAACGGTGTTTCAGAGGCGAGGAATTCGAACTCTCAGGACCGCCTGAGAACCCGCCAGGCAGCCTGAGCCCGGCGGGATTTTCAGGAAGGTCTATTATGCAGCGCGACGCTCGGGTTCGGCAACTGCGCCTGTTGGCACAGTGATGACCTCCTCGGCCTGCTCGGCGCCGCCCACCCGCACCAGTACGTCATTCATGGTGTCCTGGACGCGAGTATTCGGCTTGTGAAACTGCCGCGTCGCCTTGGACACCAGCTGGCACAGAAGATAGCGGTTAGTCACAGTATCCAGTGCGTCATAAATCAGGTCAGAACGCATTATTTTTTCTCCTTAGATTAGTACGTTATAAAAAGCCAGTCCGATTCAAGAACTAAGCTCGATCTTTGCTATCTTGCAAGCACGTCGTCAGTGGCTGCAGGTTTCTCGACCGTCTTTCTGGGCCGGCAGGAAATGGCCAGATTTCCCTGCTTCGGTTTAGAAATCGAAAGCTTTTGAGACCGCTGATGTCAGTGGGGGTTGCCGAAACCCTGTGCGCCTGTTAGACGCGAACCACGGGTTCTAAGTTGCTCAAAATCTTCTGTTGTTAGATCTGAGGCGTCCCGGTCCCTGGAACACCGGCTAGGGGTCCATCCGTGGGATGACAATAACTTAGCCCGGGTGGGGCGCAAAGGTCAAGACATTTTTGCGTTTCTGAACCCCAGTTAAGTCCTTTTTTTTCTTCATCTAAGTGAGGGTCGGGATCATCCATATTATGGGCGCCGGCTTTTACAATCCTTATTTGTGAGGTCAACGAAATGACGGATCCCCGCTATCCTATTGGCCGTTTCACTCCTGATCCTTCCCCCAGTCCGGAGAGCCGGAGCCGGCACATTGCCGAGATCGCTGCCTTGCCGCAACGTTTCCGCCAAGCAGTAACCGGGCTGGCTCCAGCGCAACTGGACACTCCCTACCGCGAAGGTGGCTGGACCGTGCGCCAGCTGATCCATCATGTGCCGGACAGCCACATGAACGCCTATATCCGTTGCAAGTTGGCCCTGACCGAAGATGTACCCACCATCAAGCCTTACGACGAAGCTGCTTGGGCTAAGCTGGCGGATTCCGCACTGACGCCAGTCGAAGTCTCGTTGGCGCTGCTCGATGCTGTGCACACGCGTTGGGTGACGTTGCTGCGTTCGCTGGGAACACAGGATTTCGAACGGGAATTCAACCATCCTGAGTGGGGTGTGCGCACCCTCGACTGGTTGGTGGACCAATACGCCTGGCACAGCAACCATCATCTGGGACACGTCACGGCGCTGCGGGAAAGAATGAAGTGGTAAAGGGCTAGAGCAACGGCGCTTCCGCGCAACTCTTTTCGATGATGCCGCGGACGTCGAAAGGCAGATGCCCAAACTCCAGACCGTACCGGAATCCGTCGCAGGTCTTCACCACGGCATTGACTTTGATGTCCTGTGGGGTGTTGGGAAGACTCAGTTCCAGTAGCACGTTGGACCCAACGGCGATGGAATGCGGAATGTAGGCGCCCAGACCGCCTCGGCTCAAGTTGTTGGCGCGCCCGAACACCGGGCCGGCTGCCTCGCTGCCGGCAACGGAAACTTTCAAACGCAGATCAATTCTGTGGCGTGTCCAGCGCCGCGGGTCAGCCCCTGTTTGCTCCATTATGCTTTCTGGCCCTTGTAGTCCCTGCTTTCAACGTCTCTCGATCGCGTCCACTCTGCGCTCCATCTGGCCAAGCATCATCTTCCACATTTGAATCTCCAAGTCGAACTGGTGCTTGAGCGGCGATTGCGTGTCAGACACGAAGCTCAAATTGGTTTCCATCTGCTGCACCAGGTTACGCATTTTTCTTATGTCGTCGCGCAGTGCCGCCACCTCATCAGGCCGTGCCGCTGGTGCTGCAGATACGGCCTGCGCCGCCGCCGAAGATTGGCCGGCGTTTTTGAAATCCGCGACTCGAGTTTGGGCAACAGCAACCGTGAGGCTGCCAAGAATGCAAAAGAAAATGGCTGTCTTCAAGGACATGGGGGGAGACTCCGTTTTGTCGCACTTCAAAATGCTAACCAGCCAACCAACACGTTGGCAACGTGACCCCCGGACAGAGGCGTCGGTCCCGCTTCGACTTTTTCTCCAGTGCCGTTTTGGGTCGTGCAAATTGTTGGCGCGTAAGAACATGGGTTTCACAAAGTGCCAGCCTCCGTGCTTCACGCGAACCCGCTTGTGCCGGAATGCTCCAGCCCCGCGGAGCAGGGCGGCTGAAAATAGCCCGCCGTTTCAACGGCGGGAATGCGAACATAAACGAGAGAGTCCCTGCAGGGGACGGCTGAATACCTTACAATTCCCCGCATGTCACACCGCTATGAAAGCCTTCTGGTGCATTGCGTCTTCTCCACCAAAGATCGCCGACCTCTCATTCCCGAGCCGATGAAGCGCAAGCTCTGGGCGTACATCGGCGGCATTGCCAGAACCAACAAGTTCAAAGCTCTGGCCGTTGGCGGCATGTCGGACCACGTCCATGTTCTGCTTTCCTTGCCAGCGACTCTGCTGGCGGCCAAAGCCGTGCAACTGATCAAGGGCGGATCGTCGAAGTGGTTGAACGATCACTTACCAAGACGGTCGTTTGCCTGGCAGGATGCTTATGGCGTGTTCACGATCGGGATTTCCCAAGTGAAAGACACGGTTCGCTACATCAATAGGCAAGAAGAGCACCACGCCGAAATCAGCTTTGCGGAGGAATGGCGGCGGATCTTGGATCGCCACGGCATCGCGGAGTTTAGCCGCTGAGAGTTTTCAGTCGTCCCCTGCGGGGACTTCGTCCCTTATTCAAACCTACCCGCCGTTGAAACGGCGGGCTATTTTCATTCGTCCCGCGATGCGGGACTGCCGTCTCGTAAAGCCACCACCCTCATCAAGCTTGATGGCTTAAGTTAAGGGCGAGCCGGTGGAGGTCTTCGTTTTTCTCGCGGTTGGGGGCCCTGCTATTTCTTCTGGGTAATGGTGTCCTTCACCACTTCCCCGCCCTTCATCACAAACCCAACGTTCTCCAGCGCGCGCACGTCCTGGAGCGGGTCGGAAGCCACGGCGATCAGGTCGGCATATTTTCCGGCCTCGATCGTACCCACGTCTTTCGAGCGGCCGATGAGGTCTGCGGCACTGCTGGTGGCCGAGCGGATAGCCTGCGCCGGAGTCAGCCCGAACTTCACCATGTAAAAGAATTGTTTAGCGTTGTCGCCGTGCGGATACACGCCGGCATCCGTGCCGAAGGCCATCCTGGCGCCGCCCTGGACCGCGCGTTGAAAGTTTTCCCGCTGCAGCCGGCCGATGGCTTTCTCTTTGTCCACATTCTCCTGAGGCAATCCAAACTCGATAGCCTTGCCCAAAATGTAATCGTCGTTGTAGATGTCCATCACCAGGTAAGTTCCGTGTTCCTTCGCCAGACGGATTCCCTCATCGTCAATCAGGCTGGCATGTTCGATGGAATCAATCCCAGCGAGAATCGCGTTCTTGATACCCTGCGTGCCGTGGGCGTGCGCCGCAATTTTGCGACCGGCCATGTGGGCCTCGTCGGCAGCAGCTTTCAATTCTTCGAAGGTAAATTGCGGGGCGCCCGGGCTGTCGCCTTTGGAGAGCACACCGCCGGTGGCCAGAATCTTGATCACGTCCACGCCGTATTTCACTTGCGCCCGCACCACGTGGCGGACCTGGTCGACGCCGTCAGCGATGTGGAAGTCACGCTCTTCGGGAAACATGCTGACCCGGGTTTGCGGTGAAAAGTTATTCAAGTCGCCGTGGCCGCCGGTGATCGAGATGCCTGGACCCGCGGCGACAACGCGTGGCCCCGGAACTAGTCCTTCATTGATGGAGTTGCGCAGGTCCACGGCCAGGAACGGCCGCGAGCCGACGTCGCGCACCGTAGTGAAACCGGCTTCCAGCGTCTTGCGCGCGTTAACCACGGCCGCAAACGCGCTTTGAAACGGCGTGTCTTTGAACTTGTAGATCTCGTCGTAGCGGTCGGCGCGCGAGCCCAGATGCGTGTGGCAATCGATCATTCCAGGCAGCACCGTGGCCTGGGAGAGATCAATCACCTTAGCGCCTGCGGGAATCACCGCGGATCTCCCTTCGTCGATGCTTTGGATGCGCTCGCCCACCACCATGATCACGACGTTGGTCCGCACCGTCTCCGACCTCGCATCAAACAAACGGCCGGCACGAATGTAGGTTGTCTTTGGCGTCGGTGTAGCGGTGGGTGATGGCTTTGGCTGCTGCGCGACGCAACTTGCCAGAAGAACAAAGACCGCGAGGAAACGTTTCATGCCTGAGCTCCTTGAGTGTCGTGAGAGAGTATAGGGCACAAGATTGCCAGCATTGCCAAAATTGGTAATTGCCAAAATTGAAAGCGTTTATTGTTCTGATAATTTCGGCTCTTTGGCAATCCTGGCAATCAGGAAGGATATTGGCGATCTGGTTATTAGGTTTCTCTGAGGAGCGCTCGCGACGCTGAGGTTCGTCGCCGTTACGCCATGGCCGTGCGCGAAAAATGCAGCCAGGTCCGCCAGCGGCCGTATTCGCGATTGTGGGCCACGGCGCTGACCACCGCCGGCTCTACGGAGTCTTTACTGAAGATCACGCTCATGGGCGCGCCCACCTCCACCATAGGCCCGATCAGCATGGAGCCGTGATGCTCGCCCACAGGAAGGATGAGGTCGCGTTCCTGGAAGGGCACGCCGTTGGCGGCCAGGCCGCGCAGCACGGCAATGGTGCCGCCTTCGGGAATCTGCACCATAGGGAACTCGTCAGGAGTGTCGCCGGACTTTTTTCTTACGCGTAATCCGCTGCTTGCCGCGGCGTCTTGGGCGCTCAGCACCGTCACCGCGGGGAGACCCAGTTCCCAGTCTTCCGGCGGAAAATAAATGCCCCAGAAGTTTTCCGGACGGTTGAGCTCAATGCCGTACTCTTTCTCGCGGTTATCGGCCCACACCACCTGGCCCACGCGCCATTTGTAGGGGGCCAGCATGGCCACACGCACTTCCATGCTGGGCTCCAGCGGCACGCTGGACCGGATACGGGCGCCATGGCGATTGACCAGAATGGTCTCCGCCGCCCCGCTTACGTGCGAGCCGTCCCTCTTCTGGCCGGATACCGCCAACGGCAAAGTCACCAGCACTCGCGAACTTCTGCGACCGCGTTCAACCGTGAGTTGTGTCATAAGCCCTTGCGAAGCAGCTGTTAGGCTTAAGGAGACTATAGAACTTCCGGCCAGATACCGGCATATTACCCCAAGCCAAGCCGGGCTGTAGCGAAAAGCTCCGCCCCGGTTGTCCCAAGGTAATCACTTAGGTTCCAATCCTTTCGCCGCAGATACTTCGTCATTGCATCAGAAACCGTAAGCAAGGTCGGGTATGATGGAGGCAACTCACTTACCGAATTGGGGTTTAAATAAGCATCGGCTTCCTGAACTGTAGGCTAGAATGCGGTTGCGGAAACGGAGCTTGGCCCGTCCCGCATTCAATGACATTGGTTTTCACAGGTTGCAAATCGTTGGGAGTCGCCCGCGCCGGAACGCGGCGGTCCCAGAGGAGATTGAAGATATGCGCTATGTAATGACACTAGGAGCACTTGCAGTCTTGGCGTTAGTCGTGTGGACATCGAAAACGGCTAGCGCCATGGATGAACCTCCAGGCACTTATCTGCAAACCTGCCGGGACATAAGGATGCAGGGGGACCGTCTTTATGCCCGCTGCCAGAATACCCGGAGCCGCTGGGTGAATACGTCTCTCGATGACGTATACCGCTGCACCGGCGATATTTCCAACATTGATGGCCACCTCAGTTGCGACCAGAGCGGACGTTTGCCCGGAGGCGACTACGCCGCCAGCTGCCGCGACATCCGCATGCGTTTTGGATGGCTGTATGCTCGCTGCCAGACTCGCGCCGGTTACTGGGTAGACAGCTCGCTGCCGGCCGGGCGTTGCTATGCCGGCATCTCCAATATTGACGGGCAGCTGACTTGCATGAACAACAACAGCGGCCGCGACTGGGACCGCGATGGCGACTATTGGCGCCGCTACGGCCCGCGGGGTTCCTACCGCGAAACGTGCCGCGACATTGACGTCCGCGGTGACCAGCTTCGCGCTCGCTGCGAAGACATCAACGGCAATTGGGTCCCGACCTCGCTCGACTTTGACCGCTGCACCGGCGACATCGTCAACGACAACGGACACCTGGAGTGCACCCGCCGCGGCGGACGAATCATCCCGCCGGGCAATTACACCCAGAGTTGCTCGCGCATTTACGTGCGCGGCGACACGCTCCGCGCCCTGTGCCAGACCGAGGACAATCGCTGGGTCTGGGCACAGCTCAATGATTGGGACGATTGCCGGGGCGGCATCTGGAACGAAAACGGCCAGCTCCGCTGCCGCAGATATTAAAACCTGTTGCACCGAACTATGAACCTTGTGTCTTGAGCCTAAAAACTCAGGACACAAGGTTTTTTGTTGCTTACGAATGTCGCGGCTGTAGAGACGCGGCACGGCCGCATCTCAGCACCTGGAGCCACTTGAAAGACGTGGCGGCGAGACGTCTCTACGTCTGGAATTAAGCCCAATACGTCCGATCCAGCGTCCGGTACTGGATGGCTTCCGCGATGTGCTTGCCTTCGATCTGCGGATTGCCTTCGATGTCAGCGATGGTGCGCGCGACTTTCAGAATGCGGTCGTGGGCGCGAGCGCTCAAACCCTGCTGCTGCATGGCGCGCTCCAGCATGCGTTCGCTCTCCGAACCCAGCTCGCAATAGGTGCGGATCTCCCGTGTGCCCATCTGCGCGTTCGAGTAAATCCGTTCGCCGCCCGCGGCAAAGCGGTTGAGCTGGACTTCCCGTGTGCGCAACACGCGCTCGCGAATCTGCGCCGAGCTTTCCGACTTGCTGTCGCTCGAGCGCAGCTCTTTGTAGTTCACCGCCGGCACGTCAATGTGGATGTCAATGCGGTCCATGAGCGGCCCGGAAATCTTGGCTACGTAGCGCTGGATCATCGGGTGTGTGCACTGGCACTCGCGCTGTCCTGATCCGTGGTAGCCGCAGGGACACGGGTTCATGGCCGCGGCCAGCATGAAACGCGCGGGAAAGGTGAGCGACATGGCGGCACGCGCGATGGATACGCTGCCGTCCTCGAGCGGCTGCCGCATGACTTCCAGAACATTGCGGGGAAATTCCGGCAGCTCGTCGAGAAACAGCACGCCGTTGTGGGCCAAAGAGACTTCGCCGGGACGAGGAATCATGCCGCCGCCGATCAGTCCGGCATCGGAGATGGTGTGATGCGGTGAGCGGAACGGACGCGCGCCCACCAGGCCGGCGGCAGCGTCCAGCACTCCGGCCACGCTGTGGATTTTCGTGGTCTCCAGCGCTTCTTCAAAAGTCAGCGGCGGCAGGATGCCGGGAATCCGTTTGGCCAGCATGGTCTTACCTGAGCCCGGCGGTCCGATCATGAGGATGTTGTGCCCGCCGGCGCAGGCAATCTCCAGAGCGCGCTTAGCGGTGAACTGCCCGCGGACTTCCTTGAAATCAGCCGCGACCTTCTGCTCACTGCTGAGCATCCGCTCGGCGTCCACTTTCAACGGAGAGACGCCGTTGCCGCTGTTAAGCAGGTTGACCACATCAATCAGCGACTTGACGGGATAAACGTTCACGTCGCTGACTACGGCGGCCTCGCGCGCGTTCACTTCCGGCACGATCAGGTTGGGAATCTTGCGGGTGCGGGCGGCAATAGCGATGGGCAACGCGCCTCGCACGCCGCGCACGCCGCCGTCGAGCGAAAGCTCCCCCACCATCACATACTCGGGCAATTCTTTTTTCACGAGGCCGCCGTACGCGCCCAGAATGCCCATGGCCATCGGCAAGTCGAAGCCGGAGCCTTCTTTCTTAATGTCGGCAGGAGCCAGGTTGATGGTGATCAGGGTCTGCGGGACTTCGTACCCGCAGTTGCGCAGCGCGGCCCGGATGCGCTGGCGGCTTTCCCGCACCGCCGCGTCGGGCAGACCGACGGTCTGGAAGTTGTCGTCCTGAGCGCGCATGGCGCTGACGTCCACTTCCACTTCAATGATGCTGGCGTCGATCCCGTACACCGCCGCGCTCTGCGTCTTGAAGAGCATCTTGCTGTCTTTCCAGTTCCGGTGCACGATTCTACAGGAACTTGGGTTACTGAAGTGCATGTTTGAGTTGAATCCTGCGAGCGATGACATTACTATCAAGCTCACTTGGCCGCTGTGACGACGGCTGCTCCGGGGTCCTGGAAAGGCGGATAGTTGATCAGTCTCAATAGCGATCTGTTATCCGATACGCAGGTTCATCCCGGTGCACGGGATGAACGTCTGCCTAAAGGCCCGCGATCCAGGCAGGCCGGGATCGCTAGACGCTGATACTGATAGCGGCTCAGTTTCATCGAAACTGACCCACTGTCGAAAACGAGAAGCCGATGGCCAACATGCAATCCGACAGGCGAAAGTCAGCGCGCTATCCCTGTAACGGCGGTGTTGAACTGCGCCGCAATGAAGGCGCAGCGCCGGTGTGGGCCAACCTGAGCGACGTCAGCCTGGAAGGCTGTTACATTGGCGCCGTCTCCACGTTTCCAGTCGGCAGCGAGATTGTGTTCCTGATGCGCGTCCGCAACGTCGACATACGCGGCCGGGCTACAGTGAAGACTTCTCACCACGCTGTGGGCATGGGACTGGAATTTCTTCATTTAGCCGCCGAGGACCAGCAAAAACTCGAATTCCTGATCGGCACGCTCTCCGGCGCGCAGGACCTTCAGCCTCGAGAGCAACACTCCGAAGCGCCAGAGCGGCCGTTGCCCTTGGCATCGCGGCCATTCACCACGCGGCCTTCACACACTGCATCCATGAATCCACCCAGAGGAAACACCATGTCAGCAACATCCCCCAAACCCACAGGTCAGCCTACCGGCGCGATGTCGCAAGGCATCATACGCGCCATCGGCGAACTGACGGAGATGGAACAAAACCTGGTGAAAGCCAGGATCGATCCCCGGCTGATCGCGCAACTTCATGACGCTGTTGAGCACGTCCGCCAGACGGCGTGGACCGTGCAGCAGTGGGTGGATCTAAACACCACGGGCGGCGATCCCTTTGACGTTCTGCCGCAGCTGGAAGCCGAGCGCATGCAGATGCTGCGCAAGCTGGCCCACAACGTCACCGCCGACATTGATGCTGAGAGCATCAACCACTACACGTTGGGAATTTCCGATCTCTACGAGACCATCGACCAGCTTTATCGGCGCTTGCGGAAGATGCTGGTAGAGGATGCGCCGGAAGGATAAAAACCAGCAATTAGCAGTTGGCAATTAGCACTTAGCACAGCTAAAGCCCATCCCAAAGGTTCTGGTCGACCGAAGCATCTGCGCTGACGTCAGTTGGGCTGATTGCTAACTGCTATCTGCTAACTGCTTCTCTCCACCGCCAGCGCCACCGAATTGCCTCCGCCCAAGCACAGCGCTGCGATGCCGCGTTTACCGTTGCGGCGAATCAATTCGTAAATCAGCGTAACCAGGACGCGTGTTCCGCTGGCGCCAATGGGATGACCGAGGGCCACGGCGCCGCCGTTCACGTTCACCCGCGCCGGATCGATTCCCAACTCCTTGATCACCGCCACCGACTGTACCGCGAAGGCTTCGTTGATTTCATAGAGATCAACGTCTTCCGGCTTCCATCCTGTCTTGGCCCAGATTTTTCTGATGCCTTCGACCGGCGCCATCATCACCCATTCCGGCGCCACGCCGCTGGTGGCTTGGGCAACAACGCGGACCAGGGGTTGGGCGCCCATCGCTTTGGCGCGCTCCGCGGAAGTCACAACCACGGCTGCGGCGCCGTCATTCATCGTAGACGCGTTACCCGCAGTCACGGTGCCATCTTTCTTGAACACTGGTTTCAGATTGCCCAGGGCCGCGGCGGAAGTGTCTTCGCGCGGACCTTCGTCCTTCTCGAACAATGTGGGAGCATCACCTTTCTTCTTCGGCGGCAATTCCACCGGCATGATCTGGCTCTTGAAGCGGCATTCCTTCCAGGCCTGCACCGCTTTCTGGTGCGAACCCACGGCGTATTCGTCCTGCTGCGCGCGCGTGATCCCGTATTTTTGCGCCACGTTCTCGCCAGTCATCCCCATGTGATAGTTGTTGTAGACGTCCCACAGACCGTCATTCACCACCGAGTCAATGATCTGCGAATTGCCCAAGCGGTAGCCTCTGCGCGCCTGCGGGAGAAGGTACGGTGCGTTGGTCATGGACTCCATACCGCCGGCCACCACGATCTCCGCGTTGCCGGTCTGGATGGCCTGCGTCGCCAGGGCCACGGCTTTCAGACCTGATCCGCAAACTTTGTTGATGGTCATGGCCGCGACTTCCGGCAGCAGCCCGCCGTTCAACGCAGCCTGGCGCGCCGGGTTTTGCCCCAGCCCGGCCGCGACTACCAGCCCCATGATGCATTCGTCTACTTGCGCCGGCTCGACCTTGGCCCGCTGCACGGCTTCGTGGACCACGATCGCGCCCAACTGCGGCGCCGAGAACCCTTCCAGCGCTCCCTGAAATTTCGCGATCGGCGTGCGCACGCCGCTGATGATGACCACGTCCTTCATAACAACTCCTTATGCGGTTCCAAACCTTTCATTATAAGATGACCACAAGCGCAAAGCGCACCATAACTTCTATGACTGATTCGCCCTATTCGTCCGGGCTCGACCCGGCCGCCGCGGGAGCACCATCCGCGCCACCGGCGCCGCCTGTCGCACCTGAGGCTCCCGCTTCCGTTCCGGGAACGGGAACTCAACTCATCGCGCCGGTTTGGCACACGATTGTGCTCCTGATCATCATTCTCGGGAATTCTTACTTCGCGTCCGTGCGGCTCGCCCACAATGTACAAAACAGAGGAAGGATCTTGCTGTACCTCGGGACCATGGTGTGGCAACTGCTCCTGTTCGGGCTGGTGTGGTTCGGCTTGCGTCTTAAGAAAACAAAGTTGCGCGACGTCATTGGCGGGCAATGGAGCAAAGCAGAAGATTTTCTATTGGACGGCGCAATCGCAGCCGGGTTCTGGATTGTATCCGCGGCCATCCTTGTGGGACTCAAGTTCGCGTTCGGGCTGGCCAGCCTCGACGCCAAGCGTTCCGCTGATCAGGTCAAACAAACCATCGGGGCCATCACGCCGAAGACCCTCACCGAACTGGCAGTCTTCGTGTTGCTCGCGCTGTGTGCCGGGTTCTTCGAAGAAATTGTTTTTCGCGGGTACCTGCAAAAGCAGATCGGCGCCATCACCCGTAATGCTTACCTTGGTCTGGTGATTGCCGCCATCATCTTTGGCGCCGGGCACGGTTACCAAGGTACCCCGCAGATGGTTTTGATCGGGCTCTACGGCGCCATGTTCGGCGCGCTGGCCCTGTTGCGCAGGAGTTTGCGCCCGGGCATGATGGCGCACGCATGGCAAGACGCATTTTCCGGTGTTGCTGCTTATGTCTTGACGAAAATGGGAATGCTATGAGAGAGCGGCGCGCCTTCCCGCATCTCTGACTGACGACCGCCATCAAGTTGGTCATCAATTTTTTGCTTGACTTCGATTTTCATTGAATCTATACAATCATCAATTGCGGTTATTAACGATAAACCGCACATCCATGAAGAATGGAAAGGGAGAATAGAAACATGGCAACTAAGAAAAAGGGTGGTAAGAAAAAGGGCGGCAAGAAAAAGTAACAGCCCTTTAAGCCACAAAGACTGGGGACGCATGGTGCGTCCCCAATTTTTTTTTGAGCAGCAGTCAGCACTCAGCACTCAGTCGCTGAAGTACTGGTGAAGGGAGGAGCGCAGGAAGGAGAAACATTTCCACCGTGTAGGCCTGTCGCGATGAGGTTAGGCAGGCTGAATGCTGACTGCTGAATGCTGACTGCTATGATCCTGCGCCCAGCGATTTTTTCTTTTCTTCAAACAGGCTCTGCTGCTCGACTCCATCGGCACCCAGACTTTCCACGCGCAGCTCGACTTTATTCAGCAACTTGGCTCCTTCATCGAGTTTCGCAGCAGCATTGCGGATGTGGCGACCCACCGTGTCATAGGCCTCGCTGAATTTCCCCAGTTCGATCTTCAACGACTCAATATCGCGGAAAATTTCCTCCGCCCGCTGGCTGACTTGCATGCCCTTCAGGCCGACCATGATGGTCTGCAGGTAAGCGTACAGCGAGTTGGGTGAAACCGGAATCACGCGTTTTTCCATGCAGTAGTAGTAGAGCTGGAACGAATCGTCCTCGGTGCGGATGATGGCTTCGTAGTAGACGTTTTCCGCCGGGACATACATCAGGGCAAAGGGCAGGGTGCCTTCCGCCGGGCGGATGTACTTGGCCGCGACTTCATCCACGCGCCGGCGCACGTCGCGCAGAAAATCGCGCCGGGCACACTTCTTGTCCTCTTCGTTTTCCGAGCCGACGATGCGCCGGAAGTTGTCCAGCGGAAACTTGGAATCCACCGCCACGGTTCCCTGAGGAAGAATGATCAGGGCATCCACCATCTCGCCCGACGAAAAGCGGTGTTGCAGCCTGTATTGCTGCTGAGAAAATACCTGGCTGAGCAGATTATCCAGTTGCTCTTCGCCGAAACTGCCCCGGGCCTTGGGGGCGCGCAGCACGTGCTCCAATGCGGTGACGGCCTTGGACATATCGGAGAGCTGGCGCGCCTGTTCCGTCATCTCGCCTACCTGGCGCTGCAGCCCGGCGAACGTGGTTTGCACCGCGGCGATGTTCTTGCTCACGGCCGCAGTGTTGGCGTTCATCACGTTGGAGCTTTGGTTGAGCTGCTCCGTCACCTGCCGATTGATGCTGTCCAGCCGGCTACCCAGGTCCTGGGTCACGCTGGCCAGCGAAGCCTGCACGTGCGACGTAACCGACTGCAATTGGCTGTTCATGATCTGGATGGATTTCTCCGTGGTCTCGCGCAGGAGCATCACATCGCTGCGCATGTCGCCCGACAAGGGATCTTGCGCCCGCGGGCGGCGCAGCCACAAAACCGCACAGATCAGCACCGCTGACACCACCACCGCGATTGCGATCTCCGTCATGCCGTGACCCCAGCCGTTTTTATTGTGGTCTCAGTCAGCGGCTTGGCGGGAACAAAAACCCGCTGCTCGGTCGCCGGACACAGCCGCCGATAGGCGCACCACTGGCAGTGCGCGCCGGGACGCGCTTCGAATTCCTGGGCGGCAATGCCCTGCGCGACGTCTTCAATCTGCTTCCGGGCCCGTTGCAACTGTGCCACCGACCGCGTGGTCGGCTGCAGTTCGTTGCCTTGCAAGTTCAGGAAAGCAAGTTCGCGAGGGTCAAACCCCAGCGCCGCGGCGCCCATGGCGTAGATGGAGAGCTGCAAGCTTTCTTCCGCATGCCGCTTGGTCTTCACCGCGCCTGTCTTGTAGTCGATCACGCGAACCGCGTTGCCTTCCATGCGGTCCATTCGGTCGATGCGTCCAACCACTTTCTGTTCGCCCAGGTTGAAGGTGAACGACGCTTCCGCCGCAATCACGTCCACTGACCCGCGCGGCTGAGCGCCCAACAACGTCCGCAGTTGCTCCCGGCCCATCTTTTCGTACAACGCGCGCTGCACGGGATCGTCAATCACAGCTTTCGAAAACTCTTCCAGGAAGAGTTTCACCACGTCTTCCGCCGTCAACTGGGCGGTGCCGGGCGCAGGATCATAGTATTGCCGCAGCACGGTGTGAATGGCGCTGCCGTACTGCATGGCCGCCGCGGCTTCACCGGGAACCTTCCAGTCTTTCTCCAACTTGAATTTCAAAGGACAGGCAGCGTAACTTTCCACCGCGTGTGCGCTCAACGCGACTCCAGTTGGGGCGAATGCCGGTGGCAGCAGCATCCACAAACCAGCAGGCGAGATTTCCGCCGCCGCATCGGGCACAGGTGCGCCTGGCGCGCCGGTACGCGCTCGCAATGAACCGGCCAATCCCCGGCTCTGCAGCAACGGACGGAGAAAACCGGGAGGCGTGGGGTCCTTGCCGCGTCCCGGGCGGGAGTGGATGGCCAGACAGTCGCGGGCGCGGGTGATGGCCACATAAAACAAGCGGCGCTCTTCCTGCTCGTGTACGTCTTTGCCTTCGCCCAGCGCCACCGAACTGCGCAGCGCCGGCGGAAACTCAAACAACGGCTCGCGATAATAGGAAGGAAAACTCGCCGACAGCACGCGCAGGATCCAGACATGCGAAAACTCCAGTCCCTTGGCGGCGTGCACCGTCATCAGGCGGACGGCGTCGAGGTTTTCTTCCTCGGCGCGAAGCTGTTCGTCTTCGGAATTGAGCAGCACCACGCCGCCGCCTTCCTGGAAGAGATCGAGGTAGTCGAGAAACGCTTCCAGCGACTTCGCTGCCATGAACGGTTTGGCTTCCCAATCGGAAACAAACCGTGCCAGCGCCTGGATGGCGGGATCGCCGGCAGGAAAGGTGAATTGCCGCACCAGATAGGCCAGCGCGCCGGAAGCGGTAAGCTTCTGCTGCGTCACGAACTCGCCCGCTGCGTGGACGGCGGCGAGCACCTGCTTGCCCGCTTCCATGTTGCCGAGCACGTCACGGAAAACTTTGTCTCGACCTGCGCCGGCCAGCCGGGCGCGCAGCTCTTCCGGCGCCACGCCGAATTGCGGCAGCGCGCAAATGCGGAAGAGACTGTCGGCATCGCTCTCATTGCTGATGGCACGGGCCACGGCCAGCACATCGCGCACCACCGGAGTTTCCGTTACGCTCAGTCCGCGCACCAGAAACGGAATCCCCCGGGCAGCCAGGGCTTCCACAATTTTTTCGCGATGGAAATGCGAGCGGTACAGCACGGCCAGGGACAGCGCCTCGCGAGGGCGCGCGTTCTCGCGCACGCGCAGGATGGCTTCCGCAATGTCGCCGGCTTCCTCCTCGTCGCCCTTGCCAAGGACAGCTTCCACGGGATCGTCAAAGACGAAGCGACCCTGCTCACCGTCGCGGCGGTCGCGGCCGGAGTCGAGCGGCGCACGTGTGAAGTTTACGCTCTCACCCAGCGACCGCACGTGCGGGTTCGGTTCAATGGCGGCGAACGCTACTTTGAGAATGTTGCCGCGCGAGCGCTGGTTCTCACCCAGCGTCACGCCCAGCGTCCGGGGAAAACGCCGCTGGAATTCCTCAAACGCTGCGCTGGATGCGCCGCGAAAACGGTAAATGGCTTGATCGGGATCGCCCACGGCAAAGATGTTCTGCTCGGCGCCCCCCAGCAGTTCCGCCAGAGTGATGTTGCTGGAGTTGCAATCTTGAAATTCGTCGATCAGGATGAAGCGCGCC
>DATFXI010000262.1:0-4232 GCA_035316085.1 Candidatus Angelobacter sp.
ACAGGTGCGACGGGCGAAAGATCTTCGACCGCCGTCAGCCGCAGCCACACCGAGTTTCCAGACTTGTCAGTGACTTTGAACGAAGACCCGATCAAGCCTTCAAACACGCTCCGGCTTAGGTTCTGGTGAGTCTTCGGGTCGCGGCCGAGATCCAACCCTCCGTCGAGATCGTGCTTTCGTCCACTGAAAGCCTGGGAGGGGATCGCCGCGCAGGCGATCGCCGCGAACGTACCGTGTTTCAAAAACCGCCGTCTGGAAACTGACATGAAAAACACCTCATCTCGAAATCTGGCACAAACATCCTGCGCCCGGCACAACGCCGGAAACAGGTCTTACTCAATCTCGTTTACTCCGCGGGGGGACAGCCTGGGTACACAGGAGATTAGCTACTCTACCGCCCGGCGCGCGAAATTTCCAGAAAATAAAATTCTAATTTTTTAGGGCGTGTAGCCGGCCGCTCCTGCCGAATCGTCGAGCCCAGTGGCCGCCCGCTGATGACAAAAGACTTTCGCGCTCACGGGCGATTTGCTGCCCTGTAAATGACATTTTTTGGCTGCACCAAAAAATCTCCAGTGACAAAAAAAGACACGTGACAAAACCAGAGTGGCTGGATTAAGCTTACTCGCTCCCTCGGAATGATGTAGCACCAGAATGACGTACCACCGCCAGGGCCGCTCGACGCCCGGTTTGATCCCCAGCACGTTGCAGCGGCGGTTTGTGTTTGTCGTTCTGAGGCGGCTTTACCCCAGGTGCCCCCTCACAGAGTTTTTTCGGTTGACGTAATAAGGAGTCTTCTGGCCGTGAAAAAAAGGTTCTTCTCTCCCCGTCTGCAGGTGATGGCGTGCTGCGTCCTCGTCGTCATCCTGGCGTGTCTTGCTCTGACCACATCAGCCTTCGCCGGCGGTCCCGCACCCGCGCAATCCGCGCCCAGCGGCCCCAAGATCTGGTTGCAGGACAGCCGGCCCCTGCCGGTGACTTACACCGGAGCTGCCGCGGCAAGGGCCTCAGGCGTTCTGGAGGGGATCGCGTCGCCGCAGCCGGTGGCTATGGCTTCGGCGGACGTCGACGGTGATGGAATTGCCGACTTGGTAGTCGGCTATAGCACTGGCTTTATCGCCGTGCATCGCGGCAACCTGGACGCCTTTGCCCCGCAGAGCGACGCATCGTTCCAAGCCATCGGCCGGAACGAGTTTCCCTCACCATTTCTTCCTGAAGTGCAGACGTTTGCCGTTTCCGTGAGTCCTGATTTCATCGCTGCCGGCGATTTCACCGGCTTGGGCCACCTGGATTTGGCTGTAGCCGCGCGCGGCGGGAGCACGATTTACATTTTCGCAGGCGACGGCAAGGGCAACTTCACCGCCAGTCAGACGATCAATTTGCCAGGTGGAGTCACCAGCCTGGCTGCGGGCGCGCTGGGCCGATCTGGCTCGACCCTCATCATCGGCGTTGCCAATAAGCAACAGAGTTTTCTGGCTGTCTATGGCAGCGGGCCGCAGGGATTGGCGCCGTTTGCCGCCTTCCCGCTGAGCGCGCCCGCGTCGAACATTCTGTTCGGCGAATTCGGCGATAATGGCGACGGCGCCGCGTTTCTCTCCGGCGGCAAAGTACAGATTCTGCGCCCGACGTCGCCCTTGCAGTTGGTGAGCGTGTCATTGCCGGTCTCCGCCACCGCCATCGCGCTGGGTCGGTTTGTTTATGACCGCAACCCCGGAGTGCAGATTGCCTTGTTGGCTTCCGACGGCAGCATACAGATCGCTGCCCGCAACGAGTTCGATCCGCGCGTTTACACCGCTCAAGAATTCAGTGCCATCCGGCAGGCCAGACGAAACAACCAGCCTGTTCCCTTCGCTCCCGCCCGGTCTTTTCCTGCCAACGGCTGGAAGATTGTGGAGAGCTTGCCCTCCGTGGGGAGCGTAGCTTTGGGTCAGACACCGGTTTTCTTCCAGACGCGCATCTCCAACAACGGCGCGGACGATGTGGTGTGGCTCAACGCCTCTGGCACTCAGATGGTGGTGGTCTCCCATCCCGACCTGGAGCCAGGCGCAACGACGTTCCTTGCCGGACAGCTTTCGGTCAAACCCTACAACGGCTCGCCGGTCAGCGCCCTGCCCATGCGCATCAACATTGACGGCCGCCCGGGAGTGATGGCCATTCATCAGGGCCAGATGGCGCCGGCGATGTCTATGCCGTTGCCGGATCCGACGTTTTTTCCGAACCGCTTCGATGACATAGTTCCTAGAGGTACAGGAGTTACCTGCCTTAATACAACGGGAGTCGATGGCTCCATGGATTGCACTTTGCGCGAAGCCATCATCAAGGCCAACGCTACGGTCGGCACAGACACCATCATGCTGCAAGCGGGAACCTACACGCTTTCGCAGCCCAGGGCTGTCACGCCGCTTTATGACGCCACGACGGGGACTCTGAACGTCACCGACTCGTTGAACATCATCGGCGCCGGGCAGAACACGACCATCATTCAGGCTGGCACAGTCGGCTTCAACCCCGGTCCGGCCAACGGCGTTGACATGCTCATGGCCGTTAACGAGGACCTCCCCGGGTTCACGAATGCCACCGCCAGCATTTCCAACCTTACCCTGCAAAATGGACATAACCGTGGAAAGGTCGCGACGACTGACGGCGATGCCGGCTGCCTGGAGTTCGATACCGGCGGAACCGGAAACAACACATTGACGCTAACCAACGTCACCATTCAAAACTGCGATACCACGGACGGCAATGGCGGTGGCATAGCAGGCTTCAACAGCAACAACGGCACCGGCCTGGTTACCATCAGCAACAGCATCATTCAGGGAAACAAGGCAGTCCAGGGTGGCGGCACGGGTACAGCCGGCGGCGTGTGGGTTGCCGACCCGTCGCGGATGTCCCTGACCAGCGTCCAGGTCCTCAACAATCAAGCCCCGAACACGAACAACACCAATCAGGCAGGTTCTGGTGGTGGCATCACCATTACCTCCAATAGCGCCAATTCCAGGCAGACGGTGATCCATAACAGCACGATCTCCGGCAACCAGGCGGCAGGAGAGGGCGGTGGAATCAAGACCTCGGCCAACCTGCTGGTGGACCAGGGCACCGTCATCAACAATAACAGCGCCGGAAGCGCCAATGTTGCCAACAAAGTAGACGGTGGCGGAATCTTCATGAACGTTTCCGCCAACGGCTGTCCAGGTGCCTGCACAGACTCAGTAACGCTGAACAAGATAACCATCACTGGCAACAGCGCTCCGCACGGTCACGGCGGCGGTATCTCTACTGCTACCGCATCTGGAGGGGGACCGCTAATTATCGGCTTCAGTCGGCTGGCGGGGAACAGTGCTGGCACCTCGGGAAGCAATCTGGAGAATTTCAACAGCACAGTGACCGCAACTACAAGCGCGAACCCCAATAGCGGACCCAACTGGTGGGGAACTGACGCGGCCGGCAGCACCATACATACCGCGGCCGGGACCACCTTATTCGATCCCTTTATCGTACTGACCCACACCGGCAACCTGCAAAAAATCCGCATTAATCAAAGCTCGACGCTGACCGGGGATATGAGCAAGGACAACCATGGCAATGCAGTTGGCCTGGCCAACCTCGTTAGAATCATCGGGCTGCCTATAACCTTCGACGGTGCTGTTCTGGGAAGCATCCCGCAAGCGCAGCCGGAAACGCTGAATGCGAGCGCGCAGGCGACGGCTACTTTCAATGCGGGCGGAACTTCAGGGCTCGGGACCGCGAACGCAACGGTGGACCAGGCGGTTGTTCCGGTTAATTCCAATCTCATTTCCAGTGCTACTGAAGTCAGCACAACGGCCACGATAACCACAGTCGGAGCACACGGTTTCAGCACGGGCGAGTTCGTTTCCATTTCGGGCGTAACGGGGGCAGGCACCTGCGCCGGTTACAACGGCTCATTCTTTAAGATCCTCAGTACGCCCACGGTGACCACATTTACTTACACCGCTCCTGGAAGCCTTTCCAGTTGCGGCGGTGGCACTGCGAACGCCGGCATCATTATTCTGGAGCCACCTTCGATTACCAAGAGCTTCGGCCCGACCACAGTCGCTATTAATGCGCCCAGTACGATCACCTTCAGCATAACCAACAACAACGTGGTGCCGATCAACGCCAGCTTCGTTGATAATTTGCCCGCGAACCTGGTTGTGGCCACCACTCCCAATGTGGTTAATAACTGTACTGGCGGCACAGTTACTGCTGCTGCGGGC
>DATFXI010000263.1:0-15294 GCA_035316085.1 Candidatus Angelobacter sp.
CCGCCTGTTCCACGGGCCGTGAATCATCAGCGGGAAAGACCCACGCCGCCGGGCCTTCTTTTCTGGCCTTTTCAACCGCGCGACGGCTCTTCAGATAAAAATTGGTGAGGAACTGCTGCCCGTGACTCGCCACGTTGTTCATGCCGAACAAAATGGCGCTTTCTTGCATGTTGGTGTTGTTGCGGGCCGACCACTTCACCTTGGGCAGCGGCGGGTTGGGACGGAACCAGTCACGGCTGGTGCTTTCTGGGGGCAAAGTGCGCACGCGCGTGTCGGCGCCGCCGTTGCCGAACGTCTCATAAAACCGGCCAATGGAATTGTGGTTGTTGGCGATGGAGAGCAGGTAATTCGGCGCCCAGCCATCGTAGAATCCGTGCGTCCACACGCCGATCACGCCGCGCTTGGTCATTTCTTCGATCTCGTAGTAAGCCATCTGCTGCCATTCGCTGATGACAATGGGATCGAGCCAAGCGTTGTACGGCCCGGTGCCGGTCATGATGTAGAGATAAGGCACCGATTCATGCAGATCATGCATTACCGTGGGGTGCCACTCTAGAAAGTTCTTGAGCATGTTGCGAGAGAGCGCCAGCGTCTGACCCAGGTTGTCACGATTGTTGTCGTGCGCCACGTAGTGCCCCCACCACACCAGCGGATAAGGAGGATCGGTGGGATGTTTCTTGCGGTGCATGTAGATGTCCACCATGCGATCGTGGCCGTCGGTTTCGACCAGCGGCGTAATCATCACGATGGAATCGCGGCGGATCTTCTGGATGAACGGCGTCTCTTCCACCGCCAGGCGATAGGCCAGCTCCATCAACATTTCCGGAGCGCCGGTTTCGGGCGAATGGATGCTGCCATCGGCCCAGTAGATGGGCTTGCCCTCCGCGATCAGTTTTTGCGCGTCCGCGTCACTCAAGCCACGCGGGTCGGCCAGCCGCCGCGTGATCTCCTTGTAACGCTCGAGTTTGGCCAGGTTCTGCTCATCGCTCACCACCACGGCCAGCATCTCCCGCCCTTCTTCCGAGTTGCCGATGCTGAACACCTTCACGCGCGGGCTCTTGCTCGCCAGCAGCCGCATATAGGCGTTGATGTCCCTGGTGTAGTCGAGCACGTCCGGGGCGCCAATGATGTGGTGCAGAAGAGCGTCCGGCGCGGGCACGCAAGAGCTCAACGGCAGATGGTCCACCAGCTCCGTGATGAAGTATGGCTCGGTGGTGTATTCCTTGATCTCTTGTTGTACTCCGTATGTTCGCTCAGAGTGCACTTTGGCGTTTGTCCCAGACTGGTGCCAGCCAGCATGACGATCAGCGGAAGAATGCCAATCACAACGCGTTTCATGATTCAAGACCTCGATGGTGGGGTGGTAAGGCGTTGGAGATTATAGCGCTTTGCCGGAAGAGCGATGAGCAGTTGGCCTCTTTCTAAAATCCCGAGCAGAGCGAAGGATCCGTATTGTCACGTTGCACTGTGGGCAAACCAGTTTTTGAATGAGGAATGAGTTCTCGACTCCCCGGGGGCGCATCGCTTACAGGCGCTGGATGGTTAACCTTCAGAGTGTTGAAGATCATATGGATCCCTCGCGGGCGCTCGGGATTTCAGAGAAAGGCTGGCTGCTCTAGCGAAACCACACTGACCACACCGTGTCCACGCTGGTATGAGTGATGGAGGAAGCAAACAGCCTGCGCTGGTCGCGCCAGGCCCGCCCGTAGAAGATGCCGGCGATGGTCGCCAGCAACACGTAGCGCCAATTGAAGAAAATGCTGTGACCTGCGATCGAGAGCAGGAACTGGCCGCCAGCGCGTTTGTTGAAGTGAGACAGACCGAAGAGAATGGACGCGACCAGTAATGCAAGGTTTCTTCCCATGCGGCGTTCGAGCAGGTTTTGCACCAGGCCGCGGAAGAAGAACTCTTCCGGCATGGCGACAAACGCAAACGTGAAGAGCCATGCCGCCGGGACGAGGAAGAACCTCGGCATTTCCGTGTGAAAGTGCAGGAAGCCAAGCCAGAACCCAAGCGCCAGCACGATCGGCATGTAGAAGAGCAGTTCGCGCAACCCTGTCTTTACGTCAGAAAAACGCGGCGTCAGGTCGTAGCCGACGCCTGCGATCGGCTTGACGACCAGGTAACAATAGAGCGCCACGTTCATCATCATCATCTTGGGAAAGCCGCCGAGGCCGGGTGGCCACAGCGTTGCTCCCGGCGTCGCCAGAGGCCCCGCGGTGTTGAGCAGACCCAAATCGATCGTCAAACCAGCCGAGGCCAAAACCACAACGTCGGCCCAATTGCCGGGGGTCTTCCACCGCTCGACGACGGCTGCGCTCAGCACCGCCAATCCCACCAGGACGGTGGCCACCGGCCAGTGGAATTCTCCGCGCGGGATCGAAAGAACAAAGTAAGGCAGCGCCAGCAAAGCCGCCGCGGCACTCCGGACTACTCCTCCTGACAGGATGTCACGCAACCATTCGGCCGCGCCAAAGCCGAGGAACCAGTAGGGAGCAAAGAGAAGCGCAAAACTTACGAGCGTAGAAATCGGATGGTCCTGGAGTTGTTGTAAGCGGAAAAACCTGGCAATCGACCAGAACAAGGCCAGCAACGCGCAGAAAATAGCGCCGGCAATCGCCAGTTTGCGCGAAGCAGCGTGGCTGGACTTCGCAATCGGCAAGGTTTGTTCGCTGGTGCTCACGGAAGCATTAGAACCATTCTGTCAGAACTTGGAAGCTTGGGGCTGCGAAAAACCTGCGCCGCCACCCTGTTAGAAGCCGTCCCTTAACACGATTCATTCCGGCCCCTATATAATGGAACGAGTCTTATCTTTTGCTGGAGTTTCCCACACAATGATTCGGTTCTTGCAAAGCGGCAACAAGGCCAAAAAATACATCATGAGCGGGTTCCTGCTGGTTGTCTGCGTAGGAATGGTCGTCTACCTGATTCCTGGATTCATGTCCGGAGTGGATGCCGGCGGCCGCACCGGCGTTGTGGCCACCGTGGCCGGGACCGACATTAGCGCTGACCAAGTGAACCAGTTCGTGCGGCAGCAGACCCAGGGGCGGCGAGTCCCGGACTTTTACCTTCCGATGCTGACGCAGCAGGCTGTCAAGCAACTGATTCAGAAGCAGGCAATCCGCTATGAGGCCGACCGGCTGGGGCTGAAAGTGTCAGACCAGGAAGTGCGGGACGAACTGGAGCACGGAGCTAACCGGCAAACTTTTTTCCCTGATGGCAAATGGATGGGCCAAGAACAATATGAAAGACTCCTGGCTGACAACAATTTGACCGTGTCCGGGTTCGAAGCCGACGTGAAAGACAGCCTGTTGGCACGGAAACTCTTCAGCGCTGTTGTGGGTGGCGTGAGCGCTTCTCCAGCAGAAGTGGAGCGGGACTTCAAGGAACGGAACCTGAAAGTTAAATTCCAGTTCGCAGTGCTGGAGTTGGACGAAATCAAGAAGCAGATCAACCCGACTGAAGCGGAACTCAAGGCGTTTTATGAAGCGACCAAGGCGCGGTACCAGGGCTCGATTGGCGAGAAGCGTCAGGTGCGGTACTTCATCATGAGTGATAAGGACGCGGAAAGCAAAGTCACGGTTGATACTGCTGATCTTCAGCGCTACTACAGTTCAAATCAAGACGCGTACCGCCTGCCGGAGCGCGCGCGTGTGCGGCATATTCTGATCAAGCTGCCGGCTCCCGGTCCTGACGGCAAGACCGATCCCAAGGCGGTGGACGAGGCTCGCGCTAAAGCCACCGATATCCTCAAGCAGATCAGAGGCGGCGCAGATTTCGCCGCGCTCGCTAAGAAGGAATCTGCTGATCCGGGAAGCGCCGAGAAGGGCGGAGAACTGGGCTGGATTGTCAGAGGCCAAACGGTCCCTGAATTTGAAAACAAGAGTTTTTCGCAGAAACCGGGCGAGATCAGCGACCTGGTGCAGAGCAAGTTCGGGTTTCACATCATCCAGACGGAAGAAAAGGAACCGGCTCGCGTGAAGCCGTTCTCTGAGGTCAAGGGCGAGATTGAACCGGTGGTGAAGGGTCAGAAGGTGGGTGCGTATCTGGACCATGCGGTTAATTCAGCCCAGGATGTTGCCCGTAAACAAGGTTTAAACAAAGCCGCTGCCCAGAGCGGCGCCCAAGTGATTGAGAGCAACCCGGTGGGCCGGGCCGACGCGCTGCCCGGCATTGGAGCTTCCCAGGAAGTCATGGCTGCGGTGTTTGCTGTTCCCGAAAAATCGGAACCGCAAATCGCCCGCTATAGCCAGGGTTACATGATCTTTGAAGTCACTAAAGTGCAACCGGCGCGCACCCCGTCGTTTGAGGAAATCAAAGACCGCGTGACAGCTGACTTCAAGGCCCAGCGCGCGGGTGAACTTCTGCAAAGGAAGCTTGCAGCCCTCGCCGACCGGGCCCACGCGGAGCACGACTTGGCCAAGGCTGCCAAGGAAGCCGGAGCCACGGTGAAAACCAGCGAGTTGGTGGGCCGGACCTCCGATGTCCCCGGCTTGGGACCCATGAGCGGGCCTGCCAGCGCCATCTTCGCGCTGAAGCCCGGCGAGATCAGCAATCCGATCCACCTCGGACCCAAGGGCGCAGTCGCGCAGGTGCTGGACCGTCAGGAGCCATCCGTCAATGATCCACAGTTTGCCCAGCAGCGTGAGGGGCTTACGGAACAGATCTCGGAGCAGAAACGTCAGCAAGCTCTGGAAGTATTCGTAGCTGAGCTGGAAAATCGGCTCAAGAAGGACGGCAAGCTGAAGATCAACGAAGCTGAATTGCGCAATCTGACCAAATCGCGCGGATGAAGTGATTCGAAACCCATGCTGCTGGAACGCTCCGCCGGAATTCTGCTTCACCCCACTTCCTTGCCTTCGCGGGGCGGAATCGGAGACCTGGGACCGGAAGCGTACGCGTTCGCTGATTTTCTCGCGCGGGCGCGCCAAGGCCTGTGGCAGGTCTTGCCACTCTCCCCACCGGGACTGAACAACTCACCGTATTCGGCGACTTCCACTTTCGCCGGCAATCCTTTCCTCGTTAGTCTGGAAAGACTGGCTGAGCACGGCTGGCTCGACTTGGGGCACGCGTCTTTACCGCCGGCAGCGGGCGACCGGATCAATTTTGACGAAGTGCAAGCCTGCAAACTGCCGCTCCTGCGCCGGGCTGCGCAGAATTTTTTGGAGAAAAACGACAATGGACGAAGCCGCTTTGAGCGCTTCAAGCAGGAATGCGCCTGGTGGCTCGACGACTTTGTTCTGTTTGAAGTCATGCGCCGGATGCACGGCGGCGCAGCATGGAGCTCGTGGCCGCGGGAGCTGGCCCGCCGGGAACCGGAGGGCATGCATCGCTTCGGAATGGAGCACCAGCGCGAGCTGGAGGTGGAGCGCGCCATTCAGTTTGCATTCTTTGAGCAGTGGCGGGCGCTGCACAGTTACTGTGCGCGGCGCGGCATACGGATCGTGGGTGACGTCGCCATCTTCGTCAACTACGACAGCGCCGACGTCTGGCGCAACCCGGAACTTTTCGTGCTCGACCAAAACCTTCAGCCTGCGCTGGTGGCCGGCGTCCCGCCCGACGCGTTCAGCTCCACCGGACAGCGCTGGGGCAATCCGCTCTACCACTGGGAAGCTTGCCGGGCCCAGGGGTACCAGTGGTGGACGCAGCGAATCTCCTGGGCCTTGCGAACTTGCGACATCCTGCGCCTGGACCATTTTCGCGGCTTCGAAAGCTATTGGGAAATTCCGGCTGCCGAGCCCACCGCGGTGCACGGTTGCTGGAAAAAAGGACCGGGCGAGGATCTGTTTCGCGTCTTGCGCGAGCGGGTTGGCGAGCTGCCATTCATCGCCGAAGACCTGGGCATGATCACGCCGGAAGTCCACGCGCTGCGCGACCGCCTGCAAATCCCCGGGATGAAAGTTCTGCAATTCGCCTTCGGCGATCCGGGAGCGCACATTTATCTGCCGCACAACTATCCCGCCAACTGCGTGGTTTACACCGGTACCCACGACAACGACACCACTCTGGGCTGGTGGCAGTCCGCCCGCCCGCATGAACGAGAGGCAGCACAGGCCTACCTGGGGCCGGTCAACGAGGTGCCCTGGGCTTTCATTCGGGCGGCGTATGCCTCGGTTGCGCGCATGGCGATTGTTCCGTTGCAGGACGTTCTCGTCCTGGGAAGCGAAGCGCGGATGAACACGCCCTCGGAGCCATCCGGCAACTGGGGATGGCGCTTGTCCTCCGGCGCTCTCACTCGCGCACTGGAAGAAAAACTGGCCGCGCTCACCAGCGTGTGCGACCGTCTCCCAATGCCTTCATCCACCCGCCAGCAAAGCAACGGGGAAATGGGCGAAGACTTCGCGGCATAGCAACGTCCTTTCCGGCGTGACTTTGATTTTTTCTGCAGTGAAAATATTTTCCAGAAACTCAGGAGCCTGCGGCGGGGCCGGCAGTTCCGTCGTCTCCCAGAGTTCGCCCAGGGGCGCGCGCAGTTCTCCGCCAGCCAGCGTGTAGCTCAGGCGGGGAACGGCCACGATGGCGATCCGGCCGTTGTGTTCTCGGGAAAACGCGAGCACGTGTTCGCGCTTGGGGCCAGTGGCCTCGATGGGTGCATACTCGCCCGCGTGAAACAGTGTTTTGCGCTCGCGGCGATGGCGCAACGCCTGCGTCGTAGTCCACAGTTTGATGCGACCGTCTTCGAAATTTCCGAGCATCTCCGTGCATAGGCGGACCAAGTCCCCGGCCTCAGCGCGCCGGTCAAGTTCGGCGAGCAGGCGCCCGCGCAAAACAAAGTCCACATTCCGACGGTTGTCAGGATCGACAAGGCTGAAGTCCCACATCTCTGTGCCCTGGTAGAGGTCGGGATTGCCCGGTGCGGTGACCGTCAAGAGGCGCTGCGCCAGCGAGTTGATTGCGCCAAAGAAGCTGACGGCGGGCACGAACGCCTGAAGCTGGCCTAAGAACGCGTTGAGACGAGTGCGGCTCCCCGGAGCCAGAATTTTTTCAACGAACTGCTGCATGGCGGCAACGTAGGCGGGATCTGTGTTGATCCAACTCAGGTTGACCTTGGCCTCATGGATGGCTTTGGTCATGTATTGCTGAATCCGCCGGACATACTCTTGATGCGCGCGCACGTCCAGATTGCCGGTTCCGTGAGCGGAAAGCGCGAACGGCCAGGTGCCCACCAGAGTCTGATAGAGCAGGTATTCTTCGTTCAGGTCGGGGACGCGGCGGCCGTCACCGAGCAGGCGTTTGCGCGCACGGTTAGCGCGCCGCCAGCGCAGAGCCTGCCCGCTCCACACCTTCGGCATTTCGGAAAGCACGTCGAGCCGCGCACGCACGTCTTCGCCGCGCTTGGTGTCGTGCGTGGACGTGGCCAGCATGGAAAACGGCCAGTGCTCGCGCCGCTGGCGGTTGGCCTGGTGAAATTCTTCCGCCCGCACGCCGAACTGTTTGAGCGAACCGCCGACTTCATTCACCGCCACAAAGCGGTTGTAGATGTAAAACGCGGTGTCCTCCAGGCCCTTGGCCATCACCGGTCCGGTCAGTTGTTGAAACTTCAGAGTAAAGTGGAGTTTGCGGCGGTAGAGCTCCAAGTCGCCTTCCGTTTCCCGGCGCTTGAGCAGCAGGATGTCGCGAAGGAAATCGAAGCTTGCCGGTGCTTTATCGGGATTGCGGCGCTTGGCACGGACGATTGCGTCATTAATGTGCGCGCGGTCTCGCTCGGTGATCTCTCCGCGCTCATCGATGTATGTGCGATAAACGGGAAAGCAGGCAATCGTCTCTTGCACCACATCGCGCAGCGCTTTGCGGGTGAAGTCGCGGGCGTAGCGGTCGCCGGCGGAAATTTCATCCAGCAGATGCGCCAGCACGCTGACTTCGCTGGCCAGTGACGCGCTCATGATTAACTTCTTGCTGTCATAAACCAGCAGGTCGGGGTCTAACGAGGCGCCAAGAAAGCGCTGGTAAAGGTTGGTGAAGAATTTTTCGTTGCGGCGATCCATGAATACGCCGTTGACCAGTGCGGTGAACTCGTATCCGGAAGTGCCGTCCACGGGCCACTCGGCAGGCAAAGCCTCGCCAGGGGAAAGGATTTTTTCCACCACGGTATAGAGGGGAGCGCGGTCTCGCATCCAATCGTGCTGGCCAAAGACCTGCTGCATGTCGGTCTCAATCCCGTTTTCGGAGAGCGGCGGATGCGGTGTGGCGCCCAGACACTGGCTGGCGGCGTAGAGCATCTGGATCCGCACCAGATATTGCCGCGGATTGAGAAGACCATCGCAGTGGTCAATGCGCAGGCCGGCTACGGTTCCGTCCGCCAGCATGCGGCGCAGCAGCTCATGGGTGGCGGCGAACACGCGGGGGTTCTCCATGCGCAGGCCGATGAGGTCGTTGACGTCAAAGAAGCGGCGGTAGTTAATTTCTTCGCCGGAGACACGCCAGTTCGCCAGGCGGTATACCTGGGCCTCCAGGAGACGGTGCAGGCAATCCAGGCTGCGCGGTTCCCCGGGGTGCCCGTTGCATTCTGCCACTGCTCTTTCCGCAAGCTGGCGGGCCCGGGGCGATGTGCGCAACAAGTTGCGTAGTTCATCCATGAGCGGCGGAATGCCGCGTTGCCGCTGGCGCACCTGCTCAATGTCTTTGCTGTTGTGGGATGGGAGGTTGCGCAAGCCATCGAGCAGATCGCGCCACGCTGCGATTTCCGGCGAACTATTACGCAGCTCTTGAGGCGCGGACGTGAAGATTAAAGGAATGGTCTGCGGGTCCAACGGCAAAATGGTGTCGTTGCAGACAACCTCAAACCCGTCGTCGCTGACCCGCAATCGTATACGGCCGGCTTCCAGTTCGGCGCCGTATTGATCGCCAAGGATGGGAAGCAACAGTTTGTCACGCAGCTCGGGTTTGAGAGGATCCCAATCCAGATCAAAGAATTCCGCAAATTCTGAGGTCCGTCCGTTCGCCAGGACATCATTCCACCACGGATTCATACCCGAACCGGCGCTCATATGGTTGGGGACGAAATCCACCACAATCCCCATGCCATAGTTCCTGAGCTCGCGGTCCAGCGCCTGCAAGTCTTCGTAAGTGCCGATCTCAGGATTCAACTGGCTGTGGTCGGTAATGTCGTAGCCGTGCTGGCTGCCCTGGCGGGCCTGGAGCAGAGGCGACGCATAGATGTGCGAGATTCCGAGCGCATGCAGATAACCCGCGAGCCGCCGCGCATCTTCAAAACGGAAGCCGGCATGGAACTGCAAACGGTAGGTGGCCAGCGGGCGCGCCTCCCGCTTTTGCGCTGCCAAACGGTCCAGGCATTCCGATATGCCTTTGGATTCGGCGGTAAGGACTGCGGGACTGGATCGCATGGTGAGCGGTTGGTAACGGCACGAGGGCCGCAATGTTTAGATGCTAAAGAGGCCCAGCGTGAGCTGGGTGATCAGCACATCGTGGCCACGAGCCAACAGCGACGTGCAGCTACCATGTCCGCCGCTTTACTAATCCCGCGGGAGAATTGACAATGGGCAGTGGGTCATTTCGGAGAAACTGATCCACTGCCTGGTATCAGCGTCTAGCGATCCCGCGGGACGGATCGCGGGCCTTTAGGCAGACGTTTCGTCGCGGTAAGCAATAGCCCGCGCATCAGGTGGTAATCATCTTCGATGACATTGATACATGACGCAAGGAGCCATACATCGCATGCCTGTGACCGGTGAGTTGATCCGCATGATGAACTACGTTGACGACATTGCCGCCACGCTGCGGCGCATCCAGGCCGGAGTTCCCAGCATGACCGAAGAAGAGCGTAAACGCCTGGCCGACTACATGCGCAAGGCCGATCCCAACTACGTGGCCATGATGACGGCCCTCGACAAGGGCTAGACGCCCAAGTCATGGTCGAGATCAAGACCGTGGCGGTCATCGGCGGTGGGGCCTTGGCGCCAACCATTGCACTTGCGGCGGCTCGTGGCGGCTACCGGACGATTCTCCAAAACATCCTTCCCACCAGCCTGCGCAAAGCTGAAAACGAAATGCGGGCAAGCCTGGACCAGGCCATTCAACTCGGTCAAATTTCCCACGCCGACGCCGATTCCGCCCTCCAGCGCCTGGAATATGCCGGCACAGTGGAGGAAGCTGCTCGCCAGGCTGACTTGGTAGTAGAAGCCGTGCCCGACGAGATGGAGTCGAAGCTAGAGATCGTCACGCTGCTCGACAAAATCTGCCGCCCGCACACCATCCTGGCTTGCACGACCGTGTCTCTGAATGTAAGCGAGATCGCATCCGTTACCTACCGGGCCGCGAACATCCTGGGCATGCGCTTTGCGAACGAAGACGGCGGGATGAAACGGCTGGAGATCGTTCCCGCCGCAGCCACTGGAGACGAAACCGTGGCCGCCTGCGCCGAAGCAGGCCACCGCATGGGCTGGAGAGTGGTGGTGATCGCGGAAGGTAAAACCGGCGGATAGTGGTTGGTGCCGGTTGGCCGGCCATTCCTCTACGACCGGCTACGTTATATATTCCATGGTTAGATTCGAGACCAACCGGGACGCGCTTGCGCAAGGAGACCACGTTATGAAAGCACGGCGAAAGATAATCGTCTATGTTGCCACCAGCGCCGATGGTTACATCGCCCGGCCAGACGGCGATGTGGAATGGCTCAATCGCCGGCCGCGCACAGCCGATCACGGCATGCGCGCGTTCTACGGAACCATTGACACCGTTCTCTTCGGACGCAAGACCTACGACTGGGCGATGGAGTATTGGAAGAAGAGGGGCAAGAAAGACGGCATGTTTGACAAAAAGGTCGCCAATTACGTGTTCTCGCGGAGGCCTCCGAAGAGAGCGGCGCCGGGCGTGGAATTTGTCTCGGAGCCCGTCAAAGCCTTTGCGCAACGCCTGCGCGCAACGCCTGGAAAACATATCTGGATGATGGGCGGCGGAGAGCTGATCGCTTCGTTCCTCGACGCCGGTGAGATCGATGAGTTCGACATTCACGTCATTCCCACCTTCATCGGTGAGGGCATACCGCTGGTGGCGCCGCGACACCGGGACATACCGCTTCACTTACGCTCGGCCCGAAAGTATCCAGATGGCAGTGTTCGCCTGCGCTACAACGTCGCAAGCTAGCCCCTGCGGGGCCTGGTTGTAACCGCGGGCCATTCGGAACCACTCCACCACGCCGCCGGTCCGCGATGGCTCTCTTGCCCGGTGTGATAAGCTACCCTCACTTAAATCACTCTTTTGGGCCCTGAAGTTCTGGAGAGGGATGGCTGCGCCACAACGTTTTTCTCTAGTGCTGATCAAGCCGTCGCACTACGACGATGACGGCTACGTGATCCAGTGGCTTCGTTCCGCTGTGCCGTCTAATTCTCTCGCCGTTATGAACGGGCTGGCGCTCGATTGCAAGAAGCGGTGCGTCCTCGGCGACGACGTTGAAATCGCCATTGCTTCCATGGACGAAGACAACACCCGCATCCGCGCGCGACGCATCGCGCGTTCCCTCGCCGGCAGCCGCTGCCTGGTGGTGCTGGTGGGAGTGCAGTCCAACCAGTTTCCGCGGGCCATGGATATCGCCCGACCCCTTCGCGCCGCCGGAATCCAAGTTTGCATGGGAGGCTTTCACGTCTCGGGTTCGCTCTGTATGCTGGGCGGCGTGACTCCCGAACTAAAAGAGGCCATGGACTTCGGCATCTCGCTCTTCGCCGGCGAGGCTGAGGAAGGCCGTCTGGATCACGTACTGCGCGACGCGTGGCAGGGCAAGCTCCAGCCGCTCTACAACTATCTGGCGAGTCTGCCTTCGCTCGAAAACGCGCCCATGCCCCTGCTGCCCGCTGCGACCATCCGCGGGACCATCGGCAAGTACACCAGCTTCGACGCCGGCCGCGGCTGCCCCTTCCAGTGCTCGTTCTGCACCATTATCAATGTGCAAGGACGGAAATCACGGAGGCGCACCGTGGATGAGATCGAGGAAATCGTCCGCCGCAATCTGGCGCAAGGCGTGGGACGCTTCTTCATCACGGACGACAACTTCGCGCGCAATACCGACTGGGAAAAGATCTTCGACCGCCTGATCGCCATGCGCGAGACGGAAAAACTCAACATCAAGTTCATGATCCAGGTGGACACCATGTGCCACCGCCTGCCACGCTTCATCGAGAAGGCGGGCCGCGCCGGCGTGCGCCGCGTGTTCATCGGCCTGGAGAGCATCAACCCGGGGAGCTTGATGGGAGCGCGCAAGAAGCAGAACAAGATCGCCGAATACCGAAGGATGCTGCTCGAGTGGAAGCGCGCCGGCGTGATTGTGTTTGCCGGTTACATTCTGGGGTTCCCCGAAGACACGCCGGCATCGGTGTTGCATGACATCCAGATCATTCAGCGCGAACTGCCGATTGACCTGCTAGAGCCGCACTGCCTGACTGCTTTGCCTGGATCGGAAGACCATCAGAAACTGCACAAGGCCGGCGCCTGGCTGGACCCGGACCTGAACAAGTACGACCTGGAGCACGTGACAACAGCGCATGCGCAGATGTCCGGGCCGGAGTGGGAGAAACTTTACCGTGATGCCTGGCAGGAATTCTTTTCACTCGATCACATTGAGACCGTGCTGCGCCGCGCAGCGGCCACCGGGATCGACCTCAATAACATGATGGTGCTGTTGTTGTGGTTCCATTTCTGCGTTGTCTACGAGAAGATCGATCCCCTGCAGGGCGGTTACCTGCGCCGCAAATACCGCAAAGACCGCCGGCCAACGCTGCCGGTCGAGAATCCGCTGGTTTTTTATTCCCGCTTTACGGCGGACCTGGTGCGCAAACACTTCAAGATGGCGCAGCTGGCTTGGCGTTTCCACTGGTTCAAGAAACGCCTGGAGCGTGATCCCAAGGCCCGCGATTACAGGGACGTGGCGCTGACGCCGGATCAGGAAAGCCAGGTTGAGGAGCTTGAAGTTTTGACAGCACACGCCGTGCATGGCCCCGAGGCTCAACCTGCCGGGATCAGTAACTAGCTCAACAACACTAGTGCGTCCGCTCTTGATGACCCGCCTCCTCGAAATCTCCTCAATCCGTCATCTCGACCGAGTCCGAAGAATCCCGCGGAGCGGGAGACTGAGGAGGAGTGGAGAGATCGCGGGAATGTGTGCTCTACCATGCTGCATCAGGGAGTTCTCACGCGACTGGCGGCATCTACTCTTGGAGCACCGGTGAAGGATTTTTTAGTGGCGCGTCAATCGCTCCGGTCAAGCTACTCGGAGACAGATCCAGGGAGAATAACCTGAGGCAGCATGCCCAGGGGTGGTCCCTCGGGATTCCTCGACTGCGCGCTCCTGATTTTCTCGGCGCATGACCTTTCGAGGCGCTCCGCTCGGAATGACAGACGCTAGGGAGTTTGTCGAAACCAACGATCCCTTGCGCTTGGGCTAACTGCCAATTGCTAATTGCTAGTTGCTTTGTGCTAGTCGCTGGTTTTGGCTTTTCCAACACGATGTCGTGCTTGGCTTTGCATTCGGTCACGGGATCGTCCGTGGCCATGCCCACGAGCTGGTCCTTGGAGGCGTGAAATTCGAGCGGCGGGTTGTGGGGCTTGGCGGGCAAGCCTTTGAACGTCACTTTGCCTTGAGCGTTGGTGCTGGCCTCGAGGTCCATTTTTCTGAAGCCGCCAAACCCGTAGGTGATGTGAACTTTGACGGTGGCGGCGTACACCGGCTTGGCATCGGCGTCCGTCACCGTGAAGGCGACCGAGCAAGGGCCGATTCCGCCGTCAATCACGGGAATGTCATCGGCTTGCTGGGGCTGCGCAGGCTGCTGAGAGTGGGCAAACAGCAAACAAGCACACGCCAGAACGAAGACGAGAACATACCGGTGTTTTAGCTTTCTCACCTTGACCTGCTTTCGGCAGAAACGGGTTTCTTCGCGCCTCTGTGTCTACGTGGTTAGACTCAGTTGCCCGCCGGCTTCGCGTTCGGGCTCATGCGCATCGGGAGCATGCCATCAGCGCCGCTGGTCAAAGCCATGAAGTCCTTGTCGTTCATCAGCGAGGCGAAGACTGCATCCACGCGAGCTTCCATCATCTCCTTGCTGCGGACAGCCTGATAGCGTTCGTACTCGAAGAAGTGCCGCTTGAGCAGCGCCAAGGCTTTGTCCTTTTGACCCGCCTGGGCGTAAATCGCTGCCAGGTTATAGCTGGCGGGAAGCACGGCTTCGTTCTCGCGGGCAATCTTCAGGGCTTCTTCGCCGCGCCCGTTGCCTGCGAAGAAAGCGGCAGCAAAGATGAGATTGTAGGGATCTTTGGGATCGAGCTTAAGCGCTTCCTGGGTGTAAGCGTCAGCTTTCGCGCGATCACCTTCCGAATTCCAGTACACCGCCAGGTTGCGGTACGCCAGCGCCAGCGGATACTCGCGGACTGAGGCTTCCATCAGGTGTAAGCCTTTGAGGAAGTCGCCCTCATGGATGGTCATCTTGCCCAATCCGTGCAGAGCTACGGCGCGGGACATAGGATCGGCCGGCATCGCCAGGATCGCATCAAACACCTGCCGCGCCTTGGCCCAGTCGCCAATGTGGTGGCGATACAGCTCGCCCAGAAAACGCATCGGAACCGGATCAGCCGGGTCGATCCGGTGCGCAGCCTGATAGAGCCGCTCGGCTTCCATATAGTGAGCCGCGTTTTCGGCCTTCAGGCCCGCCCGCATGGTTTTCTCCATGCGCGCAGTCACCGCCGGATCAAAACTCGGGTAGTCAGGGATCGCCGCTACCTCCACGCCCAACTTCTTCAGCTCTTTGGCTGCGTCCTTGGCCTTTCCGGGAAACAGACATTTCTGCGCATAAACTGCGCGCAATTCCTCAATCGCGCCTGGATTGTCGCCAGCCTTAATCTTGGACTTGGCGCTCTCCATTTTTTCTTTGACCGCGGCTTCGCGCTTCTTCATCTCGCTATCCACCATCTTCTCGACATCGCCGACGGAAAGCTTGCCATCTTTGTTCTGGAGCTTCGCCACCACCGTGCCATCGCTCTGCACCAGCACTGCCACAGGCAGCTTGTCGGCGCCTAGCAGTTTTTGTCCCAAAGCCGTGCGGTAATCCACCAGGCCCATGGTGACGCACTGCTGGGCGTAGGTGGAAAGCGTGCGCGATTCGCGCAGGCTGGACCGTTCCAGCTCCTGCTGCGACGAAGGCAGCCAGTAAACCGCCAACCCGCTGGTCAGCGTGTCAGCGGGTTGAACCAGCTTCCAGGGCACCATGTAGACCTGTGGGTTGGAGCCGCCAGCCATGCCGCCCATACCGCCGCCACCACCGCCGCCACAGGTGGCCCAGGTCTGGGACACAA